>NZ_JAAGOU010000046.1:0-26865 GCF_010500775.1 Salipiger sp. PrR002
TTCGATCTCATGCATGAGGGCAAGTCGATCCGCGCGGTGGTCGAGTTCTGAGACATGGAGGTTGTGGCGGAAAACATCAGCTTCGGCGGGCGGCAGACCGTCTACCGGCACGGCTCGGAGGCCTGCGGCTGCGACATGACCTTCGCGGTCTATCTGCCGCCGCAGGCCGAGGCCGGACCGGTGCCGGTGCTGTGGTATCTCTCGGGGCTGACCTGCACGCATGAGAACGCGATGACCAAGGGCGGTTTTCAGGAGCATGCGTCGCTGCACGGGCTGGCGGTGGTGTTTCCCGACACCTCGCCGCGCGGGCCGCAGGTGGCCGATGACGAAGCCTATGATCTGGGGCAGGGCGCGGGGTTTTACGTCAACGCCAAGCGCGAGCCGTGGAAGCCGCATTACCGCATGTACGACTACATCACCGACGAGCTGCGCGGGCTCGTATCTGGCATGGAGGGGATCGGCGCGCGTCATGGCATCACCGGCCATTCCATGGGCGGGCATGGCGCGCTGACGCTGGCGATGCGCAACCCCGATCTCTACGACAGCCTGTCGGCCTTTGCGCCGATTGCCCATCCAACCCAGTCGGACTGGGGGCGCAAACAGCTCTCGGCCTATCTCGGCGACGACGAGGGCTGTTGGGCGGGGCATGATTCCACGCTGCTGATGGAGGAGCGCGGCTGGAAGGGAGAGATCCTCGTGGATCAGGGGGCGCGCGACCAGTTCCTCGACCTGCTGAAGCCCGAGGCGCTGGCCGGGGCGATGACAAAGCGGCGTCAGCCGGGGGTGCTGCGGATGCAGCCCGGCTACGACCATTCGTATTTTTTCGTGAACACATTCGCCGGCGACCACGTCGCCTGGCATGCGGCCCGGCTTGCCTGAGCCCCGGCCCAGAAGGAGGAGACAAGGCATGTTTCAAAGAATGCTCGCAGCCGCGCTGATGGTGACGCTTTCGGGAGGCGCCGCGCTTGCCGACATGGAAGGCGACGCCGACGCGGGCGAGAAGGTGTTTCGCAAGTGCAAGGCCTGCCACATGGTCGGCGCCGATGCCGAGAACCGGGTCGGCCCGGTGCTGAATGGCATCGTCGGCCGCGAGATCGCGGCGGAAGAGGGCTTTGACTATTCCGACGCGCTGACCGAGCTGGCCGCCGAGAAGGGCAGCTGGACCGCCGAGGACCTGTCGGCCTTTCTCGAGAAGCCGCGGGATTATGCCAAGGGCACCAAGATGTCCTTTGCCGGGCTGCGCAAGGAAGAGGATCGCGCTGACGTGATCGCCTATCTGTCCGGTTTTGAAGCGGGCGGCTCGTGAGCCGCTGAACGGAATTCCGGGGGCGGCGGGAGGAGGATCGCCAAACCCGGATGAGCCCACGAGGTCTCTGGCGCCGCAAGGCGGACCCCGCGGGACAACGAGGCGGCATGCGTCGCCATACCAAGGGAGAAGGAAATGAAGAGACGGCTGCTACTGACGTCTGGCGTGGCCCTATGCGCCGCGTCCATGGCGATGGCGAATGACGACCTCATGACCCAGATGGACAATCCCGCGCAATGGGCGATCCAGACGGGCGATTATGCAAACCAGCGCTATTCCGAGCTGGACAAGATCAACAAGGACAACGTCGGCGACCTGCAGGTGGCATGGACGTTCTCCACCGGCGTGCTGCGCGGCCATGAGGGCTCGCCGCTGGTGGTCGGGGACACGATGTTCGTGCACACACCGTTCCCGAACATCGTCTATGCGCTCGACCTCAAAGAAGACGGCAAGATCAAATGGCGCTATGAGCCGAAGCAGGATCCTGACGTCATTCCGGTGATGTGCTGCGACACGGTGAACCGCGGTGTCGCCTATGCCGATGGCAAGATCTTCCTGCATCAGGCCGACACCAAGGTCGTGGCGCTCAGCGCCGAGACCGGCGAAGTGCTCTGGGAGGTGATGAACGGCGACGCCGCGAAGGGCGAGACCAACACCGCCACCGTGATGCCGGTGAAGGACAAGGTGATCGTCGGCATCTCGGGCGGCGAGTTTGGCGTGCGCGGCTCGGTCACTGCCTACAACATGGAGACCGGCGAGCAGGAATGGCGCGCCTATTCCATGGGTCCGGACGAAGACATCCTGATGGACCCGGAAAACACCACCCATCTGGGCAAACCGGTGGGCGCGGATTCGGGCACCAACACATGGGAAGGCGATCAGTGGATGATCGGCGGCGGCACCACTTGGGGCTGGTATTCCTATGATCCCGAGGCCGACCTGATCTACTACGGCACCGGCAACCCCTCGACCTGGAACCCGGCGCAGCGCCCGGGCGACAACCGCTGGTCGATGACCGTGATGGCGCGTGACCCCGACGACGGCATGGCCAAATGGGTCTACCAGATGACCCCGCATGACGAGTGGGACTACGACGGCATCAACGAAATGATCCTCACGGATCAGGAGATGGACGGCGAGGCGCGCAAGCTGCTGACCCACTTCGACCGCAATGGTCTGGCCTATACGATGGACCGGATCAGCGGCGAGCTTCTGGTGGCCGAGAAATACGACCCGGCGGTGAACTGGACCACCGGCGTCGACATGGACCCGGAGTCCGAGACCTATGGCCGTCCGGCGGTCGTGGCCGAGTATTCCACCGAGCAGAACGGCGAGGATGTGAACTCGACCGGCATCTGTCCGGCGGCGCTTGGCTCCAAGGACCAGCAGCCGGCGTCCTATTCGCCGAAGACAGAACTGTTCTACGTGCCGACCAACCACGTCTGCATGGACTACGAACCGTTCCGCGTAAGCTACACCGCCGGTCAGCCCTATGTGGGCGCGACGCTGGCGATGTATCCGGCGCCCGACAGCCATGGCGGCATGGGCAACTTCATCGCGTGGGACAATATCGCGGGCGAGATCAAATGGTCGATCCCCGAGCAGTTCTCGGTCTGGTCGGGCGCTCTGGCCACCGCGGGTGACGTGGTCTTCTACGGCACGCTCGAGGGCTATCTGAAGGCGGTCGATTCAGAGACCGGCGACGAGCTCTATCGCTTCAAGACGCCCTCGGGGATCATCGGCAACGTGATGACCTACGAGCATGACGGCAAGCAGTACGTCGGCATCCTGTCGGGTGTCGGGGGCTGGGCCGGCATCGGTCTTGCCGCAGGCCTGACCAACCCCAACGACGGTCTCGGCGCGGTCGGCGGCTATTCGGCCCTGTCCGACTACACCGCGCTTGGCGGCCAGCTGACGGTCTTCGCTCTGCCCGAGTGATCCGCAGCCGTGAAGGGCGCCGGCGAGAGCAGAGCTTTCGCCGGCGCATCCCTCCGAAAGACAGTTTCAGGACCCATATGCCATGACCCCAAAGCTTACCCTCCTTGCCGCCGCTGGCCTGCTTGCGGCCTTCCCGATGGCGGGGGCGCTCAATGCCGCCAACGTCTCGATGGACGATCCCAATATCGCCGTCGATTACGAGGAAGGCGGCCGCTATTACACCGAGGATGGCATTCCGACCTTCAACATCACCGATGAGGGTGCGGTGGACTGGCCGACCTTCTCGGGGTTCCGCCGCTATCACGCCGAATGCCACGTCTGCCACGGCCCCGATGGCGAGGGCTCGACCTATGCGCCGGCGCTGAAGAACTCGGCGATCGAGATGGATTACTACGATTTCGTCGACACGGTGGTGAACGGACGCAAAAAGGTCGGCGCGGCCGAAAACTCGGTGATGCCCGCCTTTGGCACCAACCCCAACGTGATGTGCTACCTCGACGACATCTACACCTACCTCAAGGCACATGGATCGGGCGCGATCGACCGTGGTCGTCCGGCCAAGAAGGAGCCCAAGAGTGACACTTTCACCGAGATGGAAAATGCCTGCATGGGCTGAGGAAAAGCGCCGCATCCTCATCGCGGCGCTGGTGGCCCTGCTTGCCTCCCATGCGGGGCCGGGCGCGGCGCAGACCTCGGATCTCGTCTCCAAGACGCATCTGAGGGTCTGCGCCGATCCCGCCAATGATCCGATGTCGATGGAGGACGGATCGGGCTATGAGAACAGGCTGGCCGAGCTGATCGCCAGCAAGCTCGAACGATCCGTCAGCTATACGTGGTTTCCCATGGCCACCGGCTTTATCCGCCAGACGCTCAAGGCCGGGAAATGCGACGTGGTGATGGGCTACGCGCAGGGCCATGAGCTGGTGCTCAACACCAACCACTACATGACCTCGGCCTATGTGCTGGTGGTGCCTGCCGACGGTGACCTTGCCGATGTGACGCAACTGTCGGACCCGGCGCTGCAGGGGCTGAAGCTGGGGGTGATCGCCGGATCGCCGCCCGCGACGCATATGGCGCGCAATGGGCTCATCGGAAAGGCGCGGCCCTATCAGCTGGTGGTCGACCGGCGCCATGACAGCCCGGCGGACGACATGCTGACCGACCTCGAGGCGGGCGAGATCGACGCCGCGGTGCTTTGGGGGCCGATCGCCGGACCGCTGGTCAAGCGCGACCATCCGGGGCTGAAGGTGGTGCCGCTGATCCATGAGGCGGGCGCGCCAAAGCTGTTCTATCGCATCACCATGGGGGTGCGGCAGGGCGAGAAGGTCTGGCAGCGCCAGCTCAATTCGCTGATCCGCCGCAATCAGGCCGAGATCGATGCGCTGCTGATCGAGGCCGGGGTGCCCCTCGTGTCGGACATGGGCGAGCAGGTGATCTCGGTGTCGCAATGAAGGCTCTGGCGGCGGTGCTGATGCTGCTGCCAGCGCTGGCCCTCGCGCAGCAGGTGCCCGAGCCCGAAGGCTACCGGATGGAGGCCTATCGCGCGCCGGTGCCAGAGACGCTGGCGGGGGCGCAGGTGGTGGATGCGGATGAGGCGCACGGCTTGTGGCTATCGGGCGAGGTTGCCTTTGTCGATGTGCTGCCGCAACCGCCGAAGCCCGACAATCTGCCCGAGGGCACGGTCTGGCGCGCCAAGCCGCGCGACAGCATTCCGGGGGCCGTCTGGCTGCCCAACACCGGCTATGGCGCCTTGGCCGAGGTCGACGCGCAGTACTTTCGCGACGGGCTGGCGGCGGTCACCGGCGGCGACAGGGCGCATCCGTTGCTGATCTTCTGCCTCGCCGAGTGCTGGATGAGCTGGAACGCCGCCAAACGCGCCTTGGCCGAAGGATATGCAGAGGTTTACTGGCTGCCCGAGGGGACAGACGGGTGGGCCGCGGCAGGCTACCCGCTGGAGCGGGTCACGCCGCGGCAGTGATCTGTGGGCAGGCGATCAGCCCTGATCGTCGCGCCCGAACATCACCATGCGCGACAGCAGCCGCTGCCGGGTCTCGCCGTGCTGGTTCAGCGTCAGCGTCTCGACCGAGACCATCGCCCGACCGGGGCGCGAGCGCGAGGGTTTGATCTCGGTGATCGTGCTTTCCACATGCAGCACGTCATCCGCGCGGGTCGGCTTGGGCCATGTCACCTCGACCCCGGCACCGATCAGCCCCTTGGCGAAAGGCACCGACGACACGAAAAGCTTCATGGTGATCGCCGCCGTGTGCCAGCCGCTGGCGGCCAGCCCTCCGAACAGGCTGTCTTTGGCCGCCTCTTCGTCGAGGTGGAAGGGCTGCGGGTCGTAATCGGCGGCAAAGGCCTTGATCTGCGCCGCGTCCAGCGCGTGGGTGCCGCTGACGAAACGGTCCCCGACGGCGATGTCTTCGAGGTAGAGATCGCGGGGCAGGGGGGCGGTATCGGTCATGGCGGCTGGGGTCCTCGGCTGATTGTGGTCACAAAGCTATGCGCAACGCGGGCGGGCGCGTCCAGTCCCATGACTCGGCCCCATGACGCAGCGGCATCAGTCTGCGGTTTGCAGGACGAAGGCGCCGAAGGCGCGCGGCCCGTCGGCGGTGTCGATGTCGCGGATCCATTCCAGCGTCTCGGCGTCGATCAGGCTGAGCGTGTTGTCGAACCAGTTGGCCACGGCGATGCGCCCGTCCGAGGTGGCGGCGATCCCCTCGGGGTATTCGCCCACCGGCAGCTCCGCCAGCGGCGCGAGGTCGGGTAGCGCGATCACGCTGAGCGTACCCGCGTATTGGTTGGTGACAAAGGCGCGGCCCGCCGCGAAGGCCACACCATAGGGGCGCGCGCCCACGGGAACCGTCGCCAGCACCTCGCCCGAGGCGGGCGCGATCACCGTCACGTCGTCGCTGCCGACGTTGCCCACGAAAAGCCGCCCGTCCGGCGCGAAGCCAAGGCCGAAGGGGCGGGTGCCCACCGCGGCGGTGCGGGCCAGCACCAGCGTCTCGGCATCGTAAAGGCTCACCCGGTCGGCATCGCGCTCGGCGGCGGCAAGCCAGCGGCCATCCGGCGACAGCGCCAGCCCGGCGGGGGCGGCACCTGCTTTAAGCTCGGCCTGCGGCTCGAGCGTCATGTCGTCCAGCACCCAGAGCCGCGCGTTGTACCAGTCCGACACGAAAAGCCGCCCGCGCGCCGCGTCATGCGCCGCGCCCATCGGGCCGCCGTCAAGCTGCACCTCGGCCTCTACCGTGCCGTCCTTGCCATGGCGGCGCACGGTCTTGGCATCGGGGGCCACGGTATAGACCCGCCCGTCTGCCGCCACGGCGATGCCCGCCGGTTTGCCGGGCAGGGACCAGCGCGCGACCTCACTGCCGGTGGAAAGGTCGAGCACGCTGACCGCCTCACCGTTCTGGCAGGTGACATAGGCAAGATCGGCGGCGGCGACGCCCGGCGCGGCACCGGCCCAGAAAGCCAGCGCCGCACCGCGCGCGAGATCACGAAGAGGGCGCACCGAACCGCTCGACCAGCGCCTTCATCCCGGCCTCATAGACCCCGGTCACCGCCGCGATCGCGGCCTCGTCGTTGAGGTTCTCGGGCGGGTCGTTGTTGGGATAGCCACGGTAGAAGGCGCCGCGCCATTCGACCTCGGACCCGCCGCCCTCCCGCGGTTTCACCGTCAGATGCGACGAGTAGTTGGTCACCGGCAGCACCTCCACCGCGACATCGGTGATGCGGTAGCTGTAGGACATTTTCTCGTCGCTGTACTTGTAAAGCACCTCCGAGATCATCGGTCCCTCGGCACCCTGATCCGAGAGATAAAGCTCGCGCGTGGCGTCGATTTCATTGCCGCCCTCGCCGGAGTTCGAGAGGATGGCGGGGTGCCAGGTCATGTCCTGAAAATCGCCGATGGCGGCCCAGACCTCGGCGGGCTCGGCGGCGACCTCGGTGGTCACGGTGACTTTCTGCCGGGTCGGCCCATGCGCGATGGCGGCGGCGGGCATCAGCGCCAGCGCCGCCCCCGCGATCAGCAGGTTGCGTCGTTTCATTTGCTCTCCTCCTTGGAATTCTCGGGCTTGGAACTCTCGGGGAAATCCCCGGTAAAAGTCCCCGTGAAAATGCCGGTGCGCAGGATGTAATCCATCCCGCGGCGCCAGCTCTCGTCGGTGTTGGACCTTATATCGACGACCCGGCCGCGCACGGTCTGCCCCGTCTTTGGATCGCGCAACTGCAGGTTCATCGACAGGATCAGGTTCGACACTTTCTGCACCTCGCCCACCAGCGCATAGTCGGCCCCCAGTTTGCTCGCCATGCGCGCGTCGCAGCCGTAGCATTTGGCCGGGTTGACGATGCGCGCGCGCTCTTCGGCCACCGGCGCGAGGTCCAGCAGATCAAAACCCTCGGCGCTGAACCGGTCGGCAACCATCTGCTCGAGCATGGCAATCCGCGCCAGCTCTGCCGGGTCCTGCCCCAGTTCGGCGGTCTGCAGCGAGCTGTCGAGAAAGGTGATCCCGAAAAACGCCACCTTGCCGCCGGCAAGGGCCGGGCTGCAGAGCAGGCTGAGCAGGATCAGGGTGCGGATAAGCATCGCTGCCTTCTTAGAAATTAAGAGTCGCAGGTAATCGTGCCGCCGTTACGCTGGTCCTCGCAACCGAACCGAAAGTATCGGTTCACCGCCTTGCCTTCGGAGGGGCAAAGTGGCGCAAGCCCGACCAAAACAGGCGGGCATGGGAGGAGAACGTGCTGACACGAGCGATGCCGCTGCTGGCCGCGGCGGCGCTGGCGCTATGGGCGCCGGTGGCGCAGGCGGTCGAGGTGAAGGCCGGGGTGCTGCGGGTGGACTACCCGGCGCTGCTGCCGATCTCGCGCTACGACCTGCGGGCCGAGGATCTGGATTTCGCCGGGGCGCAACTGGCGGATGAGGACAATGCCACCACCGGCGCTTTCATGGGCCACAGCTACGAGACGGTGACCGCCGCCGCCGCGCCCGAGGAGGCGCTTGCCGCGCTCGAGGAGATGCTGGCGTCGGGCATCCGCTACATCGTGGTGGATGCGCGGGGCGAGGAGATGCTGGCGCTTGCGGGTCGCGCCGCCGAGGCGGGCGCTCTGGTGGTCAACGCCGCCGCGCCCGAGGTGACGCTGCGCGGCGCGGACTGCCGCGCCAACCTGCTGCATGTCGCCCCTTCGGACGCGATGGCCGCCGATGCGGTGGCGCAATTCGCGATCTGGAAGAAATGGCCGCGCTGGGTGCTGGTCAGTGGCTCGAACCCCGAAGATCGCGCGCTGGCCGAGGCCTACCGCCGCGCCGCCCGCAAGTTCGGCGCGAAGATCGTCGAGGAGCGCGAGTTCGAGGACACCGGCGGCACCCGCCGCACCGATTCAGGCCATGTGCTGGTGCAGCGCCAGTTGCCCACCTTCCTGCAGCGCCTGCCCGAGCATGACGTGGTGATCGCCGCCGACGCTTCGGATTATTTCGCCGCCTATCTGCCCTATCACCTCTGGACGCCGCGCCCGGTGATGGGCAGCGCCGGGTTGCGCCCGGTCACCATGCATGGCGCGCATGAGGCTTGGGGCGCGACGCAGTTCCAGACCCGGTTCGAGAAACTGGCGCGGCGGCAGGTGATGCCCGGCGATTACAACACATGGCTTGCGCTGCGCGTGCTGGGCGAGGCGGTGACCCGCACCGGCAGCAACGATCCCGCCACCTTGGAAGAGTACATCCTGTCGGACGCCTTCGAGCTGGCCGCCTTCAAGGGCCAGAAGGTGACCTTCCGCAACTGGAACGGCCAGCTGCGCCAGCCGATCCTGCTTTATGACGACCGCATCACCGTCAGCGTCAGCCCGCAGGAGGGCTTCCTGCATCAGGTCTCGCCGCTCGACACGCTGGGGCTCGACCGCCCTGAATCCGATTGCACGGCTTTCGAATGAGGACACCGATGAAACATCTCATGCTTTCCGCCGCGCTCTGCCTCGTCGCCAGCGGTGCCTATGCGGGCAAGGCCTTCGTGTCGAACGAGCGCGGCAATACGATCACCGTGGTCGATACCGAAAGCTGGGAGGTGATCACCGAGTTCTCGGGCGGCAACCGCCCGCGCGGCATCACCCTCTCGCCCGACGGCACGTTGCTTTATGTCTGCGCCTCGGATGACGACACGGTGCGGGTCTTCGACACCGAAACCTATGAGGAGCTTTACACGCTGCCCTCTGGCCCGGACCCCGAGCTTTTCGTGCTCGATCGCTCGGGCAGCCCGCTCTACATCGCCAATGAGGACGACAATCTCGTCACCGTGACCGACACCCAGACCCATACGATCCTTGCCGAAGTGCCGGTGGGGGTGGAGCCCGAGGGCATGGCGATCTCGCCCGACCACAAGTGGGTGGTGAACACCTCGGAAACCACCAATATGGCGCATTTCATCTCGACCGAGGATTACGCGATCAAGCACAATATCCTCGTCGATCAGCGCCCGCGCTACGCCGAATACACCGCCGACGGCACGCGGCTTTTCGTCAGTTCCGAGATCGGCGGCACGGTCAGCGTCATCGACATCGCCGAGGACGGCACGCCGACGCTGAGCCAGAAGATCGGCTTCGAGGTGCCCGGCGTGCTGCCCGAATGGCTGCAGCCGGTGGGGGTGAAGGCGACCTCCGACGGCAGCCGCATCTTCGTGGCGCTGGGACCGGCGAACCGCGTGGCGGTGATCGACGGCGCGAGCCTTGAGGTCACCGACTACATCATGGTGGGCCAGCGGGTGTGGCAGATGGCCTTCACGCCGGGCGAAGAGTTCCTTGTGACCACCAACGGCAATTCCAACGACATCACGATTATCGACGTGGCCGCCGAGAAGGCGGTAAAGTCGGTGCAGGTGGGCCAGCAGCCCTGGGGCGTGGCGATCACGCCGGAGTAACAGGCTGCGCGGCGATCTCGCCGGGCCAAGGGGAGAGGAGACCCTTTGGCGATTGCGGGGCCAAGCGGTGCTTGCGGACATGCGGGGCCGGTCGGCCCTTAGGGGAGGAGAGACGATGAAAAGATTTCTGACCGTACTGGCGCTGGGATGCGTGACCGCCTTCGGCGCCGCTGCGCAGGAATTGCCGGTGATCCGCGCCGCCGTGCTGAAGATCGGCACGGTCAATTGGGAGTTGTCGACGATCACCGAGCAGGGGCTCGACAAGAAGCACGGCTTCCGGCTCGAGATGGTGCCCTATGCCGACAATGGCGCCACGCGCCTCGCGGTAGAGGGCGGCGAGGCCGATATGGCGGTGGCCGACTGGATCTGGGTCGCCCGCCAGCGCGCCGCGGGCAAGGATTATGTGGTCGTGCCCTATTCGCGCGCAGTCGGCGGGCTGGTGGTGCCCGAGGGCTCGGATGTGGAAACGCTCGCCGACCTCGAAGGCGGCAAGATCGGCATCGCCGGGGGGCCGCTCGACAAATCCTGGCTGATCCTGCGCGCCTTCGCGCAGCAGGAATACGGCATGGACCTCGCCGCGCAGACCGAGCAGGTCTATGGCGCGCCGCCGCTGGTGTTCAAATCGGGCCTCTCGGGGGATTACGCCGGGGCGATCAACTTCTGGCACTTCCTTGCCAAGATGAAGGCGGCGGGGATGCGCGAGCTGATCTCGGTCGAGACTGCGGCAGAGGCGCTGGGGCTCGATCCCGACGTGCCGCTGCTGGGGTATTACTTCAAGGAGGAGTTTCTGGCGCAGCACGAGGGTCTGGCGCAGGCCTTCTATGAGGCCAGCCGCGACGCCAAGCAGATGCTGTCGGACGATCCCGCCGCATGGGAGGCGGTCCGCCCGCAGATGAACGCGCAAAGCGACGCGCAGTTCGAGCAGCTGCGCAGCGACTGGATCGCCGGTGTGCCCGCGCGCGGTGCGGTGGATGCCGAGGCCGCGGGCAAGCTGCTGGCGCTGATGTCGCAGCTTGGCGGGGAGGAACTGGTCGGTCAGGCGGATCGCGTGCCGGACGGCCTCTTCGCGGCGGTGCAATGAGCCTGCGCTGCGCGCCCGAGGAGCGCCGCGTGGTGCCCTTGCATCCCAAGCTTTCGGAGCCTGCCGCCGTGCGCGTCGATATCCGCTCCAAACGCTTCGGCAGCGCCGAGGTGCTGCGCAACCTCGGCTTCACCGTGGCGCGCGGCGAGACGGTGGCGCTGGTCGGGCCCTCGGGCATCGGCAAATCCACCGTGCTGCGCATCGTCGCCGGGCTTGATCCTTATTTCGAGGGCGAGATCACCCGCCCCGCCGAGATGGCGATGGTGTTTCAGGAGCCGGTGCTGCTGCCGTGGCGCAGCGCGCTGCAGAACCTCACGCTGGTCCATCCGTCACTGGCCGAAAAGGACGCCCGCGCCGCGCTCGACCGGGTGGGCCTCGAAGGGCGCTACGATGCCTTTCCGCGCAGCCTGTCGCTTGGCCAGCAGCGCCGTCTGGCGCTGGCGCGCGCCTTTGCCGGGAAGCCCGCTCTGCTGATCATGGATGAGCCCTTCGTCTCGCTCGATCCCGATCTGGCCGAGGCGATGCTGCAGCTGACCGAGGCGCTGATCGCCGAGCAGCGCCCGGCCACCATCCTCGTCACCCATGCGCGGGCCGAGGCAGACCGCCTCGCCGACCGCGTCCTCGAACTCAAGGGCCAGCCCGCCACGCTGGGTCCACATCTCATCTGAAGGAGACAGTCGATCATGAAGAGCTTTGTCATTGCCGCGGCGCTGAGCCTTTCGGCCCTGAGCTTTGGGGCGCTGCCCGCCGCCGCGCATGAATACGGCTTTGCCGGGATCCTCTCGAACACCAATTCCGAGGAGATGCCCGAGATCACTCTGTCGGTGGGCAAGCCGCTGGCCGAGGGGCCGATCACGCTCAAGTCGGGCATGATGTACGAGCTGGAGATCGAGGCCGATGGCACCGGTGAGTTGGGGCTGGAGGGGCCGGGCTTCTTCCGCGCGATCTGGGTCAATGAGGTGGTGATCAACGGGCTCGAGATCCGCCCCTATGGCCTCGAGAGCGTCGAGTTCGACGAGGCGGGCGAGATGGAGATCGAGTTCCTCGCGATCAAGCCCGGTCAGTACTACCTGAAGATCCCCGGCTCCACCGGCGAGAGCCAGCGCGTCGAGATCACCATCCAATAGGGTGCACGTTTATGTTGCAGCGTATATTCACCGTATATACCCTACAGCACATAAATACTAAAAATACACCCCAGAGCATATTGGATAAATATACACTCTGATGTATGCTCGGGCGGTCCTCACGCCGCCCGGAGCCCGTCATGCCCCAGTCCCTCACCCCGATCCGCGACGCCCACGGCTTTGGCGCGGCGATCCGCGCGGCGCGCAATGCCCGCGGCTGGACGCAGGCGGAACTGGGCCGACGGGCGGGGCTGGTCACCCATCACGTCTCGAAGATCGAGACCGGCGACACCGACCCCAAGCTGAGCACCGTTCTGGCGCTGCTCGCGGCGCTGGAACTGGACGCGCTGCTGGCGCCGCGCGCGCTCGACGATCCCGCCGCCGAACTGGCGCGTCAGCCGCGGCGGATCGAGGATCTGTTCTGATGGGCCGCAAACCGCTGCGGCGCGGGCTCGACGTGCATATGAACGGGCGCCGCGTCGGACTTTATTCCAAGGCGCCCGATGGCGCGGTGAGCTTCACCTATGATCCGCAGTGGACCCAAGAGGTCGGGCTGCAAATCTCCCGCGCCCTGCCGCTGCGCGACGGCGCGCAGCGCGGCCCGCAGGTGATCGCGGTGTTCGAGAACCTGCTGCCCGACAGCCCCGATCTGCGCCGCCTCATCGCCGAACGCACCGGGGCGGCGGGCACCGATCCGCATGCGCTGCTGGCCGCCATCGGGCGCGACTGCGTCGGCGCGCTGCAGTTCCTGCCCGAGGGCACGGCGCCGGGCGATGCCTTTGCCCTGCACGCCGTGCCGCAGACCGAGGCCGAGATCGCGGCGGCGCTCTCGGGGCTGGGGCGCGCGCCGCTGGGGCTGGGCCGGGACGAGGCCTTCCGCATCTCGCTGGCCGGGGCGCAGGAAAAGACCGCCTATCTGCGGCAGGGCGGCGCGTGGTGCCGTCCCGAGGGGCTGACCCCCACCAGCCATATCTTCAAGCGGCCCATGGGGGCGCTGCAGCAGGGCATCGACATGTCCGACAGCGTCGAGAACGAGTTTCTGTGCATGCGGCTGGCGGGCGCGCTGGGGTTCGACGTGCCGCAGGTCGAGATGGCGCGCTTCGGTGCCGAGCGGGCGCTGGTGGTGGCGCGCTTCGACCGGCTCTGGCAGGGCGATTGGAACGCGGGGCAGGGGCGCTACCTGCGCTTGCCGCAAGAGGATTTCCTGCAGGCGCTGGGGCTGCCCTCGACGCTGAAGTACCAGAGCGACGGCGGGCCCTCGGCGGGCGATTGCTACCGGCTGCTGGCCGGCGCGCAGGATCCGCGCGGCGACCAGAAACTCTTCCTCAAGGCGCAGCTGTTTTTCTGGATGATCGGCGCCACCGATGGCCACGCCAAGAACTTCAGCCTGTTCCACGAGCCGCGCGGCTACCGGCTGACGCCGCTCTACGACATCCTCAGCGCGGCCCCGGCCCATGCGGCGGGGGCGCTGCGCAACGCGCAGTACCAGATGGCGATGTCGGCGGGGCGCAGCCGCAAGTACCGCATGGATCAGCTGCACCCGCGGCACTTTGTGCAAAGCGCCGTGGATGCCGGATGCCCCGAGTTCTTTGCCCGCGAGGCGCTGGCCGAACTGGCGCGGCGCGCCGCGCCTGCGCTGCGCGAGATCACCCCGCTGGCCGCTTCGCTGCCCCGCCATGTGGCCGGCCCGATCCTTGCGCGGGCGCGGGACTGCGCGCGCCTGCTGGTCAGCGCCGCGCAGAACGATATGCCGCTGGCCTGACCCTTGCACGCAGCAGAGCCTGTTCCTTTTGCCGCATCGGCGCTACATCCCTGAAGCGTGTGCAGAATTGGCGCACGGATTGCCACAGGACGACCCCAGATGCTGACCCTCCCCACCGACCATTGCACCACCGGCGACGCGCTGCACGACCGCCTGCCCGACGACGGCGCGGGCCGCATCGTGCGCCATATCGCCGATGCGCTGCTGCCCATCGCCGACCGGCTGGCGGCGGGGCTGCTGCCCGGCAACCCGGCGCAGATCGTCGGCGACAACGAAAGCGGCGACGCGCAGAAGGCGCTGGACGTGGGCGCGCATGAGCACATGCTGAAGGCGCTTCAGGGCTGCAACATCCGCCACGTGCTGTCGGAAGAGGCCGAAGAGGTGGTCACGCTGGATCCTTCGGGCGATTACGATCTGGCCATCGACCCGATCGACGGCTCGGGCTCGATCGGCATCTGCGCGCTGCTAGGGATGCTCTTCGTCATCTACCCGGCGGGCGACGGCAGCTTCCGCCGCGCGGGCTCCGAGGCGGTGGCGGCGGGCTATGCTTGCTTTGGCCATTCGGTGGATTTCGCATGGTCGCTGGGCGACGGCGTGCATATCGCCACGCTTGACCGCGCGCTCGGCGATTTCCGCATCGCCTCCGAGAACATCCGGCTGAAGCCGACAACCTCGATGATCGCCTATAACGCCTCGAACGAATACCACTGGGGGCCGGGGCTGCAGGCCTATGCGCAGGATCTGCGGGCGGGCACGGACGGGCCGCGCGGCAAGAGCTTCAACATGCGCTGGCTGGCGGCGGCGGTGGGCGATCTGCACCGCATCATGCTCAAGGGCGGGGCGTTTCTTTATCCGCAGGACAGCCGCAAGGGCTATGAGCAGGGGCGGCTGCGGCTGGCCTATGAGGCGATCCCCATCGCCTTCATGGTCGAGCAGGCGGGCGGGCGCGCCACCGACGGGCGCCGCCGCATCCTCGATCTGGTGGCCGAAACCCCGCATGGCTTCTGCCCGGTGATCTTCGGCTCCACCGAAGAGGTCGAACTGATCGAAGGCTATATCGCGCGCCACGGCTGAGCGCGGCGCGCGTTGCTTTAGGCGTCAGGCATCCGGCCGCATGTCGGGCGGGCGCCGCACAAAGAAGCTGGCGCCGATCATCACCAGCGAGATCAGCGCGCCGGTCAGGAACCCGGCCTGCACCCCGGCGGCGGTGGCTTCGGTGAGGCTCGCGCCGCTGGCCATCTCGCTGCCGATGCGGATCGACATGATCGAGACGAAAAGCGCGATCCCCGCCGCGCCCGCCACCTGCTGCACCGTGCCGATCACCGCCGAGCCGTAGGAATAAAGGTCCTTCGGCAGCGAGCCCAGCGAGGAGGTGAAGAGCGGCGTGAAGAGAAGCGCCAGCCCGATGCTGAGGATCACATGGCAGGCCAGCACCTGCCAGACCGCGCTCTGCAGCCCCAGCGTCGCCATCGCCCCCAGCCCCGCGCAGACAAAGACCGCGCCGGGAATGACCAGCTTGCGCGCGCCGACGCGGTCGAAGGTGCGCCCCACGAAGGGCGCCATCAGCCCCATCAAGAGCCCGCCCGGCAGCAGCAGCAGACCGGCCTCCAGCGGCTCCATGCCCAGCACGTTCTGCATGTAGATCGGCAGCAGGATGATCATCCCGAAGAGCGACATCATGCAAAACGCCATCATGATCACGGCGACGGTAAACACCTTCACCCGGAAGGTGCGCAGGTCGAGCAGCGCCCGGCCCTGCGGTCCCAGCCGCAACTGGCGCAGCACGAAGATCACCAGCACCAAGGCGCCGCCCGCCAGCGGCAGCCAGGGCGGCACCGCGCCGCCGCTGCCGTGGCCTTCGCCAAGCGCCGAAAGCCCGTAGACCAGCCCGCCGAAGCTCAGCGCCGAAAGCGGCACCGAGATCAGATCGAGCGGTGCCTTGCGCGGCTCGGTGACATTCTGCAGCCGTGCGTATCCCAGCGCCAGCGCCGCCAGCCCGATGGGCAGCACCAGCCAGAACATCCAGCGCCAGTCGAGCACCGCAAGGATCACCCCCGAGATCGTCGGCCCGATCGCCGGGGCCACAGAGATCACGATCGAGATATTGCCCATGGTCTTGCCGCGGCTCTCGGGCGGCACCAGCGTCATCACCGTGGTCATCAGCAGCGGCATCATGATCGCCGTGCCGCAGGCCTGCACGACGCGCCCGGCGATCAGCATCCCCAGCCCCGGCGCCAGCGCGCAGATCAGCGTGCCGGTGCTGAAAAGCCCCATGGCCATCAGGAACACCGTGCGCGTGTTCAGCCGCTGCAGCAGGAAGCCGGTGATCGGGATCACCACGGCCATGGTCAGCAAAAAGGCGGTGGTCAGCCATTGCGCGGCATTGGCGGTGATCCCAAGGTCGGTCATCAGCCGCGGCAGCGCCACGCCCATGATCGTCTCGTTGAGGATCACGGTGAAGGCCGAGACCAGCAGCAGCAGGATCACCAGACGGTTGCGGGCGGCGTGGTCGGGAGGCGGCGCGGCGGCGGCGCCTTCGGGCTCGGGAGGGCTTTGCATCACTCGTGTCTCTGAAAATCGGGAAGGACCGGCCACGGCGGACGCTGCGGACCCCGCGCCGGTGCCCCGTACCTAGGCCGCCGCCGCGCCCCGCGCAACCCGCGCCGCCCGCCGGGCACCCCCGGCGCGGATCCCCGCCATCTTCTTCTCTTTCCAAATACGCATATCGCGGCCTGCGCCACACGCGCAGCGATGGGTGGATTGGAGGGAGTTTGCCAGATGGCGATCATAAGAAGAATAAAATTCTACTTAATCGCAATAAAAGTAGTAACATATACTACACAGTCTCCCAGACACCGCAAAAAATGGAAACCCGCTTCGGGTCTCGGCTGGTAGCCTCTGCGCAGCGCGTCACTGCGCCTCCAGACCTCGCCCAGACCCACAAGACCAAAGAGACCTCCCATGCCCCTCCCCGATCCCGCCGCCCTGCTGTCCTCGTTCCGCGCGTCGCTGCCCGCGGCGCCCCAGATGGGGCAAGATCTGGTGGGCAAGGGCGCGATGATCGACGGGCCGTTCGGGCCCAAGCCTCTGGTCTACGCCGATTACGTGGCTTCGGGGCGGGCGCTGCGGACGCTCGAGATGTTCATGCTCGAGCAGGTGCTGCCCTATTACGCCAATAGCCACACCGAGGCGTCTTTCTGCGGCGGCTATATGACCCGGCTGCGGAGCGCCGCCCGTACCACGATCGCCGCCCATTGCGGCGCCAGCGCCGAGGCGCATGCGGTGATCTTCGCGGGCAGCGGCGCCACGGCGGGGATCAACCGGCTGGTGCGTCTGCTGGGCGCCGATCAGGGCCGGGTGAAAGTGATCATCGGCCCTTATGAGCATCACTCCAACATTCTGCCGTGGCGCGAGAGCGGCGCGGAGGTGATTGAGCTGCCCGAGGACCCGCGCGGCGGCCCCGATCTTGCGGCGCTGGACACGGCGCTTGCCGATGCCCCGGCCTACGAGAGGGTGATTTGCGCCTTCTCGGCGGCATCGAATGTCTCGGGGATCATCGCCGATGTGGAAGGGCTGACGGCGCGGGTCAAAGCGGCGGGCGCGCTGATGGTCTGGGATTACGCCGGCGGCGGGCCTTACCTGCCGATGGGTATGACGCCCGGCGGCGCCGAGATCGACGCGCTGGTGTTCTCGCCGCATAAGTTCATCGGCGGGCCGGGCGCTTCGGGCGTGCTGGTGCTGCGCCGCGATGCGGTGGTCTCGGACCGGCCCACATGGGTCGGCGGCGGCACCGTGCGCTTCGTGTCGTCCGAGGGGCATGATTATTCGGCCGCGCTGGAGGCGCGCGAAGAGGCGGGCACGCCCAATGTCGTGGGCGACATCCGCGCGGCGCTGGCGGTGATCGTCAAGGAAGAGATCGGCGCGGCCCATATGGCGCAGCGCAATGCCGAGCTTGCCGCCCGCGCCATCGCCGCGTGGCAGGGCGCGCCGGGGATAGAACTGCTCGGCAACACCGAGCCCGCGCGGATCCCGGTGCTGTCTTTCCGGCTGCGCGATCCGCGCGGTGGCTACATCCACCAGCAGCTGGCGACCAAGATGCCGAGCGACCGTTTCGGCATTCAGGCCCGCGGCGGCTGCGCCTGCGCCGGACCCTATGTGCTGCGCCTGCTGGGCTATGACGCACAGAGCGCCGCCGATGTCCGGGACCGCATCCTGTCGGGGCATGAGTTGGAAAAGCCCGGTTTCGTGCGGCTCAATCTGTCGGTGCTGATGAGCGAGGCCGAGGTCGACTTCATCCTGCAGAGCGTCGCGACGCTGTCACGCGATGCGGTGGCCCATGTGGACGGCTATGAGGTCGACGCCGGAAGGGCGATCTTCTCTGCCAGCGCGGCGTGAGCTGGGGTCACAAGGTGCGGAGCCGGACGAGCGCCTGCCCGTGGGGTGGCGCCAGATCCGTTTGAGGTCTGCGCTTAATACCTGCCAAGTCCGATCAACATTGATCGCCGGAGCGTAGATGACAAAGCGCCTGCCCGCCGGGACGGCGTCGTCCATCGGGCTCGAACCGATGGCGCCACAATGGACGACCGCTCGCCCGGCGGCCTTCGGCCTTGATTCCGGGCCGGTGGCGCGTCTCGTCTTGTCTCAGGCGTAGTCCAGCGGCAGTTCGGTGCTCGACTTGATCGTCTCCATGGCGAACATCGACGAGACATCGTGGATCTCCACCTTGTCGATCAGCCGCTGGTAGACCCTGTCGTAGGTGGCGATGTCGGGCACCACGACGCGCAGCATGTAATCGGTCTCGCCCGCCAGCCGGAAGATATCGACGATCTCGGGGATGCTCTCGGCGGCTTTGACAAAGGCGCGGGCCCACTCGCGGCTGTGCTGGTTGGTGCGGATCGCCATGAAAACCGACACGCCGACGTTGAGCTTCTCTTCGTCCAGCAGCACCACGCGGCGCTTGAAATAGCCGCGCTCCTCGAGCTTGCGGATGCGGCGCCAGCAGGGGGTGGTGGTCAGCCCGATCTCAGCGGCGATCTCGGCCACCGCCATCTCGGAGTTGCGCTGCAGAAGGGAGAGTATCTTGCGATCGTAGGAATCGAGCATGGGATTGCGCCTGTCAGGTCGTTTTGCGCAATCCTATCCCGGTCAGCGGCGCATTGGTAGCATCACGCCCGCTGCGGCGGCTCGGCAATCAGCAGGTCGCTGTCGGCAAAGGCGGCGCGCAGGTCCGACATGAAGCTGTGCAGCAGCCCCGAGTAGGGCACGCCGCGGCGGGTATACATCACCGCTTTCACCTCGCAGGCGGGCAGGAAGGGTTTGCACACCAGCCCGTCCGAGGCATGGGTGGTGGCCGAATAGGGATCGACCACGGTCACCCCGAGGTGCTGCGCGGCCAGCGCCGTGGCGGTGGCACAATAGCGCACCTCGATGCGCGGCGCGTAGACCGCGCCGACCTGCTCATAGGCCTTGCGCACCAACTGCCCGAGGTTCGAGGCGGTCTCCAGCCCGACCAGCGGCTGATCCTGCAGATCGAGCGCGGTGAGATGCGGCTTGGCGGCGAGCGCGCTGTTCTTGGGCACCAGCGCGACCATATGCGCGCGCTGCAGCACGTCGACGTTCACCGCGGGTTGCCGGTCGTGGTCGATGGCGAGGCCGATGTCGGCCTGTCCGCTCTGCACCGCGTCCTTGACCTGTTCGAGCCGCCGCACGTCGAAAGCGACCGAGACATCCGGGCGCGCATCGAGAAAGCGGCGCAGCGCGACCGGGGCCACGGAATAGCCAAGCGGCGGGGTGGCGATCACCTTCAGGCGACCGGCCATGCCCAGCTTCATGTCACGGGCGCGCTGCGAGAAGCCGCGCATCAGGCTGAACACCGGGCGGATCTCGTCGTAGAGCGATTTCGCCTCGGCGGTGGGCTGCAGGCGGCGGCCGGTGCGTTCGAACAGCGTCAGACCCAGCTGCGACTCCAGCTGCCGCAGCCCGGCAGAGACCGCGGGCTGCGAGATGCGCAGTTGTTCCGCGGCCTCGACCGTGGTGGCGCAGCGCATCATCGCGGCAAAAATCTCGAGCAGCCGCAGCGAGACCTCCGGCAGCCCGTCGACGCTGCTCATTCAGGCGCCCCGACCAGACCCAGCGCCATGGCGGCGCCTGCCTGCACCGGGTCGATCACCGCGATGCCAATGTCGCGCTCCAGCTTGGCGCGGATCGGCGCCATGCCAGCACAGCCCAGCACCACCGCGCCCGCGCCTTTCTCGGCCAGTTCGCGGCCAAGGGTGACGCACATGCCATAGACCTCCGGGTCGCGGCCCGAGGCTTCGGCGGAGACGCCGGGCAGGGCCAGTTCGGCGGCGAGGCGGCTTTCGACGCCCATGGCGCGAATTTTCACCCGGTGGCGGGCGACCGAGCCGGGGGCCAGCGCGATGATGCCAAAGAGATCGGCGCGCGCCATGGCGGTGAGAATGCCCGCCTCCTGCACGCCGATCACCGGCTGTTTGACCAGCGTCCGGGTGAGCTCGACGCCCGGGTCCGAGAAACAGGCGGAGACATAGGCCGCCGCATCGGGCCGCGCCTGCGCCGCTTCGGCGAACCCGAGCCCGGCGCGCGCCACGTCTTCGGCGGTCATGATCGTCGCTGGGGAGGCGGGCAGATCGGTGACCTCGAAAGCCGGGCCCTGCGCGGGGGCGAGATGCGTGATGGCCTCTCGGATGCCCTGCGTGACGCTGGCGGCGGAGTTGGGGTTGATGATCAGGATCGGGCCCATCAGCGCAGCACCGCGCCGAAGTTCTGCGAAGGATCAAGCTCCTTGGCGGTGTAGCCGGGCTTGCCGCGCAGATCGACCGGCTGGCGGGCGACGAAACGGCCCTGGCCTTCCTTGGCCTTCAGCTCGCCATGCTCGACGATCACCGCGCCGCGGTTCATCACGATCTCGGGCTTGCCGGTGATCTCCATGCCCTCGAAGGGCGTGTAATCCATGTTGTCGTGCTGGTCGGCAGCGGTCACGGTGACGCGCTCTTCGGGGTTCCAGATGGCGATATCGGCATCCATCCCCGGCGCGATCCGGCCCTTGGTGGCGCAGCCGAAGGTCTTGGCGGCGTTGGTGGACGAGAGCGCCACGAACTGCTCGAGCGTGATCCGGCCCTTCACCACCCCTTCAGAGAAGAGATAGGGCAGGCGCGCGGCGATGCCGGGCATGCCGTTGGCAATCTTCGGATAGGGAATATCCTTGCCGTTCAGGAACTTGCCGGTCTCGTCGAAACGGTAGGGAGCGTGGTCCGAGCTGACGCTCTCGAAGGTGCCCTGCGCGATGTGGTGCCAGAGCGCGTCTTGGGTCTGCGCATCGCGCAGCGGCGGCGAGCAGATGTATTTCGCCCCTTCCATGCCGGGGCGGTCGAGGTCTTGGCGGGTGAGCGCGAGATACTGCGGGCAGGTCTCGGCGAAGAGCTTGGCGCCATTGAATTTCTCGCGCCGGACGATCTCGGCACCGCCCTCGGTCGAGACGTGCACGATGAACAGCGGCGCATCCACCAGCTTGGCCAGTTGGATGGCGCGGTTGATCGCCTCCTGCTCGGCCAGTTCGGGGCGCGAGACGGCGTGATACTTGGGCGCGGTGAGGCCCTTATCGGCCAGCTGGCGGTTCATCCATTTGACCATGTCGTTGTTCTCGGCATGGACCATGGTGATCGCGCCGTGCTCGCGCGCGACGGTGAGGATGTCGAGCATGCCGCCATCGCCGAGATTCATCAGGTCATAGGTCATGAAGACCTTGAAGGAGGTGATGCCGCGGGCGAAGGCGCGGGGCAGCTGGTCTTCCAGCACCTCGGGCTTCGGGTCGGAGATGATCAGGTGATACGAATAGTCGATCACCGAGCGGGCGGCGCGGGCGTCATAGGTGGCAATGACGTCATCGACCGACTGGCCGCGCTGCTGCGCCGCGAAGGGGATGAACGACGAGTTGCCGCCGTAGGCTGCCGAGATCGAGCCCGAAAGGTAATCGTCGGCAGTCATCACGCCCGAAGAGCTTTCCTGCGCGATATGGGCATGCGCCTCGATGCCGCCGGGCATGACGATGCGCCCACCCGCGTCGATCCGGCGCTCGCCCCCGGCGAGGGTCTCGGCCACCGCGACGATGCGGCCATCCTTGATGCCGATGTCGCCCTTGGCCGTGTAATCGGCGGTCGCGATCATGCCGCCGTGGATCACCGTATCGAATTGCATCTGATCTCTCCTTGCGTGCCGCCGCTGGCGGCCTATCCGTCTGTCCCCGCGGGGACGGGCGCCGGGACAGAGCCCCGGCGCTTTTGTTATTCCGGTCTTATTCCGGCACTTTCACGCCGGTCTGCTCGGCGATCAGCCCGTAGTGCTCGATCCGGCGGTGCGCCGCGAAGTTGAACACGGTGGACTTGCCGAAGTCGCATTTGGCGAAATCCGCCTCATGCACGATCAGCTCGTCGCCTTCGCCTTCCGCCTTTGCCACGACGAAGCCGTCGGGGTCCACGATGATCGACCCGGCGAACATGTGGTTGCCGTCTTCCATGCCGCATTTGGCCACCGCCACCGCGTAGGTCGAGTTCTGATAGGCGCCCGCGCAGACCGACAGCTCGTGGTGGTACATGCGCCGCTCGATGCCTTCCTCGGCCGAGAGGTTGTTCTGGCTGGGGGTGTTGTAGCCGATGGTCACCAGCTGCACGCCCTGGAGGCCGAGCACGCGCCAAGTCTCGGGCCAGCGGCGATCGTTGCAGATCGCCATGCCCATGACCACGCCTTGGTTCTTGACCACGCCAAAGCCGGTGTCGCCGGGCAGGAAGTAGCGCTTTTCAAGGTGCTGGTGGGTGCGCTCGGGCTCGAACTCGGAATGGCCGGGCAGGTGGGTCTTGCGGTACTTCAGCACGATCTCGCCCTCGGGGGAGACGATGATCGAGGTGTTGAAGTGGTCCCCTTCCGGCGTCAGCTCGCAATAGCCGAAGGTGAAGCCCATGCCGTATTCGCGCGCCTTGTCAAAGAGCGGCTGCACGGCGGGGTTGGGCATCTGGCTTTCGAACCAATGGTCGAACTCGGCGCGGTCCTCGACGTAGAAGCGCGGGAAGAAAGTGGTCAGCGTCATCTCGGGGTAGACGAGGTATTTCACACCCTTCTCGTGCGCCTGCTCCATCAGGGCGACCATCCGGGCGACGACCTCTTCGCGGGTCTCGTCCTTCTGGATGCCGCCGATCTGGGCGCCGCCGATAATCATCTTCGTCATGGGAGTTTCCTTTCAGGGACGTTCAGTGCACCGCCAGCCCGCGCTGGTACCGAGAGATCAGGCGCACGAGCGGCCAGAGGATCGCGAGGTAGATCAGCGCAGCGAGGATGAGCGGCGAGGAGTTATAGGTGACCGAGCGGGCCATATTGGCCGAGTAGAGCAGCTCGGAAAGGGAGACGACCGAGGCGAGCGAGGTGAGCTTCACCACCTCGACGGTGTTCGAAAGCAGGTCGGGCAGCACGTTGCGCACGGCCTGCGGCAGGATCACATAGACCTGCGTCTGAGCTTGGCTGAGGCCCGTGGCGCGGGCGGCTTCGGTCTGGCCCTTGGGCACCGACTGGATGCCCGCCCGGAACACCTCGGCGAAATAGGCCGAGTTGTTGAGGAAGAAGGCGATGACCACCGCGAGGAAGGGGCTCAGTTCCAACCCGGCGAAGGGCAGGCCCGAGTAGACGAAGATCAGCAGCACCAGCGGCGGCACCGCGCGGAAGAGGTCGATGAACCCCACCGAGGGCCATTTCAGCCAGCGCCGCGGCGACAGCGCGCCAAGGGCAAGGAAGAGCCCGCCGATGAGGCCCAGGCCGATGACCACCGCGCAGAGTTTCAGCGTGATGATCAGACCCTTAAGCAGCAGCGGCCAGGCCTGACCCATGATGTCGAGGTTGAAGAAGAGGTCGATGAAATTGCTCATGATGCGCCCCTTACACAGACCAGGCGTAGCGCTTCTCGAGGAGGCGCGAGAGGATGACCACCGGCAGGAAGATCGCGAGATAGGCGAGCGCGGCCATGGTCAGCGGCGTGGCCGAGCCCGAGAAGCTCTGTGCCGAGGACGAGACCGCGAGGATTTCCTTCACCCCGATCACCGAGCCGAGCGCGGTCATCTTGGTGATCGCCAGCGCGCGGTTGACCAGCGGCGGGATGCCAAGGCGGATGGCCTGCGGCAGCGCGATCTCGAACAGCGTCTGCGCAAAGCTGAGGCCCGTGGCGCGCCCGGCTTCCCATTGGCCCTTGGAGACGGCGGTGAGACCAGCCCAGAAAATCTCTTCGGCGAAGGCGGCGAGCACGCCGCCCAGCACGAGGATCAGGACCATCGGGCCGGACAGGTTGATGCCGAGGCCCGGCAGGCCGAAGTAGAAGATCAGGATCACGACGAGCGGCGGCAGTGCGCGGCCGATGTCGGCGAAGGCGACGATGGGGATGTTGAGATACCAGCGTCCCAGCGTGCGTAGGCAGGCCAGCGCCAGCCCCAGCAGCAGACCGCCCACCACGATCACAGCGCTCAGCCAGAGCGTGGTGACGATGGCCGAGGCGAGGTCCGGCAGGTATTTTGCCATCACCGCGCCGTTGAAGAATGTCTCGATAAATCTCATGCGGCGCTCGTCGGATGCAGGCGGGAGAGGAAGGCGCGCAGCCGGTCGGACTTGGGGTTCCCGAAGATCTCGTCGGGGGTGCCCGCCTCGACCACCACGCCGCCGTCCATGAAGACCACGCGGTCCGCGGCCTCGCGGGCGAAGTCCATCTCGTGGCTGACCACGACCATGGTCATGCCCTCGTCGCGCAACTGTTTCATCACCTTCAGCACCGAGCCCACCAGTTCGGGATCGAGCGCCGAGGTGGGCTCGTCGAACAGCATGACCTTGGGATCGAGCGCCAGTGCGCGGGCGATGGCGACGCGCTGCTGCTGGCCGCCCGACAGCTCGGTCGGCATGGCGTCGGCCTTATGCGCCAGCCCGACGTGTTCGAGCATCTCCATGGCGCGGGCCTTGGCCTCGGGCTTGGAGCGTTTCAGCGCCTTGACCTGCGCCAGCATGACATTCGCCAGCACCGATTTATGCGGGTAGAGGTGGAAGCCCTGGAACACCATGCCGATCTTCAGCCGCATCTTGTCGAGCGCGCGTCCGTGGCAGTCGGTGACATGTTCTCCGTCGAGCAGGATGCTGCCCGAGGTCGGCTCTTCGAGCCGGTTGCAGCAGCGCAGCATGGTGGATTTGCCCGACCCCGAGGGGCCGATCACGAAGACCAGTTCGCCCGGTTTCACGCTCAGGTCGATGGAGGTCAGGACCTGCGTGTCGCCAAAGCTCTTCTCGAGCTGGTTGATCTCGAGCATCGGTCTTTGGTGGACCTTGGCAGAGGAGGAAGAGGGGGCTGCGTGCATGCGTAAACTTTCGATGAACGGGCGGGACGGCGGGCGCCCCGCCCGGAGATGTCAGGGAGCGAAGTCAGCGATCAGAAGTCGCAGGAGACCTCATGTTCGGCTTCGTCGTAGCCGTCGAAACCGGGGGTGCCGTAGCCGGGGGTCGGGGTGACGATGGTGGTGCCCTCGGTCGGGGTCACGCCGAACCACTTTTCGGACAGGGCGACCATGGTGCCATCGGTCTTCAGGCATTCCAGCACGGCGTCGATCTTGTTGCGGGTTTCCACGTCGTCCTTGCGGAACGGGAAGGCCCAGACGAGGCCGGTGGGGTATTCGTAGCTGAGATCGATGCGCGGGTTCTGCTTCGCTGCCCATGCCGAAACGGTGGCACCGGCAAGGTTGGCGTCGGCACGGCCGGTGGCCACGGCTTCGACCGCATCGGTGTTGGTGCCATAGGCGACGACTTCCCAGCCGTATTCCTCGGCCTTCTCGGTCAGGAAGGATTCATAGACCGAGCCTTTGTTGACCGCGATGGTCTTGCCCTTGAAGGCGTCGAGCCCCTCCATCGCCTCTGTCCCCGCGGGGACAGTGAAGGCAAAGTTGGTGTCCATGAAGCCCTCGGAGAAGAGCAGGTTCGACGCGCGCTCTGCGGTGACGGTGGTCGGGGCGACGAGGAAGTCATAGGTGCCCGCCTGCAGCGCCGGGATCAGACCCGAGAACTGCGCCGCGGTCACTTCGACTTCGGTGCCGAGCTTTTCGCCGATGGCCGCTGCCAGATCGATGTTGAAGCCCTCGACACCGCCCGACAGGCTGGGCATGGCGTGGGGGGCGAAGGTGCCGTCGAGAGCGACCTTATAGCCTTCGGCAGAAGCCGGGATCGCCAGCGCGGCGAAGGCTGCGGAAAGAAGGAAACCGGTTCGTTTCATGAGGAGCTCCGTGTTGGGTTGGTTCGTTTTTGATGTGATCCGGGGAGGCGTCGGATAGGTTCAAAAAGACGGCGGACCCTAGGCAGGGCAATAGAAATGAAGATTATACTGATAGTATAATTATAAACACAGATTATATTGTGGCAGGGTATGACCGCGCGCCTGTGGCCTCCTGCGCGCAGGCGGGCTGACCCTAAGTAATTGGTATGGCGCGGACAATCGCATTCCCCAGCGGCAGGCGGCGGGGCCGCACGTGGTGCCCTGCGGGCCGCGCCAGCGCTTTAGGGCGCACCGATCCGCCTCTTTACGATGCCTACGGATTGAGCAATCCATGCACCACCACGCGCCCGGACACGGGTCCGGCGCCATCCCGGCAACCGGAGTATTCCCTTATGAAATCCCTCTTCCACCTCGCGATTCACGTCAAAGACCTCGACGAGACCCG
>NZ_JAAGOU010000047.1:0-22491 GCF_010500775.1 Salipiger sp. PrR002
CGTGGACGATCTGATCTGAAGGATTAGAAGAGCGCCGGCGTCGTGCCCGGCGTTATTTTCAGAGGGCCGGTTTGATCCAGGGAAATCTCCCGGCATCCAAATCTTGGCAGGTTTGGCACCGATCCGATCAACGAGCTGACTGGGGAAGGTCGCAGGAGGTCCCGTTTCCATCATGTCCGAAGATTACCACATATTTCGGACATCGGCCCACGCGCTCGGTCCGGCGTTACCCCTCCACCGTGATGGGCATCGCCATGCCATGGTGAGATCGTCGCCTGTCGATCGGATCGATGCCACGAATGATCGTGAGCGCCCTTCCCGGCCGCCTACTTACCGCGCAAGAGGTCCTGAACGACCGGGGGCTGCTTGGCGACCCGCGTGCGCAGGCGTGCCCCTGTATTCGGGCTCGCCTCTGCGGGCAACTCGGCGGTCTCTGGAAAGCTGGTGAACCTCTCCCATCGTAGACATCGACATGGCGTCAAAACCTGCGCAACATGCCAACGAGCGCGGCTCGGAGCATAATCTCAAGGCGATCTTTGCACCCGTTGCCCGAGAAGAGGGGCCCCATACCTCATGTGCCCGCGTCGCGCTCACCCTCGTATGCCAGCCAATGCCTGGCTAGCCGATGCCTGCCCCCGAGGCGCAGAGTTCTCCGTCGTTGTCCATCTCGGTGCGCTCGCAAGCCCGAGGCATCGCGCCGCCGCTGGTTTTCCGATGTCCGGCGACCGATAGGGTGTGGCGCATGAGGAACCGTCCTCAGCTCTTGAGCGCCATCCGCACCAGATCAGCGCGCTTGAGCTGACCAAGAAGCCGCTGCCGCAGCGCGGCTGCGCCATCCTCCCTCAGGTCATCATTGAAATCACCCAGCCGGGGCTCGAGCACCGAGACAGAGATACCCGCGTCCCCGGCCCGCGCGCTCAGCTTGTCTGCCGCGGCCTGGCCGGCATCGTCGAGATCTCGCGCGATGTAGAGTTGGCGGATCCCTTCGGTCAGATCGACGGCGCCGAGGTGCGCTGCAGAAAGCGCCGCCCAGACCGGAAGGCCCGGGAGGGCCTCGCGCAGCGACAGCATTGTCTCGAGACCTTCCCCGATCGCAAGGCACTCACCTGGGGCATCGATTTTTACAGCATTGCCCAGAAGCTCGCCCATCGCCCGGCGTTGCACCTCGACGGGTGCCTTGTCCGATCCGTCCTCCGCGAGCCAGGTGCGGTGTACGCCGCGAAGGCACCCTGCCCTGTCGGTCACCGCCGCGATCAGCGCGGGACGCGGCTTGGACGGGGCCTCGTCGTGATCGCGATGCCAGCAGCGCGGATGAAAGCGCAGCGCTTTCGCGGACGCTGCGCGGGTGATACCACGGCGCTGGAGGTAGGTTTCTGCGAGGCTCCCGGAAAGCGGAACCGACGCCTCAAAGAGGCGCTTCGCGGATGTCCGTTTGTCAGATGTGCTCTTGCGCTTGCGAGGCGTGCTCGGTTGCGCCACCGGCATGGGGCGCCCGAGATGTGCACGGACCTCCACCAGAAGATCGGGAAACCGGGCGATCCCGGTCCGCGCCTTGATGATGTCGAGCAGGTCGCCGTATTCGCCGGTCGCGCCATCGGTCCAGCGACCGCGGGCGCCCTTGCCTTCGTCGGGACCGGTGAGGCGCACGTAGAGCGAGCGCCCGGGCGTGTTCTGCAGGTCCCCGACCAGCCAGTACCCGCCTTCGCGCCGCCCGGCAGAGAGATAGTGCCGACACACGCTTTCGGCGTTCTGGGCCAGCTCGCGCAGGAGGTCCTGAGTTTCGGTAGTCATGGCAAAATCACTCTTTGCATGTGGCATGTTCCCCAGACGCGACGAACCTGGAAGCCCCTGAGGGGGTGCCAAAATCCGACCCCTGGAAAATCCGCTATCTCCTGCCGGCCCGCCCCACATCGACGACGGCCGAAGGGTTTCCGAAACGCTGTTTCGCAAATTGTTCGCGCGCTCTGGCGGCTAGCTGGCGCGCGAAGGATTAGCATCGAGGATGCAGGCCAGGCTAAAGGTCGCACACAGGCGGGCGGCGTCTCCTTCCGAAGAGGCGGCGCAACTCCCGCGCGTCGAGGCCCGTCTCCGCGATCACCTGTTTCTTCGGCACCGATGGGTCGGCCCAGAGGAGACCCGCCTTGCCGAGGGTTTCAAGGCGCGTCCGTTGTCGAGGTTCCTCCTCGACCGATCCAATCTCCTGTTCATAGGCGGAGTGGTTGAATTGGTTCATTGCTTTCCCTTTCCCGGCGGACCCCACCAACACGCGGCCTGCCGTCTTCTGCGGCGCAGCTGGTCGCGCCGTGATGGGAAGTAACAGGAGCTTACACGTTGACCGCAATGCGAATAGCTCAACCTAAGCGAGAATTTGCTTACCCTACGTAACTGCGGCCATTTAGAGGCTGCCCTCTCCACGTCTCTGGCGCAATTGCGCGCGTTTTCTGCCACTTAGGCCGCCCTTGCGGCGCCCGCAGAACCCACAGCCTCGAGGCCACCGTGCGCAGCGGAAGGCCGTCGCGATGATCATTCTGCTGGGTCGCACGCGCTGCACCGCTACTCGGCATTCTGGCGCATCGACAGCCCGATGAGCCCACCAACGATGTTCAGCGTGCCCTCCTCGTGGCGTCGCGTCATGGCCCGTAGGTAGCCGCCGGGGCTGAGTATCGGTGTCTCGGGATCGCCAGCCTTGGAATCGAGGATGAACACGCACCAAGTCGCGTCTTCCACGCCCATCTTTCGCACCGCATCATCCCAGGCGGAGCGGTTGATGCCGAGCTCGGGCAGCCTGCAAAGCGCGGCGACGGTAAAATCATGCAGGTGCAGGCTCGACCAGCCGCCCCGGCCCTGCCGGCGGGCCTCGAGGTAGAAGCGCATCTCCTCGGAGGCGAGCGGGATGAATGTCTGTATCGGGATGTTTGTCAGGATTTTGGACTTGTGCTCGGCAAGCCCCGCCCCAGCCTTTTCTTCTCGGCAAGACGGCGCGCCGCTAGGCGAGGCGTCCTCTACATTCGAGGGCGCGGGCTTGCCCGCGCTCTGCTGATCAACGCTGGCGTTACAAGGTACTTCCTTAAAATCTTGAGTTGTATCTTGTACATAGGACCGCTCGTTTTCGTGCGGTCCACCGTGCGTTTCTGACATCGCTTGCAGCAGATCCAGCGCTCCAGTGCAGAGCGCGTCGGCCTCGGCGACATGCACCTCGAGCTCCTCGAGCGACATCCGGTGCAGCTTGTCCGCGCTTGGCCAGGCCTCGAAGGCGTCGAAAATGTCCTGAACCTCGGCCGCCAGCCCGTGTTCCGCGATCAGCTCAGCGAGGCAACTCTTCAGGTGCTTCTTGTGGATGCTGCGAAGCCCGCGCAGCTTCGCGTGCTGCCGGCGCCCGTCTTCGATCCCCTCGCGGAGCGCCAGGAACTCCTGGCACCTCTTGATGGCGACGGAGAAGTAGACGCCGCATCCGATAAAGCCCGAGCGCGCGCCGTTTCCCATGGTCCGCTTCTCGATCAGCCCGGCCGCGACCAGCTGCGCCTCGTCTGCCCGGATCCGGCTTGGCGATACGTTCCGTTTCTTGGCGATCTCGGATTGCGCAAGATAGCAGCAGGGCTCCTCTTCGCCGCTCTTGAAGGCGCGGGGGCGGGTGGCGCCGATCATGATGCGGAAGGTCGCGAGCGCAGCGCTTCTGACCCCAAGCAGCGGCGCCACGGCGTCAATCAGCGCAACGAAGCCGTCGCGCTCCATGCCCTGCGGCAAAGAGGGGAAGGAGCTGTGTTGTCGGGCCTCTAAAATGGCTTCAGCCATATGCATCGGTCTGTATTCCTCGTCCGGTGTTGGCGAGGCGGCGCCAGACAAGATTTCCCCGTTCGCACAGGTGCGTTTTTCCTTGTCTGCCAATGGGGGAGGCTGATAGAGTCGCAAGTGATGAGGCTTGCTTCCAAGGGTTTGCACACCCTTGTTCTAAGAGCTCCCCCGTGAAGGTTGCCGCCTTCGCGGGGTTTCTTATTTGGGGGGTGGGAAAACTGCTCCTTTCTTTCCAAGCGCCGCTTGCGGCGACGCGCCTGCCTTTTTTGGTCCGCCCTGCAAGCCGCGACCTCGCGCGGCAAACGGGCCGCTAGTAATTCACCTGCTCGTAGCCGTAGTTGCCGTGGTAGTCCGACCAGTCCACGAAGACCGAACGGCGCGAGATGTAAGGGCAGCTTTCGCCCCAGCCCTCATCACCGACAAAGGCGACCGGCAGCGCCGAGGGACTGCTGTCTCGCCAGTAGAAATCGCCCTGCAAGCCGTATCGTCCGACGCGCACGCGGCTCCTACGCTCACAGTGGTCATTGTCGCTGCCCCGCTCCCGCTGGCGCAGGACCTCGACGCTGTAGACCCGGATCGAGCGCACGAAATCGAAGACCGGATCGCTGATGTCGATGTCGGCCACGCCATTCTCGGAGGTGTAGTCGGCGATCTGCTGCAGGAGGGCGGGTCTCGGTGCGCCACTTCCCGCAGCCTCTTTCAGCACCGCAGAGATGAGCGCGACCGGCGGCACCGCACTTTTGAACGCAGCCGCGGGTCCGATGTCGCCTCCGAACGGGAATTGGACCGGGTGCGCCCCTCGGTCAAAGGCCACATCGTAGAGGCGCTGCTCCGGCGTTTGCCTCGCGTTTCCCGGATAGGCCGCATGCATCGGGCAGCGCCAGATCTGCAGCGGCGGCTCGATCGGCGACGGCGTGATCCTGCGGATGAACTCCGTCTTCGCCGCAACGCAGGGCGCCGAGGCGGGCCAGCCGCCGGAGAGACAGAGCAGGATCGCACAATCGATCTGGTAGGCGCGCGCCGGCTGCGATGTCACGGCCAGGCTTCCGGTGAATGCCAGGGCAGCCGTGGCTGCTGCGCCGAGGAGATGCTTCATCGCCCTACTCCCGTTAAAGGTGTGCCTGCAACCAAGCACATCACTTTTTTGGATGTCCAGCGGGTTTTGCGCTCGATCCATCATTTTTGAATGTGTTTCTCATCTGAATGAAGGGCTTGCAGGCGCGCGTAGGCCTCGAGCGCGGCCTCGATGTCCTGCCGTGCCGTCTCCTCCGCCATCTGCAGGCACTGCAGGTAGCGCTGCGCCTCGGTGAAGTAAGTCGAGAACTCCAGCCCAAGCTCATCGCGATACTCCTCGATGACATCCCGCGGCAGGTCCGCGGTGGGGACCGGCGGCGGCACACAGTCCAGCGCTGTCGTTTGCGCTACGGCCGAGTTTGCAAGGCTCGCCGCAACCAAGGCCGCCCCGGAGGCAGCACCTCCGGCGCAGCGGGTAGTATGCACAAACATCCGTATCATGTATTGGGCATCACTATGTTGCACTTTTTCCGCTTGTAGTATCTTGCAATTACGTATTGCACCATCTTCTGTTTCACGCTACCCAAAAAATGTGTATGCCTCCTCCATGTCACTCGACACATCGAACGACCCCAGGAACGAGGCAAAAAAATGAGAGAAGTTTCACCAGTGATTACGCTTGCGGGAGTGAGGGAAACCCTGGAAGCCGGTGGGACAGTTGAAGTCGAGTGCATCGAAGCGCCAGCGCGCGTGAGCAACCAATTCCAGGCCGCGTGGAAGTTCTACGCCGTTGCCGAGGTTGACGGTCAAACGCACCGACTGCTTCTTGTCCACGGTAGGGATATCAAGACGAGGACCATCCGAACCCTGACAGGTCTCCTGTCCTTCGGCATGGATCTCGGCGTCTCCCCCATTTCCGTTCCGCGTCACGTAGGAGAGCGCGCGGTTTGGAAAACCTATGAGGATACGTCAAAAGACTAGACGGTTTTGTGCCTCCGCCGCGCTCGCGGCGATGGCACCCTGGGCCCACGCTGAGGTCATCGACCTCGGGGGCCCGCGAGACGCGGGGCGGGTCACCGCCTCGGTTCTCGACTTCGGTAAGCCGAGAGATTTTTCTGCTGAGGCCGGGGGCACACAGGCTATTGTTGCCTCCGCTGCCCCCTCCTGTCCCGGCCTTTCGCGCCGTCATGGCACTGCTGAGGTCGAGCGCCTGATCTCGAGCATCGCGCAGGCCCACGCCCGCCATCCGGGGCTCCGCCGCGCGGGCATCTCCCCTGTGGAATGGATCGCCCTCTTCCGGGCCAATATCGCCATCGAGAGTAATTTCCGGCAATCGGCCCGCTCGCATGTGGGCGCGATCGGCCTTGGACAGCTCATGCCCGAGACCGCACAGGTCCTCGGGGTCGACCCGCACGACCCGCGCGAGAACCTCGACGGGTCGGCCCGCTACCTCCTCATACAGCTCGAAGAATTTGGATCGGTGCCCCTGGCGCTTGCCGCCTACAACGCCGGTCCGGATGCCGTCGCCCGGTACCAGGGCATTCCTCCCTACCAGGAGACCCAAGGGCACGTTCGCAAGGTGCTCGACGTCTACCTGGCAACCATCGGTAAGGACCGCATATGACCACGATCACGAAAGGGCTTATAGGCCACCTCACCTCCCTCAACTGGAAGGGGTTGCTCTACCTCTTGCCCATCTTCGCGCTCATCGCCGAGCCCGCGCTGGCGCAGAACCTTGACCCGCTCGAGAACATGCTCGGCACGATTGTCGATGCGCTGACCGGCCCCATCGGCCGTCTGATCGCGATCCTCGCCCTCGTGGGGTCCGGCTACATGATGTTCACCGGCCGCCTCAACTGGCCGCTCTTTCTCGTCATTCTCGTCGGCGTTGTCATCGTCTTCTCCGCCGAAACCATCATCGACGGTTTCACGGCCACCTGACGCCATGAGCCTCCCCGCCCCGTGTGGCGCGGGAGGCCTTCTTCGTTGGAGCGCATGCCGATGCAAGAGCACCCCCTGTTTCTCGGGCTGACACGTCCTCCCAAATTCTTCGGGCTGCCGCTGGGCTATTTTATCAGCCTGACGCTCGGCTCGGTGATCCCCTTTGTCGCTTTTGACGATGTGCGCTTCCTCGGCATTGCCCTCGTCGCCTACCCGGTTCTCTGGCTCGTGGCCGACCGGAACCCGCATCTCTTCCAGATCGTCGCGGGCGTTCTCTCCACCACTCCCCGCACGCGGACCTACAAGCGCAATGGGGGCGATCGCTATGTCTCTTAACCGCCTCTCCGCCCTCTTCGAGGACAGCGCCCTGCTGCGCTCGGTGCTGCCCGAAAGCCTCTTTGCCGAAGAGCCGGTGGCGCGGCACCTGCCCTATCTCTCGGCCCCCGAGGATGATCTCATCCTGACCCGGCAGGGTGATCTTCTGGCTTCGGCCGTCATCGGCGGCATCGACAGTTTTACCGCCGAGGCGCCGGAGATCGAGGCGCTGACTCAGGGCTTTGCCCGCTTTGTCGGCCAGCTCGGCGAGCGCTTCGGCTTTTACGTGAACAAGATCACCGTCCCGGCGGATCTCGACCTCGCGCCTTTTGATGAGGCCGGCTTCGCCGCGGAGATCGACCGGCGCTGGCGCGAGACCATTGCCGCCAAATCCCTCAAGCGTCGGGTCCTGTTGCTCACGCTCGCCATGCGCCCGAGCGCCAGCCAGAAGATGGGGCTGGGCCGGGCCGTCAAATCCAGTTTCGAGGCCGACCTCGCGGTGCGCAAGGAGCGCATTGCCGAGGCCATGGGGCTGCTGCAGGCGATGTATCACGCCGTGGGGTTCCGCCGCCTGCGCGTCTCGGACGGCGACTGGCTGGGTTATCTCGGCACGATCCAGGGACAAGAGTTCCAGCCGATGCACGGCCAACCGGGCCAGTTTCTCGCGGCCTCCATGACCAACGCCCAATATCTCTTCAAGGGAAAGCGCTTCGCCATCGACAACGGCATGAGCCGTCGCTTTGGCGCGATCTTCGGGGTGAAGGCCTGGCCGAGCAAGTCGCTGCCGACCGTGCTCGATGCGCTGGAACTGCCCTACGACATCGTGGTCACCAACAGCTTCACACCGATCCGGAACAACGAGGCCGAGGAGAAGATCGCCCGCACCGCCCGGCAGATGGGGGCGACCGAGGATGCCGCGCAATCCCTGCGCGCAGGGCTTTACGATCTGCTCGACGACATCGCTTCCGGCCACGGCGTTCTGGGCAAGCACCAACTCACCGTCATGGTCACCGCTGATAGCGAAAAGGCCCTGGAAGAGGCCGCCTCGGAGGTCTGGCGCGCCGGGCAGGAGTCCGGCGCAACACTGGTGCGCGAGAGCTTTGCCGCCCGCGCGATGTTCTTCAGCCAGGCCCCGGGCAACTGGCGCTACCGCCACCGCGCAGCGCTGACCACCTCGACCAATTTCGCCGATTTTGCCGCCTTCCACGCCGGCGCGCCCGGGCGCGACAAGCACCAGTCCCCCTGGGGCGAGACCATCACCGTTCTGCCCTCGGTGTCGTCTTGCCAGTACCGGTTCAATTTCCACGAGCCGGGCTCGCGCACCGCCGAGCCCTCGGGCGGGCATACGCTGGTGCTGGGGCGCCCGGGCTCGGGCAAGACGCTCGGCACCGCGTTTCTGATGGCGCAGGCCCGCCGCGTCGGCGCACGTATCGTGGTCTTCGACAAGGACCTCGGCCTCGAGATGGCGGTGCGCGCCATGGGCGGCACCTACAGCACGGTCCGCATCGGCCAGCCCACGGGCTTCAATCCCTTCCTCACCGAGACCGACAGCCGCGGCGCGGCCTGGCTCACCGATTGGACCGCCGACATTCTCTCGCGCAGCGGCCGCCCGCTCGAGACCTTCCAGACCGTGGCGCTGAACGACGCCATCCGCCGCGTGGTGGCGGCCGAGCCGGAGCTCCGCAGCTTCTCGGCCCTGGCCTCGGCGGTGAACCAGACCGACGACGATGGTGATCTTGTCTCCCGGGTGCGCGAGTGGACCGCGGCGGGCCGCTTTGGCTGGCTCTTTGACGAAGAGGCCGAGACCGGCATCCAAATCGGCGAAGATGTCGTCGGCATCGACATGAGCGAGCTTCTCGATCTCGGCACCGAGCGCACCGCGCTTCTGGCCTATCTCTTCCGCCGGATCGAGCGCGTCATCGAGGACCGGCGTCCCACCATCCTCGTCATCGACGAGGCCTGGAAGATGCTGAACGACGAGATGTTCGTGAAGCGCCTGCAGGAATGGCTCGTCACCATGCGCAAGAAGAACTGCGTGGTGATGATGCTGACCCAGACCCCCGGGCATCTCGCGCAGTCGAGCGTCGGCGCGATCATCTCCGAGATGGTCTCGACGCAGATCCTGTTTCCGAACCCGGCGGCCCACCCCGAGGACTACCGCATCCTCAAGCTCAATGACCGGGAGGCGGAGTTTGTCTCGCAAAGCACCGGCGGGCTGCGCCTCGCGCTGCTGCGCTCGGCCGGCGACAGCCTCTTCGTCAATTTCGATCTCTCCGGCCTCGGCCCGGATCTCGTCACCGTGCTCGGCGGCGGGGCCAAGGGCAAAGACCGCGCGCCCTTCGAGTGGCGCCGCAACCCTGACTTCTGGAAGGACATGGCATGACAAAGCTCCTCTCCACCGCTGCACTGATGCTTGCCCTCGCTGGCTGCGCCGCTGGCGTCTCGACCGGGCGCAAGTCGCCCTGCGCCGGCACGTTCCGGACCGAGGGCAGCTACGCGGTCATTCCGGCGACAGCGACGCGCGGCGCCGTGGTGAGCCGGGGCGCCGCGTCGCCTTCCCAGATGAGTTTTGCTGCGGAGGGCGCGAATGATTGCCAGTTCTCCCCGCTCTGAGCGCATGCCGAGACCCAAGGTGTCGCGGACCGGGGCAGCGGGACTGGGCGTTGCCGGGCTGATGCTGGCTGCAGTCCCATCCCCCAGCGCCCTCGCGCAGGGTGTGCCGATCGTCGACGGCTCGAACCTCGCCAATGCGATCTCGCGGCTCTCCGAGGGGGAGCGCGACTTTGCCAAGCAGCAGGAAAAGCTGGGCCGCCGCGAAGCGCAACAGGATCTGCACCAGGAGCAGCTCGAAGCCTACGCGCGGTTCCTCGAGCAAACGACGGGCACCACCGATGTCTCCGGCTTCGAAAACGGCGCGGGTGGGTTTCCGAGCGCTGCCGAGACCTATCCGGTGACGGAGGAAGGCAGCGCCGATGCGCAGCGGCTCTTTGGTGACGATGCCGGCGTTGAGCAGATGATCATCGAGACCGCGGCGAAATACGAAACCCATGCCGGTGTCGGCGCGGCGGGCCTGACCCCGCTGACCTGGCGCATCCTCTTCCAATCGCTCATCAAGCAGGAAAGCCGCTTCAACAACGCCGCGGTCTCGCATGTGGGCGCCATGGGCTTTTGCCAGCTCATGCCCGGCACCGCCGCCGATCTTGGCGTGGACCCGCGCGATCCCTGGCAGAACCTCGACGGCGGCGCGCGCTACATCCTGGCCCAGCTCAAGTCCTACGGTCGCATCGATTTTGCCCTCGCCGCCTACAACGCCGGGCCCGGCAATGTCGACAAATACGGCGGCGTGCCGCCCTTCGACGAGACGCAAAACTACGTCCGCCGGATCCGCGGCTACTTTGAGACCTACCTCACGCTCATCACCGGCAAAGACCAGACCGGCACCCTCGCCGGGGTCGATGGCGCCTCGGCGCAATGGGGCAACTGGTCAGATGCCTCCATGGGCTACGCCGGCGAGGTGAACACCCAGATCGATCACGCGATGCAGCGCATCTACGGCCTCCTGCAGCAGGCCAGGCCCGAGACCGAAAAGCAGGCCGTAGATCACAACACCTACATGATGGCCGAGCGGGCCCGGCTCATGGCGCTGACCCTGCGCCTGCGCGCCGCGCAGGTGAAGGTCGACGGCGCCCGCGGCATGTCGGACGCCGCGCAGGGGCTGCAGGCCACGAATTTCTGGGAGTATCGCGATGAGTGAGAGGACCGCTCGCACGGCCCTGCGCCGGTTTGCCTTCTGCGTTGGCACGGCCAGCGCGGCCGCGATCTCGTTGGCTGCGCCGGGCCTTGCACAGGGCGTGCCGGTCATCGACGGCTCGAATCTGGCAAAGAATGTCGAACAGCTGCAGCAGGCGCTGCAGGATGCCGAGAACCAGATCGAGCAAATCCAGCAACTGAAAAAGCAGATCGAGCTGCAGATGGAGCAGATCACCAGCCTCGAGTTCATCGGGGACTCGCTGACTGGCTTTAATGACATCGCCACGCTCTACAACAGCGCCGAAGACCTGCGGGACCGTGCCGCCAAGATCACCGATCTCAGCGGCTTTGCCGATGACCTGGCCATGGGGGATTTCGACGCGCTGCTCGACAATCTGCTCGATGGCGATGTCACCATGGGTGAGAAGCACGCCGCCGAGCAGATGCGCGAGACCTTGGCCTCGGCCGGGCTGACCTCCGATCGGCTCTCGCAGCTCTCCTCCTCGGAAAACCCCCAAGACAAGGTCATTGCCCGGACCGCCGGCACCAGCGCGACGGCGATTGCCGCGGCGCAGCTGTCGTATGAGGAGGCTGAATCCAGCCTCGAGCGGGTCAACGGGCTGGTGGATGAAATTGCCAATCAGGAGACGCTCAAGGAGAGCGTCGATCTCAACACCCGCATGGCGGCAGAGACCAACTTCATGCTCGGCCAGATGTGGCGGCTCAGCGCCGCCGCCGGCCTCGCGCAGGGCCAGACCGGCGTGAACTGGGCCGCCGAACAGGCCAAGGAACGCAGCTTCTTTGATTACTCGGGCACCGCCGACTGAACGGCGCCCTACACGCGATTTGAAAGAGGAGACTCATATGTTTGCGAAGATGATCACAGGCCTGACGGCGGGCTTTGTCCTGGCAGGTGTGGCCAATGTCGCCTGCGCCGAGGACTATAGCGCCGCCTCGGCACCGGAGCTCAGCGCCGCGGCCATCGCAGCGGTGGAGGCGGAAGATGGTGATGGGCTGCTGGCGATCATGCAGGAAATGCAGAGCCGCAGCATGTACTTCTTCGAAGGCGACGAGGCACTCTGCCGCCGGGAGCCACCGAAGGTTGGCCTGCTCGCCAAGCCCGGGTTCAACTTCGGCACGGCGCGCACCGCCTATCAGACCTTCAACAAGGTGCAACGCCTCGAGGAGCAGACCTGCACCTGCCCGCAGGCGGCGCGCTCCTTCGAAGAGTTCTCGGTCGCGTTCCTTGGCGTGATGCCCGGGGACATCTCCGAGACCGAAATGACGAAACTGCGCGAGTACAACATCGCAAACGAATACGACGTGTCCGACGCCTACCGGTCCTTCCGGAATAAATCCTGCCGGGACGCGCCCTGATGGCCATCATTGCAGATGTCCTTTCGGCGGTGGATACGACGGCCGCGTCTGTCGGCGCTACCGCCTACAACGAGGTGGCGGGCTCGGTCATCTCGGTGGTCCGTGTCGGTGCAGTGCTCCTCGTGGCGATGACCGGGATCAACCTGGCCATCCAGGCCGTCCCGATGACGCTCCGCAATGGGCTCAGCCTCATCACGCGCATCGCCCTGGTCATGATCTTCCTGTCCTCCTTCGCCAACTTCGACGCGGTCTATGGCGTTCTGACAGAAGCCCCGAGTCAGTTGGGCGGGACCGTACTGTCGTCAGCGACAGGGTCGACCGTGACAGACCTGTATCGCGGACTGGACGAACTCTATGGCGATGCGCTTGATCTGGGCCAAGCGGTCTCGGAGAACGGCTCCTACATCTCCGGCGCCCTCGCCAGCCTGCTCATGTTCCTCATCGCAGCGCTGATGGCGACCATCTCCATCGTGGTCATCTGCGCCGCGAAACTGATGATCGCGGTGCTGATTGTTGTGGGGCCGCTGGCGATTGCCTGCACGCTCTTCAAGCAATCGGCGCCGATCTTCGAGACCTACACCAAGCTGGCCCTCGGCTTCGCTTTCGTGCCCCTGCTGACCGCGGCGATGGCCGGCTTCACCATCGCCACCAGCAAGATGCTCGCGCCTGATCCGGCGAGCGCCGAGACCATCGGCGACATCATCGGCTTTGTGGTGGTCATGATGCTCGGCACCGGGCTCATGTTCATGGTCCCGACCATTGCCCAATCCCTCGGCTCGACCGCCATCGGCCTCGGGCAGGCCGCCTCCGGCACCTACCAGCAGGCCAAGTCCCACAGCTATGGCGCCGTGGCCGGCGCCCGCGGCATGGCCGAGGGCATGACCGGGCGAAAGGAACCCAAATACGGGATCAGCTCCGGCGCCCGCCGGGAAGGCCATGCGGTCGGCGCGGCAATCTCGAGCGCCGCGGGCGGCGCGCCTGGCAGCGCGGCCGCGGCCGCCCGGCTCGCCGTATCCCTGGCACAAAAATCCGTCGCCAAGGGCGGCAAGTAATCGGCCCGCGAAGGAGGTTTTGATGAAAGAACACAGCTTCGATACGGACATCATCATGGCCCCGCGCCGCAGCGAAAAGCGCGCCTGGATCGTGGCCGGCGTTGCCACCGCCGTCTCTGTCCTGATGGCCCTTTCCATCGCGGCGATGATGCCGCTCAAGACGACCGAGGTCTTCACCGTTCTGGTAGACCGCGACACCGGCGCGGCGGAGCGCATCATGCAGGTGCAGCCCACCGGCATCGAAGACGAGCAGGCGGTGAAGGAAAGCCTGCTGGTCTCTTACGTCTCGGACCGCGAGTCCTTCCTCATGGCCGGCATCCAGGAGCGTCTCGAAAGCGTGCAGCGCCGCTCGGCGGGCGGCGCCCGGCGCTCGCTGGTTTCCCTCTGGAGCAACGACAGTGACAACGAGACCTACCCACCCCGCCTCTATGGGCAGGGGGCAGAGGTCACCGTGCGTGTGAAAACCATCACCTTCCTCGAGCCGACCGTCGCCCAGGTCCGCTATGAGAAGACCCTGCGCACGCCGCGCCAGGACAGCGTCACCCGTCCCTTCGTTGCCGTCATCGGTTTCGAGTTCCAGCCGCGCGAGGAACGCGCCCTCGAACGGGTCTGGGAAAACCCGCTCGGCTTTACCGTCACCAGTTTCAATGTCTCGGCCGAGACGCTGGGAGGCTGACAATGCGACACACCAAAGCTCTCACGCTTGCTACCCTTCTCCTCCTGCCCCTGCCGGCGCTGGCGGAGCGCGCGCCGCAAACCATGGGCCAGGACGCCCGCGTGCGCTCGGTTTGGTACAACCCCTCGGACGTGATCCGCGTGGACACCAACCTGCGGACCAACACGGCGCTCGAGCTCGGCCGGGGTGAGCGGATCGAGCAGGTCCTGCTCGGGGATTCCGAGGCCTTCGATGTCGAGGTCCTGTCGAACCGCAACACAGTCTCGGTGAAACCGGTCATCGGCAGTGCCCACAGCAATATGACCATCTACACCTCGCGCCGCGCTATCGCCTTTGTCCTGACCGAAGGCCGCAGCAAGACCCCGACCTACCGCGTCGCGGTCAAATATCCCGAGGACCAGCCAGCCCGGACCTCGAGCACGCCCAAGGCCATCGGCACCCGCGACACCGGCTATGAATTCGCGGGCGGTGGTCAGGCCCGGCCCACGGCGGTCTGGAACGACGGGCGTGCGACTTATTTCGAGTTCCGTGAGGGCGTCCGCCCCTCGATCTTCGCCGTCGATGGCGAGGGTTTTGAGCTGACGGTGAATTCGCAGACCCGCGGCCGGGTGGTGCGCGTCGGCGGTGTGGCCGAGGCTTTCACCATCCGGATCGGCGACGAGGTGATCTGCATCCGCCACGTGGCGGGCGGCAAGACCGTGGACCCGTTCATCCTCCGCAGCCTTGCTGGGAAGGAGTTCTGAGATGGCCGAGCACAAAGGCACCGACGATCAGGGTTTCGAGGACACCGACTTCGAGGCTGAAGACGCACCGCAGGACAAAGCCTACCACGTCGAGCGCAAGCCCCGCTGCCCGGCGATGGGACTGAACTCGCTCGCCGGCAAACTGGTCTCCGGCATTATCGCGGGCTGCCTGCTCGTGGTGCTGGCCTACGCCATGGTCGCGGGCGAAGAGGACAGCGCGCCCGTGGAAACCTCCAACGTCACCGAATTCCAGGATGGGGCCACCGGCAGCGGATTTGGCAACATCGCCCCCGCCGCGGCGCCCGAGCCCGAGGACGACGGTTTTGACTTCGGCCTCATCCAGGACCAGCTCGACAGTCAGCGCAGCGCCCTCGAAGAGCGCAATGCCTCCCTGCAGGAACAGGTGCAGCAGCTGCAAAGCAGCCTCGCCGATCTGTCTGGTCGTGCGAGCAGTGAGGATAGCGCCGTCGTCGCGGACCTCTCCCGCGCCCTGCAGGAAACGCAGGAGCAGAACGCGCAAATGGCGCAGCAGATGCGCGAGGATTTCGCCAATCAGTTGAAATCGCTGCAGGCCGCCAATGAAGAGAGGATGACCCAGCAGGAAGAGACGCTGGAAACCCTGCGCCGCGAAAACCTGGCGCTGCAGACCGAGATCACCACCGCCAGCAATGACGCGGCGCAGGAGGCTCAGGACGCCGAAGCCGCGCGGCGGAGACAAGCTGAGCGCGAGGCCGAGCTGGCCGAACGTCGGCGTCTGCAGCAGGAAGAGCTGCAAGCGCGCGTCGAGTCCGAGGCGGTGGTCTACGACAGCGGCGCAAGCTCAGGCAGCGCGGGACCGGCGAGCGGCGGACCCGGGGACACAGCTGGCCAGCTGAGCCCGCGCGGGCAGTCGCGCGACAGCACGCTGCGCGCCTTTGTCACCGGCGGTGCCGGCGGCACTGGCGGTGCCACGCCGACCGAGCAGGCGACAGAGATTGCCAATCCCGCTTACACCGTTCTGCAGGGCACGATGATCCAGGCGAGCCTTGAGAACGCGGTCGACTCCTCCCTGCCCGGCGCCGTCTCGGCCGTGGTCAACTACCCGGTCTGGTCCTTCGACCAGAGCCAGGTGCTGATCCCCTCCGGTTCGCGCCTTTTCGGCTCCTACAGTTCAGACATCGACATAGGTCAGGGCCGCATCCTCATCGGCTGGACCCGCCTCGTGACCCCCGACGGCCAATCTGTGCAGCTCTCGGCCTTTGGCGGGGACCAAATGGGTCGCTCCGGCATCAGCGGGCAGGTCGACACGCGCTTTGGCACCCGCTTTGGCAATGCCGCTCTGATCTCGCTAATTGGCGCGGGCCCGAGCATTGCCGCCGCCCAGATCGACGATGACACCACCTCCGACATTGCCCGCGATGTCACCGAGGATCTTGGCGATGCCACCAGCTCGGCGGCGGCGGACTACGCCACCCTGCCCCCGATCATCACAGTCGAGCAAGGCAGCGCCATCACGGTCATGGTTGATCGCGATTTGGAATTCTTTTGATGAACAAGGCTCCGCCGCGCGCCTCCTTCCTTGCAAGCTACCTTGTGCCTCTGGGCCCCTATCTCGGGGACCCGCGCGTGGTGGAGGTGGCGATCAATCCCGATGGCGGGGTCTGGGTCGAGCGGCAGGGCGACAGCCACATGCAGCGGGCCGAAGCGCTGAGCTTCGCGCCGGCCCAAGCCGCGGACCTCGCCAAGGCCATCGCCTCGGAGGTCGACGTGCCGCTCTCGGCGAAAAAGCCGATCGTGTCGGGCAAGATCACGCATGGTGGTTCGCCGCTGCGGGCGCAGGTGGTGGTGACGCCTGTGATTGAGGGCGCACCCTCGATCTGCTTTCGGCGGTATTCGCAGTCCAAATTAGAGATCGGGGACATGGCCCTGCTGCATGGCGAGCTGGTCGATCTCGACAAGCGGCGCCGCGACCGGGCGCAGCAGGTGCGCGAGTTGACCGGCGCGGGCAAGGTGACCGAAGCCATGAAGCTCTGCATTGAGGATCGGCTCAACGTGGTGATCGCCGGCGGCACCTCAACCGGCAAAACCACCTTCGCCCGCGCGCTCCTCGACATGGTGGGCCCGCGCGAACGGCTGGTCACCATCGAGGATGCCTTCGAGCTTTTCCCGAGCCACGCCAACACCGTCTCCATGAAATCGGACCGGATGCCCGGCTCGGAGAAATCCCCCGCAAAGCTCCTGGAATCCAGCCTGCGGATGCGGCCTGACCGGATCATCCTCGGCGAGCTGCGCGGCTTTGAGGCTCTCACCTTCCTCGAGGCCATCAACACCGGCCATGGCGGATCCTTCACCACCATCCACGCCGACACCGCGTTCAAGGCCATCGATCGGCTCGCGATGATGGTGCTCGGCAACGGCCTCAACATGAGCTTCGAAGAGGTGCGCCGCTACTGCGCGCACAGCATCGATGTGGTGATCCAGCTTGGGAGGGAGGATGGGAGAAGGGGGATTGCGGAGATTTTTCTGCCTGGGACGGGAAGCTGACACCCGCTTGGCAGCGATCCAGGCCCAATGGCGAGGGCACTGGGCATCGATCTGCAGCTACCCAGGAGATGGCAGCGACCAAGGTGCAGGTGTGGCGGTGGAATTGCCCTCATCCGTTGCAACAGTTGCGAAGGTCTGCTCCACTGCCTTGGCCACGCATCCGGGCCGCAAAGCCCTGAAGAGAGCGTGCCGGATAGCGGCTAAGTGCATGTCGCGGCGTAGGCTTCTGATCGGGCGCGACACGCCGGACGCTGCGGCCCTTGACGCGGATTGACAAGTGTCACGCGTGACACCATCTTGATTTAGAAGCGCAAGATGTGAGTTTTGCCTTCTTTCCGAGGCCCGCGCTTTGTTGCGCGGGCTTTCGTGCTTCTGAAGTTACCCTTGATTTACATGGTTTATTTGGACGAATTTGGTCACATCGGGCCGTTCGTCTCCAAGCATGATGCCAAGTTCAAGGAGAGCCCCGTTTTCGGCTTGGCTGGCTACATTCTCCCGCTCGAAGAGGTCCGCAGCTTCGGCACTTGGTTCTATCAGCAGAAGTGCCGTCTGTTGAAGTTCGAGATCGATCGGGCTGAGCAGCACCCGGCGGTCTGGGAAAAGAAGGGCTCCGCGCTCTACACCGTTACCAATGTCACCAGGTACCGCGAGTTTCGCGCGACCACGAACCGCATCCTGAACAAGATCCAGAAAATCGGTGGCAAGACCTTCTGCGTCGGTCTTCGAAAGACGCATTCTCCGGAAACGGCAGACGCAAATGCTCGGTATCATGGGGTCCCGAAAGAGGCCCTCAAACGGTTGAACGATTTCTGTGAACATGATGCGCCTGTAGACAGCCGGTTCTTTCTGGCGCTCGATGAACATGACCAGCGCGACCAACTCCTGACAACCGCGTCGATGCAGATGTATGGTGGGGACACGCCGATGAGGCATCTGATCGAGCCCCCTTTCCAGATCGAAAGCCATCGCTATCAAACAATGCAGGCCGCGGATTGGCTTGCCGGACTTGTCAGACGGCTCGGAGCGATCTGGGCCGAACCAGGCCAATACCCTGAAAACGAAGTCTTTCGAACCTATTTCGAAGCACGTTTGAATACAGCATCAGTGCGCAGTGGTGTGAGGACCAAGTAGGCGACCGGCCCATCGCGGCCGCGGCCCCGAACGAGCTCGGGGCCGCGGCCTAGTCTTCAGGCGGGATATCTCCCGCCAATCGCGGTTTAGACCGAAACTGCGCCGCCACCGCCGTCGATCCGGTAATACGCACCCGTGATGAAGCTGGCCCGGTCGCTGGCCAGGAACAGCATCAGATCGGCAATTTCCTCCGCCTCTGCGTAACGGCCAAGCGGAACAGCGGCTTCGAACTGCTTGCGTGCCTCAGCCTCCTCGCCTTTACGCGCGTTGCTCTCGATCGAACGCATCATCTGAGTGTCTACACCGGAAGGGCAAACGGCATTAACCCGGATCCCCGTGCTGGCGACCTCGAGGGCGACACTTTTGTTGACCCCGATGAGCGCATGCTTCGACGCCACATAGGCGCTCATACCGGGCGCTCCCAGCAACCCGCCATTCGACGCGGTGTTAACGATAGCGCCCGACCCCTGAACCTTCATCTGCTTCACCACGTGCTTCAGCCCCATGGCAGCGCCGATCACGTTGATGAGCAGCACATTGCTGTAATTCTCGAAGCTTTGCTCTTCGATCGGCTTGAAGTCGCCATTAATGCCGGCGTTGTTGACGAAGACGTCGATCCGGCCAAAGGCCTCCACCGTTTTGGCCACGTAGGCTTCCACGTCGACTTCTTTTGAGACATCTGCGGCGATCAGAACCGCGCCCTCGATATCGCCGACCGCCGTCTCGAGGCTTTCGCGCTTGAGGTCCACGAGCGCCAGCTTCGCCCCTTCCGCGGCGAACTTGCGCGCCGCAGCGAGACCGATGCCTCCGGCGGCCCCCGTGATCAGAACGACCTTGTCCTTGAATTCCATTATATCCTCTCCTTTGCTCAGGACATACGCGCTAGCCTGTGTCAGGCGCGATCGATCCGACGGGGTCGAGATCGCCAAGGCGGGCAAACCTGCCGGGATCGCGGCAACCGCGCTTGGGCGGAAGCTGCCAACAGGCTCGAAGTGCAGTCCTGATGGTTACCTATGCCCCAGAAATTCCTGTCTCCACCGCGGAGTGGGTCCTGAATTGACCACAAGGGACACAGATCTTAACTCTAACAGCCAGGCGCCGCGCCAATTCGCCACGCCGCTACCGAGGAGTTCGTGAGGAACATGCCCGCGATCGATGACAGGCTGCAGCGCGATTACGAAAGCCAACTGCACGCGAACAAATTCGCAGGCCGGTGCCTTTCTCTCAATGACGAACCAGTCGAAGGCCACTTGACCATTCGCCGTTTCGGAGAAGTCCTGGTATCGGAAGTGCGGGCTTCGGCGCATGTGCTCGAGGTACAGGAAACCCGCAAGGAAACCGCTGAAACCGTCTTCGCCACCGTTATGGTGGAAGGCGAAACGCTCCTCGGGCAAGCAGGAAAGTGGCTGCGGTTGAAGGGTGGCGACGCCGCTTTCAGTCTGCCTTCACTCCCCTTCACGATCATCTGCCCCGAACCTATCCACCTTCTGACATTGCAATTGCCCCGCGACAGCTTCATCGGCGATCTGTTGACGGCCGTCACAGACCCCTTGCTGATACCAAGGCGCGCTGGTGCCGCGCGCTTCGATCAGCAGGGGCTAACGCGAAACTTGCGCCGCTGGCTAAGCGAGGCGCACGCATCTGACGAGCACGGCCTACGGATCCTCTCGATGCTGGAAGGACTTCTGCGAACCGAGGCCCGTCCCGGAGGTGGACGCAGCCAATTCCTCGCGGCGCTGTCACATATCGCATCGGAGATCCGCGATCCCGCGCTGTCCCCTGGTTCTGTAGCCTCAGCCATTGGCGTATCGCCGCGGCAAGTGGCACGTATCTTCGCCTCACATGGAACCACCGTCTCGCAGGAGATTGCTGAGCGCCGCTTGCAACGCGCATACGCGGTCCTGCGAGACCCCACGCAGGATCACCTGGGTATTTCCGAAATTGGGCGGCGCTTCGGGTTCTCCGGTCCAGAAGTGTTCAGCCGCAGTTTTCGCCGCCGTTTTGGAATGACTCCGACCCAAGCGCGTCGGTGAGGACAGGAAAATGGGACACCTGCAGAAAAGGCTTCCATAGCTTCCTAGATCTTCTCGCCCTCCTCTCTCCGAGCGCTTCTTGTCGCCTGTCAGCTTACACACAGCCATGATCAAGATTTCGCACACAAGCTGCTGAAAGCCCTCTGGGAGACCGGCAAGTCGAAGATCAACGCATGCACAGCCGCATCCTGCGGCGCATGCATGCGCTCGACGCCGCCACCGCTCCCGAGGAGATGAATCTGCCGGGCTTCGACTTTCTCAGTCTGCAAGGTCACACTCCAACGCGCTACACCGTCCATATGAACGGCCCGTGGTGCATCACCTCTAAGTTCCGCGACGGCGACCTCCATGTGCTGGACTACGAGCAATATCACTAAGAGGCGAGGATGAGCCGCAACCCCAACCGCTGCCCGACGCATCCGGGCGAACTGCTCCGCGAGGATGTGATCCCCGCGACCGGGAAATCCAAGTCCGAGATCGCACGGCTGCTGGGCATATCGCGTCAGCACCTGCATGACCTGCTGGCCGAACGGAAGCCCGTCAGCCCGGAAGTCGCCGTGCGGTTTGCCAAGCTGTTCGGCACCGCGCCACTGGTTTGGATCAGGATGCAGGGGGCCTATGATGTCTGGCATGCAACTCGCGACGTCGACGTGTCGGCTATCCCGACACTGAGCACCGCGTCCGACAACTCGGCCACAACCGAAACCCCATGACCGCGGAGTGAGCTGACTAGCTCAGCGGTCTCTCCTGCGGCACCGGGCTCAGCAGAGCTTCGACGAAGTCCGCGACTGCGCGCACAGCATCGATATGGTGACCCAGCTTTGTCGCGAGGATCGCTGGAGAGGATCGCGGAGAGCTTGCCGTCGGAGGCGCGCGCATCGTTCGTGACAGCAAGAGCTTTGGAAAGAGATCAACACGGCCGCGCGACACGCGCCCTGCCAGGCTGACGCTTGAGCAGAGTGCATTGTGCAGATAAGCACGTTTTGCGTGCATCTACACGGATGGCGAGCTACATGACGTCGGGTTTAGACCGGCCCCCGGCAGATGTTTCTGGTTGCCGTTTCTTGGCTCGTATTTTCTGTACAGAATATTTGATCGAACAAAGCATGAGTTGAAGTATAGGTATGGTGAAGATCGTCTTCTTCGGTGGGTTCGTTCTAGTAGGCGTCGGTATCGCGATGCTCGCAACCGACCATCTGGCCTTCGGCGCCGAGATCACCGGAACCTTCGTTTCCTCCAGAACCATCCTTTTCCCCCTCGGCATCGCGGCGGTGCTCATTGGTGGCATTGCAGTGCTGGCTGGCACGGTTATCGAAGTGGTCAGGAGCCAGAGACGCTAGCCGCCTAACTCCGACACCTTCGAACTATGTCATCTCGCCGAACCCTCGCCGCGAGGCGACACGATTGGACGTCGCTTCCATTGCGCGTTTTTTGCGCCCACACCGCCTGATCATGCTACGGCACTGCGAAGGAATACTGCGTTGCTGGAATTTTCAGATGAAGGTGGCCGCAGGTAGACCAACAAGGGGGTGCAACCGCCATGACCACTCTCGTCATTGTACGAGGCCCGAAAGGGCACGCCTGGAGCGGCGCCGCGGTGGAGGTCCTCAACCGGACCAAGGACTACGTGGTTACCGATCTTGGCACGTTCCGGCGAGATCGGTACGGAACTTTCCGTCTCGAAAGTGACCCCGCATTCCAGATCGACGGACCTGCGAAAGCTCGGCCCGGAGTGACACCCGGCGATATGCCTCCGTAGCGAAGAATGGACCATTTTCCTTGGTCTGCGCGCCGCGATATTCCACCATATAAGCGGGGGACGACAATCCACACCAAGCATCTTGATGGCCGCATCATGAGTTGGAACGCGAGTGCCGAGCGCATCATGGGCTATGCCGCCGCGGAAGCGATTGGTCAATCGATCATCATGATCGATGGTCCCCATTTCGAAATCTCGTCGCGGGAAAGCGGGAGCTTCCGGGCAACCCCCAGTTAGGGGGGGAGATCGCGCCCGGGCAAATGACTACCAGGGTCCACGTCGCCCTCAGCGTCGCCACACAGGAGGACTAGGCTGATCAAGGAAGTTAGAAGCAGCAGCGCGCGCCGGTCTCCTCTCAGCCTCCGCCTCATCTCTTTGCCAACAC
>NZ_JAAGOU010000048.1:0-21127 GCF_010500775.1 Salipiger sp. PrR002
CCACACTGCCACACTGCCACACTGCCACACTGCCACACTGCCACACTGCCACAAGATAGTGGTGCAGGACTGAGACACTGCGGTGAAAGGGCTTTGCCATGGCGTGCGGGCCTCTACATGCTGACCTGTGACCCTTTGCAATCGCCCGAGGCCGTGATGCGTTTTTCGTTCTTCAAAGCAAAACGGCCTTCGCCGGCAGAAAACTCCGGCCCTGCATCCGATGACCAAAGGACGCAGCACGAGAGGGAGCGCCGTGAGGCTGGCTATCGCGCGCTTTTCGAAATCATCGACGACGGGTTTTGCATCATCCAATTCATCGACGGCCCTGACGGTCCGCTTTCGGACTACGTGCATATCGAGGCCAACTCGGGCTACGAGCGGCACACCGGCATTCAGGGGATCGTTGGCAAGACGGTCTTTGATGTGGCCCCCAACGACGGGCGCGAGTGGGTGAAGATTTACGGCGAAGTGCTGTCGACGGGAAAGGCGATCCGCTTTGAACGTCAGTTCTCGGAGATTGGCCGCTTCATCGAGGTGTCCGCCCGGCGGGTGGAGCCGGAAAGCCTTGGCCAAGTCGCGGTGCTGTTTCGCGATGTCACCGACCGCAAGCGCGCCGAGGCGGGAATCCGCGGGAGCGAAAAGCGGGCGCGGGAAAACGAAGAGCGGGTCAATCTGGCGCTTGCCGCGGGCGCCATCGTCGGCACTTGGGTGTGGGACGTGCCCGCGAATGCGTTCATCGTCGATGAAGCACTTGCAGAGGCCATGGGGCTTGCCCCCGAGCAGGACCGCGCGGCGCTCTCGCTCGATATTCTGGTCACCAATGTCCACCCAGAGGATAAGGACAGGCTGCTGCAGCGGATCAACGAGACGCTTGCCGCCGGTGGCCCCTATGCCCAGCAGTTCCGGGTGCTTCAGGCCGACGGCGCGTATCACTGGATCGAGGCCAACGGCAGTGTCGAACATGACCGCGACGGCAAGCCCAAGATCTTCTCCGGCGTCCTGATGAATATCGACGCGCGCCGCGCGGTCGAGGCCGAGCGCGACCGTGCCATTGCCGAGCTCTCACGTCTCAACGAGACGCTGGAACAGCGCGTCACCGAGCAGACCAACGAATTGATGGCCAAGGAAGAGGCGCTGCGGCAGGCCCATAAGATGGAAGCGGTGGGCCAGCTTACCGGCGGGCTCGCGCATGATTTCAACAACCTGCTGGCGGCCTGCTCGGGGTCGCTGGAGATGATGCGCAAGCGTCTGGACGAGGGGCGCAGCGACGATCTCGCCAAATATCTCGACGCAGCCAAAAGCGCGACCGACCGCGCCGCCCATGTCACCCAGCGCCTTCTGGCCTTCTCGCGCCAGCAATCGCTCGCCCCCAAGCCGACGGACCTCGTGCAACTGACGCGCGGCATGGAGGATCTGGTGCAGCGCACCGTCGGCCCGCATATCGAGGTTTCCACCGTTGCGTCTGCTGATGTCTGGCCCACCCATGTGGATCCGAACCAGTTGGAGAACGCCCTTCTGAACCTCTGCATCAACGCCCGCGATGCGATGCCCGAGGGCGGGCAACTGACGATCCGCATCGACAATTGCACCCGCGAGGCGGATCAGGCGCAGGAAGGCGACCTCGCGCCGGGCGACTATGTCGAGGTTTCGGTGACGGACACGGGCACCGGCATGGACCCAAGCCAGATCGCCCGCGCCTTCGATCCGTTCTTCACCACCAAACCGATGGGCGAAGGCACCGGGCTGGGTCTGTCGATGGTCTATGGCTTTGCGCAGCAGACCGGCGGCGTGGCGGTGATCCGGTCCGAGAAAGGCATGGGCACCACCGTGTCACTGCTGCTGCCGCGCAGCCTCGCACCCGCCGAAGACGCGCCGCCCCCCGCGCCCGAGGGCCGCGCGGTGCCCGATGCCTCGGGCAAGACCATCCTCGTGGTCGAGGATGAAATCCTCGTGCGTATGGTGGTGGTCGACGCCCTGCGCGACCGCGGGTTTACCGTGCTCGAGGCAGGCACCGGCGCCGAGGCGCTGGACGTGCTGGCCACCGAGACGCCGATCGACCTGCTGCTGACCGATGTCGGCCTGCCCAAGGGAATGAACGGACGGCAACTGGCGCAGGCTGCGAGACAGGCCCGCCCGACGCTGAAGGTCGTTTTCGTCACCGGATACGACGAGGGCGTGGCGTTGGGGGACGAACTGCTCGCCTCGGACGTGGACGTGGTGCAAAAGCCCTTCGACCTCGACCGGCTGATCGACAAACTGGCCGGGCTGGCCAACGCCGCAGAGTGACCCGCGAGGAAAGCGCGGGCCACTCGGCCGGGCACGGCCTTATCGCAGCCGCGCGCGCAGCCTGTCGGTGCAGATCTCCATCAGCAGCACGAAGGCGAAGATCACGAGGATGATCATCGAGGCGTTGCGATACTGAAAGAGATCGAACGCGACTTTCAACTCCTGCCCGATGCCGCCCGCGCCGACGAGTCCCAGCACCACCGAAGAGCGCACCGCCTTCTCCAGCGCAAAAAGCGAGGAGTTGATCAGCGACGGCATGATATCGGGCAGCACCCCGCCCACCAGCACCGAAGCGCGGCTCGCGCCGATGGCCGCGAGCGCCTCTTGCGGTTCTTTCTCAGCGTCCTCCATGGCCTCGGCAAAGAAGCGACCGCAAAAGCCGATGGTGTCGACCATGATGGTCATCGTCCCGGCCACCGCCCCCAGCCCGACAGTGGCAACGAAGAGCAGCGCCCAGACCAGATCGGGGATGGTGCGCAGCAGCGATACGAATGCTTTGACCAGAAAGCCACCCCGCCCCAGCGGCGTCAGCCCACGGGCCGACAGCCATGCGATGGGCAGGCTGAGCACGATCCCGATGGCCGCCCCCGCAAGGGCGATCTGGAACGTCTCGAGAATGCGCAGCGCGATGCGCATCAGAAACTCCGCTTCGGTGTTCGGCGGCAGCATCCGCCCCACCAGTCGCAACATGCCCGGCACGCCATCGGCAAGCTGCCCCAACGAGGGCGCCACATTGTTGAGCGACACAAGCACCAGCGCCCCGACCGCCACCAGCGCAGCGAAAGAGGCGGGCGAGGTGCCGGTCAGCCGGTCGGGGGGTGAAACGGCGCGAGGATCAGCCATCGAAAGTCTCGTTCAGGTCGGATTGGGATACTTTGGCGCTCGGCTTGTCAAAGAGCACCCGCCCCTGTTTCAGCGCGATAACCCGCGTGGCGTAATCCAGCGCGTGCTTCATGTCGTGGGAGGTGTAGATCAGGGTGATCCCCTGCTCGGTGCAGAGCCTCTGGAACAGGTCCATCACATTGCGGCCCGAGACCGGATCAAGGCTCGCCGCAGGCTCGTCGGCGATCAGCAGCTTGGGACGCCGCACCAGCGCGCGCGCAATCGCCACCCGCTGCTGCTGGCCGCCCGACAGCGCGTCAGCGCGGAACATGGCCTTTTCCGCAAGGTTCACTGCACTCAGCGCGTCGAGCGCGCTCTGCCGCCAGCTATCCGGGGCGACGGAATGGGAAAAGGCGCGCCAACTGCCCTTGGCACCGAAGAGCCCGTGCACGACGTTCGACAGCACCGTGCGCCGCCGCACGAGGCAATGTTTCTGGAACACGAAACCGGTCTGCATCCTGAGGCGCTGCCGCTCGGCGCGGCTGCCACGCCCCTGCATGCGCGCCCCGAGGCAATCAAGCTCGCCGCCACTGATCGGGTGCAGCCCGATGAGGCATTTGAGCAGCGTGGACTTGCCGCAGCCATTTGCACCGATCAGAGCGATGCGCTCGCCGGGCAGAACCTGCAGGTCGACGCTGCGCAGGATCATCGTCCGGCGATCGTAAGATTTGGCCAGCCCGCGCGCGGTGATGACCGGAGCGATCGTACTCGGCGAGGTCTGTGTCGGGGCGTTCATAAGATCGAGCATGGGGCTCTCCGAGGGGGGCCGGGCGCAACAACGCCCGGCCCTTTGGATCAAAGGATCAGTTGCCGACGAAGGACGAGGTGTCGACGCCAATGGTCTGATACATCGAGCGCACGTAGTCGTAGTCGCTGTCCTGCACCTCGCTGAGGAAGAAGCCGCCCTTGTATTTCTGGTTGTCATCGCCCTGCAGCACCGCCTGCATCAGCTCATCGCCATGCTCGACGAAGGCTGCCTTGACCGACGCGATGGCCTCGGCATCCGCATCGGCGCGCGCCACAAGTATGTCGTTCGGCAGATCGCGCCCGCGGGCGATCACGGTGAAAGCCTGCTCGGGGAAGGCTTCGCGGATGCTGGCAAGGTGCCCCTCGTTCATGCCGATGGCCGCCACGTCGCCGCGGATCAGCGCCTCTACCGCCACATTGCGCGAGATGATCTGCGGCTGATAGTCGGCGTTATAGGCAAGGCCGAAGTCCGACAGAACCTGCGCCGGGCCGAGGTGCTGCGAGGTCGAGCCGACCGAGCCGAAGGTCACGGTCTTGCCCTTGAGATCCTGCACCGACTTCACCGGCCCTTCGCTCAGCGTGACGATCTGCGCGTAATAATTCGGGCGCTGCCATGCGGTGACGATCTGCGCGTCGGTCAGTTCCTTGATCACCGCGTATTCGGCGGGGCCGGTGAGCACCAGATCGACCTGACCTTGGTTCAGCGCCTCGACGGCGGCGGTGCGCGAGCTCACCGGGAAGAGATCGATCTGCTGACCGGAAATCTCTTCAAGCGCGGTTTCGAAGGCGGCGAATTCCTGTTGCAGGGCTTCCAGCCCCTCGATGTCGGTCACCGCGAATTTCAGCGGGTCGGCAAAAGCGGGTGCGGCGACGGTGAGCGCAAGCGTGGCGGTCGCGGCAAGGAGAGAACGGATCATGCTGTGGTCTCCAAAAGGGGTTGCTGTGTACACAGGAGTGTCACAGGAAGAGGTCATAGGAGATTCCATTGAAACTTTCGTGACGGCGACAGCAGGACGCGCAATGACACAGACATGGACCATCACCGGCGGCGAAATTCTGGCACAGGGCGCGCTTACGGCCCGCCCCCTATACGTCGCGAATGGGCTGATCCGGGACACTCCGACGCCGGAGGCACGCACCTATGATGCACGCGGCGCATGGGTGCTGCCGGGGATCGTGGATCTGCATGGCGACGGGTTCGAGGCCATCGTGCAGCCGCGTGCCGGGGTGCATTTCCCCTACCCGCTCGCCTTCGCCGAGGCCGACCGGCAGATGCTGGCGAACGGCATCACCACCGCCTTCCATGCGCTCACCGTGTCGTGGGAGCCGGGGCTGCGCAGCATCGAAGTCGCGCGCGAACTTGTCGCGGCGCTGGAGGCGGCCACGTCTGGCTTGCGCTGCAGCACCCACCTCAATATCCGCTGGGAGACCTTCGCCGTCGACCATGTGGCCGAAGTGCTTGGCTGGCTGGACCGGCGTCCCGGCGACATCCTGTCGATCAACGATCACACCACCGCCAACCGCGCCCTCGATGCGGGTTCGAGCAAGGTCAAGCGCATGGCGGCGCGGATGGGGATCACCCCCGAAGAAACCAAGCGGCTGATCGACGAGGTCTGGGCACGGCGCGCAGAAGTGCCCGGCGCGACCGCGCAGATCTGCGCTGGGGCCAGCGCGCGCGGCACGCCGATCCTGTCTCACGACCAATGCAGCGCCGAGGATTGGGCCGAAGGGCGCGATCTGGGCATCAGCGTCTCGGAGTTTCCGATGACCGAGGCCGCAGCGGCAGCGGCACGCGACGCCGGTGAGCCAGTGATTCTTGGCGCGCCCAACGCGCTGCGCGGGCTCAGCCATAATGGGGCGCTCTGTGCCACCTCGGCCATCAGCGCGGGTCTGTGCGATGTGCTGGCCTCGGATTACTACTATCCCGCGCCGCTGCACGCCGCTTTTCGGCTCTGGCAGGCGGGCGTGTTGCCCATGGCCGACGCATGGGCGCTGGTCTCGACAAACCCTGCGCGGGCGGCCAAGCTGCAAGACCGCGGAGAGATCGCCCCCGGCAAACGCGCCGACCTCATCGTGGTGGACCCCGACAGCCGTGAAGTGCGGGCGGTCTTCGTAGCTGGAAGGAAAGTGCTCGACCGTGTCTGACGCCCCCACCGACCATCCTGCCCCCGCCGCTCACCCCGAGCTGTCGGCGCTGGCGCTGGAGCCCTATGCGCCGAAAGCCCAGCGCGCGATCTGGCTGCAGATCTATCACCGGCTGGCCGAGGCGATCGAACGCGGCTGTGTCGCGCCGGGCTCGAAACTGCCGGGAGAGGTGCAACTGGCCGAGCTTTTTGCGGTCAACCGCATCACCATGCGCCGCGCGCTTGCCCTGCATCAGAGCGAGGGACGGCTGCAGGCCCGCAAGGGCGTGGGCATCTTCGTGCGACAAAAGCCGCGGCATTTCGAGGTGCGCAGCGACATGACCTTCGCCGACTCCCTCGCGGCGGACGGCGGCGTCATCTCGACCCGCACCCTGCTGCTCGACCGGGCACCGGCCAGCGCCGAGGCCGCGCGCCTCTTCGGGCTGGCGCCGGGCGCCGAGGTGATCCGGATGCACCGGCTGCGGCTGCTGGACGGCGCGCCGATCTATCTTTCGCGCAAAGAATTCCCGCCCGCGCGCTTCCCACGGTTCGAAGCGGATTACGCTCAGAGCGGCTCGGTCGTGGCGGTCTATCGCGCCGCGGGCATTCCGCACTACCGCCGTGCCGAGACGCGGGTGCGCGGCGGGCTCGCCAGCCGCGAAGAGGCCGAGATCCTCGGCCTCACCCCCAAGACGCCGGTGCAGCATGTGACGGCGATCAACCGCGCGCCCGATGGCGCGGCGATTGAGCTCAACCGGGGCTGCTGGCCCATGGCCAGCGTCGAGCTTGTCTTCAGCGAAGACGGCTAGCGCCGCGCTTCACTACGGATGGCGACGCACGGCGTGGGAGGCTCACGTCTCTGCCGAACCCCGGCGGCGCGCCGACCTCAGCGCCTCGGGTTCCCCCACGGGCACGCGCACCACCTCGCCTGAGGGCAGCTCAAACGCGGGGTCTGCCCCCGTATCGGTGATCAGTTGGTCGATCTCACCGGTGCGGCAGATGGCCACCCGGCTTTCGGTTCCGATCTTCGACGAGACGCAGAGCATCATGCAGCGGCGGGCGCCGCGGATCATCTTGCGCGCCACTTCCGCCTCGTGAAGCTCGTAGTCGGTGGCACCGCGGGAGGGATCAATCCCGACGGGTGAGATCACCGCGTAATCCGCAAGGAAGCGGTCAATCTCCGACAGGGTCAACTCGCCGAAGGTCGCGGGCACATCGCCATGCGGCTTGCCGCCCAGCAGCAGCATGTCGATGCCGCTGCGCGCCGCAAGAACCTGCGCGATCTCGATGGAGTTGGTGATCACCCGCAGGTCGCGGTCCTGCTCGAGCTCATGGGCGAAGGCCAAGGTTGTCGTCCCGGCGTCGATGAAGATCGTCGAGCCCGGCTCGATCAGCGCGGCGGCCCGGCGACCGATGGCGCGCTTGGCTTCGGCGTTTTCGACCAGACGGTCCGAAAATGCGGGCTCGGGCAGGATCACCTTGTCCGAGGTCACCGCGCCGCCGTGCACCCGCACAAGCGTGCCGCGCTGGTCGAGGTCGAGAAGATCGCGGCGGATGGTTTCCCGCGAGACGTCAAAGACCTCGGCGAGGCGGTTGGTCTCGACCTTCCCCTCCTGCGAGAGGTACTCGAGAATCTTCGACTGCCGCTCGTGCGACCACATGGCGTTTCCTTTCCATGGGCGCATCTGCCCCCGGCTGGCTTCCCTAAGTGTGGCAGGACCTTAGCAAGACAGCCCAGCAAATCCACAAGTATCCTCACGTAATGTGGATTTATGGCCGATTCGTAAATCCTCAGTCCAAAATCCACCAATTCACGCAAAAAATCTGCCTCTTTATGCGGCCTTTTGTGTTTTTGCCTCCGATACCGCCAAAAACATTGTGCACTTTTGCCCGTTTGGATGTGAGCGTGAGGCAACAGCACCGGGCAGATGACCCGCCAGCCAGTCAGCCCGCCGACCAGATTGAAAGAGACTGCATGTTCGACCTTCCTCAGGCCCTCGCCTTCGCCAACGCATCCGCCGACGAAGCAGGCCAACTCGCGCGCAAGCATTTCCGCAAGGCGCTCAGCGTCGAGCACAAGGTCGACGACAGCCCGGTCACCATCGCCGATCGCTCCATCGAGACCATGCTGCGTGCGCGGATTGCCGAGGCCTATCCCGATCACGGCATCTTCGGCGAAGAGCATGGGGTCGAGAACCTAGACCGCAAACATGTGTGGGTGGTGGACCCGATCGACGGCACCAAGAGCTTTGTCACCGGCCATCCGCTGTTTGGCGGCCTGATGGCGCTGCTAGAGGATGGCGCCCCGAAGCTGGGCCAGATCGACATGCCGGCCATTGGCGAGCGCTGGTGCGGCATCGAAGGCCAGCAGACCACGCTCAACGGTGCCCCGGTGCAGACCAGCGACTGCCGCGAGCTGTCACAGGCCTTCGCCTATACCACCGACCCGATGCTGTTCACCGGCAGCCGCGCCCCGGCCTTCGAGATGCTGCGCGAGGGCTGCCGCCTGCTGCGCTTCGGCGGCGATTGCTACAACTACGCCCTGCTCGCCTCGGGTCACTGCGATCTGGTGCTGGAATGCGGGCTGGAGCCCTATGACTACCTTCCGGTGGTGCAGGTGATCCGCGGCGCTGGCGGCGTCATCACCGACTGGAACGGCAACCCGCTCGGCACCGGATCGTGCGGCGAGGTGCTGGCCAGCGCCACCCCTGAACTTCACGCGCAAATGCTGGACGAACTGGCCCGCCTGCGTGCGACCGAAGCGGCATAAAGACCGAATAACCAAAGATAATCCAACAGGAGAACGACATGGACAGACGCAATTTCCTGCGCTACGGCGCGATGGCCGGGGCCGCTGCGGGCGCCCTTCGCCTGAATCCTGACTTCCTCTTCAGCTCGGCACATGCGCAAGAATCCAAGCCGCTTGTGTTCCTGTCGGCAGAGAACATCACCGGCAACTGGGACCCGACCGCGCACACCACCCTCTCGCAGACCAACATCGAGGGCTTTGTCATGGGCTTCCTGACCCGTGCCCCGATGCGCCCGGACAACCCCGACGAGGTGATCTATGAGCTGGCGACTGAGATCAACGAACTCGACGCCCACCGCCTCGAGATCAAACTGCGCGAAGGTGTGACATTCCACGACGGCGAGCCCTTCACCGCCAAGGACGTGAAAGCCACCTTCGAATACGGCGCGCAGCTTGACCGCCCCAAGCAGGTCTATCCCGGCCCGACCGACACGTTCGAAGTCACCACCCCCGACGATTACACCGTCGTGGTCGACACCACCAAGGGCGGCTATGGCGCCTCGCTGTTCATCTTCCTTGCCTCCTACCTGCCGATGCTCTCGGCCAAGGATGTCGCCGCTGGCCCCAACGGCCCGCTCAGCCAGCGCCTTAACGGCACCGGCCCGTTCAAATTCGTCGAGCAGCGCGGCAACGACACGGTGATGGAAGCCTATGCCGACTACTTCCGCGGCGCGCCCAAGATCCCCGGCGTCACCTTCTCCTTCGTCGGCGACGCCACCACCCGCATGCTGTCGCTGATGAACGGTCAGGCCGATGTCATCGAACGGCTCGAGCCCGAGCAGGTGCAGACGCTGGAAGGCAACGAGGACATCAAGCTCTCGCGCCTCGTCTCGGTCGAGAACAAATACCTGTGGTTCCGCTGCTCCAAGCCGCCGTTCGACAACCCGCTGCTGCGCAAGGCCGCCGCGCATGCCATCGACCGCTCGATCATCCTCGAGATCATGGGCACCGCCGGTGAGGCCTCGAGCAACTTCGTCTCGCCCATCAAGTTCGGCTACACCGATCTGGAGAACTACCCCGAATACGATCCCGACGAATGTCAGCGCCTGCTGGCCGAAGCGGGCTATCCGGGCGGCGAGGGTCTGCCGGAGCTGGAGTATATCACCTCCACCGGTTTCTACCCCAAGACCAAGGAATACGGCGAAGTGATCACCGCGCTGCTGCAGGAGCAGGGCTTCCCGGTGACGCTGAACGTGATGGAAGTGGCGGCATGGAACGAGCGCCTCTACGACCGTCCGGGCGGCGGCCCCGGCCATATGGTCGACTGCGGCTGGTCCACCGGCTCGCCCGAACCCGATCTGGTGCTGCGCACGCATTTCCACTCCACCTCGAAGCGGATCTGCGGCATCGAAGACCCCGAGATCGACGCCGCGCTCGACGCCGAGCGCAACGCCTCCTCGCTGGATGAGCGCCGCGAGAGCCTGCAGACCAACCTGATGCCGATGCTGGCCGAGAAGGTGCCCGCGCTGAGCCTGTTCACCTCGGTGCTGATCCACGGCATGCGCTCGGATGTGGAAGACCTCTTCATCTATCCCGACGGCATGTCGGACGCGTCGGAAACTACCCTCTCCTGATCCTGTCAGGCACGTGACGGCCGGAGCCTTCGGGCTCCGGCCCCTCCTCCCAACAAGACACCCGACAGGAGCTGCCGATGTTCATCGCAAGATTCCTCGCCCGACGGCTCGCACAGGGAGCGCTGATCGTCTTCCTCGTCTCCGCCCTGATCTTCACCCTGCTGCGCGTGGTGCCGGGCGATCCCGTGCGCCTGATGGCTGGCGGCATGGCCCCCGAGGCGTTGATCGAGGAGATCGCCACGAACATGGGTCTGCGCGATCCCATCTACGTGCAGTTCGGCCGCTATGTCGGCGGCATCCTTCACGGCGACCTTGGTCAGAGCTTCGTGCGCCCGGCCAATGGCGCAGCGGTCGGCGGGGCCAGCTTCAACGACAGCACCCGCAGCGAGCGGGCCGAGGTCTGGTCGCTCATCGCCGAGACCGCCCCGATGACGCTGCAGCTTGCGCTTCTGGCCATGGTCTTTGCGTTGATCATCGCCATTCCCATCGGGGTCTGGGGCGGGCTCAGGCCGGGGCGCTTCCCCGACCGGCTGGCGCTCTACACCTCGTCTCTCTTCGTCAGCCTGCCGAATTTCTGGCTTGGCATCGTGCTGGCGTTGCTGCTGTCGGTAAAGCTGCAACTGGTTCCCGCCATCGGCTACAACGGCTTTGCCTATACCATCCTGCCCGCCTTCGTTCTGGCGATCGAGATCGCGCCCTTCATCATCCGCACGCTGACGGTTTCCGTGGCGGGCGTCATGGGACAGTCGTTCATCGACATCGCCGCGGTGCGCGGATTGACGCGAAACCAGATCATCTTTCGCCACGCGCTGAAAAACTCCTCGGTGCCGCTGCTGAACCTGCTTGGCGTGCAGTTCTCGATGTTGCTCGGCGGGGTTCTCGTGATCGAATTCATCTTCGACTACCCGGGGCTCGGCCTGCTGACGATCAACGCGGTGATGCAGCGTGACTTCCCGCTGATCCAAGGCATCGCCATCGTCACCGCCGCCGCATTCGTCCTGATCAACATCGTCGTCGATCTCTGCGCGACGGCCATCGACCCGAGACTGGAATACTGATGAGCTCCATCGACATCTCCCCCGAGGCGCTGCCCGCCCCCAAGGGCCGCAAGATCTCTGCCCGCATCTGGTCCGAGGCCTTCTCCTCCATCGAGTTCCGCATCGGGCTGGCCGTCTTCCTCGTGCTGCTTGCGGCGGCGATCCTCTACCCGTGGCTGTCGGGCATCGACCCGACCAAGATGAACATTCGCGCCAAGCTCAGCCCGCCCGTCTTCATGGGCGAAGGCTGGAGCTGGGCAAATCCGCTGGGCACGGATCAGCTGGGCCGCGACATGCTGGCCCGCTCGCTGGTCGGGCTGCGCTATTCGCTGCTGATCGGCATCTCGACCACCGTTCTGATGCTGGCCGTGGGCGCGCTGGTGGGGCTCTTTTCGGGCTACTTCGGCGGCAAGACCGACACCGTGCTCATGCGCCTCACCGACGCGCAGCTGTCGATCCCGATGATCATCCTCGCGATCACCATCCTCGGCGTCTCGCGCCCCACGATCCCGTCGATCATCCTCGTCCTAGGGCTGGCGGGCTGGCCGGTCTACGCGCGGGTCATGCGCTCGACCGTGATGTCAGAGCGCAAGAAGGAATTCGTGCGCGGCGCCATGGTGCTGGGGGCAACGGACTGGCGCATCATGTTCACCCTGCTGCTGCCTCTGGTGCTGCCGCCCGTGGCCTTCGTCGCGGTGCTGGATATCGCGCGCATGATGATCTTTGAATCGGTGCTGGGCTTTCTCGGCCTCGGCGTGCAGCCGCCCACCCCCACCTTCGGCAACATCATCGCCGACGGGCGCAAATACCTGATGAACGCATGGTGGATCGCCACCATGCCCGGTGTCTTCCTCGTGCTGACGCTGACCTCGGTCAACCTGATGGGCGCCGCTCTGGAACGCGCACGCAACAAGATCTACGGAGGCGCCTGAGATGTCGCTCGACATGGCACAGACCCAATCTCTTCTTTCGGTGCGCAACCTGAGCGTCGTGGTCGAAGGGCAAGGCGCAGACCGCACCGTTCTGGATGGCGTCAGCTTCGATCTCGCGCCGCGCCGCATCCTGTCGGTCATCGGCGAAAGCGGCTCGGGCAAGACCGTGCTGGCCCGCGCGCTGGCAAGCTGGCTCTCGGCACCGCTCAAGATCACCTCGGGCGAGATCCTCTTTGAGGGCCGCGATCTGATCCGCGACCCGTCCCACGCCCGCAGCCTTGCGGGGCGCGAGATCGCCTATGTCGGCGGCAACCCCGCTGGCGCGCTCGACCCGACGATGACCGTGGGCGCGCAGCTGGTCGAAAAGCTGCGCGCGGTGCGGCCCGACATCTCGTCGCGCGACGCGCAGGAGAAGGCCATCCGCCTGCTGGAAGCGGTGAAAATCCCCGCCGCCGAGCGGCGCTTTCACGAGTATCCCTTCCAGTACTCGGGCGGCATGATGCAGCGCGCGATGATCGTCGATGCGCTGATCTCGGACCCGGCGCTGCTGATCGCCGACAACATCACCCAGCCGCTCGACGTGACGGTGGCGGCGCAGATCCTCAAGCTGATGCGCGAGCTCAACGAGGATTTCTCGACCGCCGTTCTGTTCATCTGCTCTTCGCTGCCCGTCGCCTGCGACGCGGCGGATGAGGTGATGGTGCTGCACGCGGGCCGGGTTGTCGAACGGCAGGCGCCGCAGGCGCTGGTCAGCGGACCCGAGCACAATTACACCCGCGGGCTGATCGAAGAGCTGCCGACGCTCTGGGCCGAGGGTCGCAAAGAGGTCTCGCGTCCGCAGGACCGCGACCAGCAAGCGATCATGTCGGTGCGCGGCGTCGCCAAACACTATGAGACCCGCGGCAAGAGCGGCAAGGCACTGGTGCAGGCCGTGCGCAACGTCGAGTTCGACGTCTTCCCCGGCGACAACTTCGGCATCGTCGGCGAGTCCGGCTGCGGCAAATCCTCTCTGATGCGGCTGCTGACCGGGCTTGAACGGCCCGACGCGGGCTCGATCTTCTTCGAAGACGAGAACGTCGGTCAGGCCAGCCCCAAGCGCCTGCGCGAATTGCGCCGCAAGTTCCAGCTGGTGCTGCAGGATCCCTATGGCTCGCTGCCGCCGCAAAGCTCTATCGGTGCCATCCTCGAAGAGCCGCTGAAGATTCACAAGCTTGGCAATCGCGCCGAGCGCCGCGACCGCGCGCGCGCCGCTATGAGTGAGGTCGGCCTGCACGAAAGCCTGTACGACAGCCTGCCCACGGGCCTCTCGGCCGGTCAGCGCCAGCGGCTCAACGTCGCCCGCGCCATGGTTCTGGAGCCGCGCCTTCTGATCATGGACGAGACGCTTTCGGCGCTCGACCAGACCGAGCAGGGCAAACTGCTCAACCTCTTCGAGCGGCTGCAGGCGCAGCACGGGTTCACCTATATCTTCATCTCGCACGATCTGACCATGGTGCGGCAGGTCTGCTCGCGGATCGCGGTGATGTATCTGGGCGAGACTGTGGAAGTCGCGCCCAACGAGCGGCTGTTCTTCGATCCCGGCCACCCCTACAGCCGCGCGCTTCTGTCGGCGGCGCCGACGCTCGAAGAGCGGCGCTATCGGCCCGAGGATTGCCTCATGGAGGGCGAGCCGCCCTCGCCCATCAACCTGCCGCAGGGCTGCGCCTTTGCCGGTCGCTGCCCGCATGCCTTTGACCGCTGCCGGGTCGAGAACCCGCGCCTCACCTCACGCGGCAATCAGGCGCTGGCCGCCTGTTTCCTGAATGAAGACCACCCCCAAGGAGAGCCCCAATGACCGAAACGCTGGATCTTGCCCGGATCGACGCGGCGCTGTTGCAGGCGTTGATGGAGAAACAGGCCGAGTTCGGCAGCACCGGGGACGGCGGCATCGACCGCCCCGTTCTCACCGACAATCACAAGGCCGCCCGCGACTGGTTCCGGGCGGAGCTTGCGGAGCGGGGCTATGACGTGCTGGTCGACAATATTGGCAACCTCTTTGGCCGGATCGATCTGGCGGGCCCCGATGCGCCGCTGGTGATGATCGGCTCGCATCTCGACAGCCAGCCGCGCGGGGGCCGCTTCGATGGCGCGTATGGCGTTGTCGCGGCATTGGCCGCCATCGAGACATGGCGCAACGAGGCGAAGGCACGGGGTGAGACCCCCAGCTGCAACTATGTGATCGCGGACTGGATGAACGAGGAAGGGGCGCGCTTCCAGCCCTCGCTGCTCGGCTCTTCGGTGTTTGCGGGCGGGCTGACCCGCGAGTTCGCCCTCGCCCGCACCGACCGTGATGGGCTCAGCGTCGAGGCGGAACTGAACCGCACCGGCTACATGGGCAGCGATCCCGCGCCGCAGCCCGACATCTACCTCGAGATCCACATCGAAGGGGACGACAAGATGGAGAAGGCTGGCGCTCGGATCGCGCCCTTCGTCCGTCACTGGGGTGCCCTCAAGGTGCGGATCGAGGTCACCGGCGAGCAAAACCACACCGGCCCGACCCCGATGGAAGACCGTCACGACGCGGTGCTTGGGGCCGCTTACATCATCGCCAAGGTGCGCGAGCTGGCCGACACCGCCAGCGACACGCTGTTCACCTCGGTGGCGCGGGTCGATATCTCGCCCAACTCGCCCAATATCGTGCCGGGCAAGGCCATCCTCTTTGCCGAATTGCGCGCGCCCGAGCCCGCGATGCTGGAATGGTCCGAAGCCGAACTGCGCGCCGCCCTGCCCGGTCTGGCCGAAAAGGCCGCCGTTTCGGCAGAGATCGTCTCGGTCGACCGCCGCCCTGCGGGCCGTTTCGACGCGCGGCTGGTTGCGCTGGCCGAACGCGCGGCGGATGACTTCGGCTATCCGCGCATCGCCATCGACACCATCGGCGGCCATGACGCGGTGGCGGTGAACGCGATCCTGCCGTCGATCGTGGTCGCGGTGCCCTCGGTCAATGGCGTCATTCATCGCAATGACGAATACACCTCGCCCGAGGATCTCAACGCCGGCGGCGATGTGCTGGTCGAGATGATCCGCCGCATCGACCGCGCAGGCGGCAACCTCGACAAGGCCGCAGGAGCCAGCGCATGAGTCAGCTCGTCACCGATGACATGATGGCCGAGACGCTGGCGGCGGCGGGGCTCGATCCCGCCGCGGCAACCTCCGGTCCGGCGGCGCTGGCCTCGCCCAGCTACAAGGCGCTGGAGAGCCGGTCGGCTCTGGCGGGCGGGACCTTCGTCAAACGCATGCACCCCGAGATGATGCATTGGTTCGACCTGCCCGCTGCCATCGCCGGGGCCCGCGCCGCGGGTGACACCGGGGCCGGGCCAAAGGTGCTCTGGTCCGACGAGGCCAGGGGCGCCATTGCCATGACCGCCTGCGGCGAGGGCTGGGTCACCGCGCGCCAGCACCACCTGCAGGATGCGCAGACCACCCGCACCATCATGACCGCGCTGCGCAAGCTGCACGCCGGTGCCGCGCTGCCACGCCGTTTCGATCCCTTCGCCGAGATTGACCGGGTGATCGAGGCCCATGGCGCGCAGGGCATCGCCTTGCCCGATGACATCCTGTGGTTGCGCCGTCTGGTGGCGCAGGCCGAGCCGCTGCTCGATGGCGCGCTCGCGCCCTGCCGCAACGATGGCTCATCGTCCAATATCCTGATTGGCCCCGACGGCGAGGCGCTGCTCGTGGATTACGACCGCGCCGGGATGAACGACCCGCTCTATGACGTCGGCTGCCTGCTGGCCGAAATGACCGACATCGAGACCGACATGGAAGCCGCCTACACCGCCTATGCTGGCAGTTTCGACGCCGCTGGCTTTGCGCGCGCTCGGCTGTGGTCGCATGTGGACGATCTGCTGCATGCGCTCTGGGCGCGGCTGATGTCGCACCTGTCGGAGCGCGGCGCGGTGGAATGGCTGAAATACGGGGAATGGCGGCTGCTGCGGCTGCGCATGATGCTGCGCCATCCCTCTTTCGAAGAGAAGATCCGCATCACGGGAGAGGCCGCATGATGATGAAACCTCTCGGCAGCGCCGCGCATGCCATGGAAGAGACCATCGAGACAGTGATCCGCGATGCGCCGCTGTTCGAAGGCGGGCGCGACATGGTCTATGGCCCGGTTTCGGGCGGCATTTCGAACGAGAACTGGCGGGTGAAGCGCAAGGACGGCAGCGGCGATTGGTTCGTCAAAGTGCCCGGCAATGGCACCGAGATGTTCATCGATCGCGACGCTGCCATGGACGCCTCGCGCAAGGCCGCTGCGGCGGGTCTGGGGCCACGGGTGCATGATGACCTCGCGCACCGGGGCGTCGAGATCAACGACTTCCTGCCCGACCGCCGCGCCTCGACCCACAGCGATTTCGCCGACATCGAAAAATGCCGCGCCGCCATCGCCGCCTATCGCACGATGCATGGGCTTCCGGCGCTCGGGCTGACCAAGACCGTCTTTGACATGATCGACGAACACGCCCAGCAGGTCGCCGAGCTTGGCGGGCGCAAGTATCGCGAGGACGCTTGGCTGCGGCTCAACACCCAATTGGCGCGCGAGGCGATCGATGCCTCGGGCGTCGACCTCGTGGCTTCGTTCAACGATCCGATGCCGGGCAACTTCATGATCGGCGAGGATGGCTCGATCATGCTGATCGACTATGAATACGCCTCGATGAACGACCGCTGCTACGATCTGGGGATCTGGTTCGGCGAGATGTTCTTTACCCCCGAGCGCGAGCTGGAACTGATCGAGGCCTATTTCGGCGAGGTCCGCCCCGAGATCGTCAGCCGAGTCACCGTGCACAAGGCTCTGGCCGATGTGAAATGGTCGCTGTGGTCGATGGTGCAGCTCGAGGTGTCGCGGCTCGACTTCGATTTCCACAAATACGGCATGTGGAAGAAGATGCGCGCCCGTTCGATCATGGAAGCGCCCGACTGGGCCACTCACCTGCGGAGATTGTAATGCCGACCTATCGTGCCACCGCGCGCGGCGAACAGTTCGTGTTCCGCTCGCTTGCGCATCTTCTGAGCGCCGCCACGCCCGAGAAATCCGGCGACCAACTGGCAGGCATCGCCGCAAGCTCGGCGCTGGAGCGCGTGGCCGCGCGCCGCGCCCTGCTCGACCTGCCGCTGAAGACCTTCCTCACCGAAGCGGTTGTGCCCTATGAGGCCGACGAGGTGACGCGGCTGATCATCGACAGCCATGACGCGGCGGCCTTTGCGCCTTTCGCGTCGATGACCGTTGGCGATCTGCGCGACTGGCTGCTCTCACCAGCGGCACATACCGCCGCGCTCAGCGCCGCCGCGCCGGGTTTCACCCCCGAGATGATCGCCGCCGTCAGCAAGCTGATGCGCAATCAGGACCTGATCCGCGTCGCGCGCAAGACCGAGGTGATCACCGCCTTTCGCACCACGCTGGGCAAACGCGGCACCCTGTCGACCCGGCTGCAGCCCAATCACCCCGCCGATGACCCGCGCGGTATCGCCGTGGCCATGCTCGACGGTCTGTTCTTCGGCGCGGGCGACGCGGTGATCGGGATCAACCCCGCCTCCGACAATATCGGCAACTGCCACGATCTACTGGTCGCGCTCGACGACATCCGCACCCGCTTTGACATGCCCGCGCAATCCTGCGTGCTGACCCATGTGACCAATGCGCTCGACCTGCTCGACGCCGGGGCGCCGGTCGACCTGATCTTCCAGTCGATCGCGGGCACGCAGGCGGCAAACGACGGCTTTGGGGTTACGCTCGATGTGCTGCGCGAGGCCAATGACGCCGGACGCGCCGCCGGGCGCGGCACGGTGGGCCAAAACACCATGTATTTCGAAACCGGACAGGGTGCCGCCCTGTCGGCCGATGGCCACCACGGCGTCGATCAGCAGACGCTCGAGGCCCGCGCCTATGGCGTCGCCCGCGCCTTCGAGCCGATGATCGTCAACACGGTGGTCGGCTTCATCGGGCCGGAATATCTCTACGACGGCAAGCAGATCATCCGCGCCGGGCTGGAGGATCACTTCTGCGGCAAACTGCTCGGCCTGCCGATGGGCGTGGACGTGTGCTACACCAACCACGTGCAGGCCGATCAGGATGACATGGATGTGCTGGCCACGCTGCTCGTCGCGGCGGGCGTCACCTTCCTGATCACCGTGCCGGGCGCCGATGACGCGATGCTCGGCTACCAAAGCCTTGGCTTCGAAGACATCGCCTATCTGCGCGAGATCTCCGGCCTGACACCCGCGCCCGAGTTTGACGCATGGCTCAAGACAGCGGGACTTGGCGGGCAGCGCGGCGCACTGCCGGACCCCGACATGATCCTGCGCAACATGGGACTGGTGGCATGAGCGATATCAGCAGCAAACTGGCCCAGCTTGGCCGCATGACCCCCTCTCGCGTGCGGCTCGACGCCAGCGCGAGCCCGCTGCCGCTGTCGCGGCTGCTGGCCTTTCAAGAGGACCATGCCGCCGCCAAGGACGCCATCTTTGAGACGCCCGATTGGGACGGCTTGCGCCGCGAGTTGCGCCCGCTGGCGCAGGTCTCCAGCCGGGCGCGGAGCCGCGCAGACTACCTCAAGCGCCCGGACCTCGGTCGACAACTCGCGCCCGGCACCGAGCTGCCACTCACCGAGCCGGATCTGGCGATCGTGATTGCCGATGGCCTTTCGCCGCCTGCCGTCACCGCCCATGCCGCAGCGGTCGTCCGGCACCTGCGCGCGCTTCTGCCCGAGCTCACCGAGGCCCCCGTCTGCTTTGCCGAGCAGGCCCGGGTGGCGATCGGCGACCAGATCGCCGAGCGGCTCGGCGCGCAAATGGTTCTGGTGCTCATCGGCGAACGTCCGGGACTCACCGTCTCGCACAGCCTTGGCGCCTATCTCACTTGGGCACCGCGCAGCGGCACCCGCGACAGCGCCCGAAACTGCGTGTCGAACATCCACACCTCCGGCGGCCTGACGCCGCCGCGCGCCGCCGAGCGGCTGGCGTGGCTGATCACCGAGGCGCGGCGGCTGTCCACCACCGGCATCGGCCTCAAGGACCGCAGCGGCGAGCTGACCATCGTTTCTTGAGACACCCCTGAGGGACAAAAAAATGCCCGGCCACAAGGCCGGGCATATTTCTTATCGCTCAGCGCCAGCCAAGGGCGGGTGCCACATGGCTGAGGATGCTCTCGATCACATGGGCGTTGTAATCGACCCCCAGAGAGTTCGGCACCGTCAGCAGCAGCGTATCGGCCTCGGCAATCGCCTCATCGCCTTTCAGCTGCTCGATCAGCCGGTCGGGCTCGTCGGCATAGGAACGCCCGAAGATCGAGCGCTGCTGTTCGATGAAGCCCACGGAGTCGTCCCCTTTGCCGCCATTGCCGAAATACATCCGGTCCTGATCGTTCATCAGAGCGAAAATCGAGCGGCTCACCGACACCCGAGGCTTCCGGCTGTGCCCCGCAGCTTTCCAAGCCTCACGATAGGCGCGGATCTGCTTGGCTTGCTGGATGTGGAAGGGCTCGCCGGTCTCATCGTCCTTAAGCGTCGAGCTTTGCAGGTTCATGCCCAGCATGGCTGCCCATTCGGCGGTTTTGTTCGACCCGGCGCCCCACCAGATGCGGTCCTTCAAGCCCTCCGAGAAGGGCTCGATCCGCAGCTTGCCTGGCGGGTTGGGGAACATCGGCCGCGGGTTCGGCTCGGCAAAGCCCTGCCCCTCGAGCATCTGCAGGAAGACCTGCGCGTGACGGCGCCCCATGTCCGCATCGGTCTCATCCTCAGCGGGGGCATAGCCAAAGTAGCGCCAGCCGTCGATCACCTGCTCGGGGCTGCCGCGGCTGATCCCCAGTTGCAGGCGGCCCTGACTGATCAGATCGGCAGCGCCGGCATCCTCGGCCATATAGAGCGGGTTCTCATAGCGCATGTCGATGACGCCGGTGCCAATCTCGATCTTCGAGGTCCGCGCCCCGACCGCAGCGAGCAGCGGAAATGGGCTGGCGTGCTGGCGCGCAAAATGGTGGACGCGATAGTAGGCCCCATCGAGCCCAAGCTCTTCTGCCGCCACCGCAAGCTCGATGGCCTGCAGCAAAGCGTCAGAGGCTGTGCGCGTGGCCGACCCGCGCTGCGGCGACCAATGGCCAAAAGACAAAAAGCCGATGTTTTTCATAGCGATACTCCTCGGGCTGCGCGCGCGGGGCGATGACCCCGGCGTCGATCCCGTTTGGAGCATAGCTAGTCATTCCACCCCCACGCCCGCAAGCGGCGGCGCTGTTTGCCACGGCGCAGCCTCTGTGCATGGACGTTCGCGGGCAGTGGATATTGCCCACACAAACGCGTATAGCGCGACCGGGGTTGGTCGCGTGGCGGGCGCTTTGCGCCGCAGGATAGGGATGTGTGGCTGAGGACCGTTTTGAGAGATACGTTTGGTTGATTTATTGTGGGTTTTACTAGGTTTGGCGGTGACCTACTCTCCCACGTCTTGAGACGCAGTACCATTGGCGCGGCAGCACTTAACGGCCGGGTTCGGAATGGAGCCGGGTGTTTTGCTTGCGCTATGACCACCAAACCAAGAAAAACCCACAACGCTGCGCGTTGTGGCGTTTCTTGGTTTGGTTGGCGGCAGACAGCGTCTCGCGAAGCGACGACGCGTTGCCGCACCTCTCCATGCCGGGCGCAGCGCTAATCAACGAGTTTCCAAGTCAAGTATGTGTAGGGGTTGTATGCTTCGTCTGATCTGGAACAGCCTT
>NZ_JAAGOU010000049.1:0-17831 GCF_010500775.1 Salipiger sp. PrR002
TGTGTCCGCTGACAGGCTGTTCTGCACTCCCTGCTAAAGTTTGCGACAGAACCCTCAAGGGTGGCCTCTGCCAAGGCCTCCTTCAGCGCGCTGGCCTCAGCCCGCAGGACCTTTACTTCCGGGCTGCTCGCCTGGCGCGCCGTGTCACCAGCAAGCCGCTTCTTGCCGGCCTCGAGAAACTCTTTGGACCAACTGTAGTACAGGCTCGTCGCAATCCCCTCGCGCCGGCAAAGCTCGGCTATGCTCTCCTCGCCGCGAAGCCCCTCAAGCACGATGCGGTTCTTTTCCTCCACCGAATGCTGTTTGCGGGTGCGTCAGCGGATGTCCTTCACAACCTTCTCGGCGGAAGGCTTCGGTGTTCCGGGTTTCTGTCTCATCTCCACTCCTTGGTAGTTACGATGAGCCAGAAACCCTCCTTTCCGAAATCAATTCAGATGTCCCATGGGCGCTGACGCCGGACAGCTGCACCGCAAACTCGGGCGCACGCCATGGAAACTTGTAGCCGCCCCGGAATATCTTGACCGCATGGGTTGGCCTTCGTCGCCGCAGGACCTGAAGGCGCTAGAGCAAGTGCGCTTTGCAGCGCCCGAGCATATCAACACCCTGCAATTCAAGGGGATGCCCGAGCCGCTTTCGCTGCCGACCTCGGTGGTTGCGGGCAATGGCGAAGCGGCCCGCCGGCTTGTTCTCGGAAGCCTCGGCATCGCGCGGTTCTCCGACTTCATGGTGGCTGACGATATCCATGCCGGCCGCCTTGTCGAATTGTTCGCCGGCGAGTTGGAAGCCGCGCCCCTCGATATCACCGCGCTCTACCTCACGCCAACAGCCGGTCTGCGCCGACTTGCCGTCTTTTTGGATTGGGTCGGTGGGATACTGTGAGGCCCGAGCTCAGAACCGGGTGATGACGGTTGCGCCGACGGACTGAAATTTGTCCATTTCCATAAGTTCCTGCGGGGCCTCGGCAAGGCTGATCCTCTTGCCCACCAACCGCGACGGGTCGAGCCGTCCACTCGCCACCATGTCCAGCATCGCGCCGTAGCGGTGTGCCTGCATTCCATGGGAGCCGAGCAGCTCGATCTCCTGACCGACGATTTTCGGCATCGGGATCGCGGGGGCAGCTTGGTCCCCCAGCATCAGCCCCACCTGCACGTGCTTGCCGCGCGGCTTGAGACAGAGGATCGAGTTGGTCATGGTTGCCGGGTGCCCCAGTGCGTCGAGCGAGACATGCGCGCCGCCTTTGGTGATCTCCTGGATGGCGGCGGGCACGTCGACCTCGCGCCCGTCGATGACCGCCACCGCGCCGAGTTTCTGGGCCATGGCAAGCTTGGCCGGGTCGAGATCGACACCGATCACATTCGCGCCCGCTGCCGCGGCGATCATTACAGCCGACAAGCCGACGCCGCCGCAGCCATGCACCGCGACCCATTGGCCGGCGCTGACTTTGCCCTGGTCGACCACCGCCCGGAACGAGGTGGCAAAGCGGCAGCCTAGGCTGGCGGCGGTCGCAAAGTCCATCGTCTCGGGGAGCGCAACAAGGTTCAGGTCTGCCTGATGGATTGGCACGTACTCCGCAAAAGACCCCCAATGGGTAAAGCCCGGCTGTTCTTGGGCCAGACACACCTGCTGGTTGCCGGAGTGACATTCCGAGCAAGTGCCGCAGCCGCAAATGAAGGGCACGGTGACCTTGTCGCCGATCTTCCAGGTCTTCACGTCCTTGCCCACAGCTTCAACCACACCGGCCAACTCGTGGCCCGGCACATGCGGCAAATCGATGTCACTGTCGTGCCCCATCCAGCCGTGCCAGTCGCTCCGGCAGACGCCTGTAGCGGCAACCTTGAGCACGACACCATGCGGTTCGGGGCTCGGGTCGGCAACTGTGGTCAGCTTGAGGGCTTCTTGGAACTTCTCGAAAAGGACGGCTTTCATGGCAGGGTCTTTCGATTGAGGGCGAACTGGCGGGAGGATAGCCCCATGCTTTCGAAATAACTTTGCTATTCTTCCCCTATTTGAAGATATTTGAGGCAGTATCCTCTATCGGGGGGAAGCATTTTGAAGGAATCCAACCCATGCCCGAGATCGACGGTGTAAACGCCGCGCTTCTGAACCTGTTGCAGGACGACGGCCGCATGACCAACGCTAAGCTCGCCGAAAGCCTCGGCATGAGCGAAACTCCTTGCTGGCGCCGGCTGAAACGGCTCGAGGAAAACGGCATTATCGAAGGCTACCAGGCGAACCTGAATCGCCGCAAACTCGGCCTCGGTGTCATGGCCTTCGTCCAGCTGCGCTGTTCCGAGCATGACCAAGTCGCCACCGCCGAGTTCCAGCGTCTCGTCCAAACGACGCCCAACATCCTGGCGTGCCACAACACCACTGGCGCGGACGATTTCCTGCTGATTGTGGTGGCGAAGGATCTCGACGACTACAGCGTGTTTGTCGACAGCACGCTACGGCGGCTTCCCGGGGTGACCAGCATCCGTTCTAACCTGTCGCTGAAAGAAATGAAGGCGTCGAGCAGGCTGCCGGTCACCTCGGCTGTTGGCGCTTGAAAGACCGGCTGTGCCGACGAATACCAAAAAGCAGACTATCTCCTGAGCATTAGGCCTCAGCGGTTATTCCCGCCGTGCGCAGAGGATAAGCTGCAGGCGCGGCATATTTGGGACATTTTCCTTGAATGGCTGCTCAACGCTCCCGCTTCCGACCGAAGCCAGACTCCGTCCCGGGTCGAAAGCGGCAACGCGCAGGTGGCTGCTAATCAGTTGCCCCTCACGCTTCTCAGAACCCTTTCCCTTCCACGACTGAAATGGCGTTCAGAAGCTCTCGAAGCCAGATGTGGCGTGCGTCGCTCCGATTGTGTGGGTGCCAGGCGACCTGGGTCGGGAATGTTCCCAGGTTCAGTGGGACCGGCAAGTCCCGAAGCCCATGAGGTTCGGCGATCAGGGCTGCGATACGCGCAGGGACAGTGGCGATGCCTCCGATGCGGGCGACGGTAGGGGCTGCTGTCAGGAAATGCGAGACGATCACCGCGGTGTTGCGGCGTAGGCCTGTGTCAGCGGTCAGCTTGTGTAACCCGGTGCGCCATTTTCCGGGCGGCGCCACGACCACATGCGGTAGCCGCTCGTATAGGTCGCGATCCAGGATCGCATCATCTGCCAGAGCCTCAGGAGCGACGATGCAGCGGAAGCCGTCATTGAAGATCTCCGACACAACTAAGTCCTCTGGTGGCGGGGAGAAACGGCCAATGGCGAGATCGAAGCTTTGCCCGGCAAGGGAGCGCGGATCCAGGTCCGGGCCGATCGGGGCGATCTCGAGCTCCGCCTTGGGGGCGTGACGCGCGAAGGCCGCGGCCAGAGACGGGGCAAGGACGACCTCCGCGTAAGGCCCCAGCAACAGCCGGAAACGCCGCGTGCTTTGAGTCGGATCGAAAGGCTCCGCGGCACGGAACGCCAGTTCGAGCCGGTCCAGCCCGGCTGCGATGTCCGGGGCGATCTGCAACGCCTTCTCGGTCGGCTCGACGCCGTATCTGGCGCGCAGGAAAAGCTCATCCCCCAAGGCGACGCGCAGCCGCGCAAGCGCCCCACTGACAGTGCTTTGCGACTGGCCGAGGCGCCGCGCCGCAGCGGTGACATTGCGTTCTTCCATCACGGCGTGGAAGACGCGAAGAAGAGATATCTCCGGGCTCATGTGTCCAGCTTACCGATATCTGACATGCTGCGCATCAATTTCTCGATCTGCGAATTCGCCCCATATCAATCCGGAGACGTTCCTGCAGTGACCCTCGCGGGACGTTCCGAGACAATGCAAGGAGACCTGAAAATGGCACGTATTCTGATCCTGTCCACTGCGGCCGATGTCCTTGGCGATACCGGCAACCCCACCGGAGTTTGGTACGAAGAGCTGGCGAGCCCGTATTACGCGTTCCTTGATGCGGGCCACGAGGTCACGCTGGTGACGCTTGGCGGAAAACCTGTTCCCATTGATCCGAATTCCGACGTGGCTGGTGAGGAGGCCCCGGCCTCGGTCACAAGGTTTGGCGCAGATGCGGAGGCAACGGCGCTGCTGTCCAGCCCCGGCCGCCTAGAGGACGAGGACGTCACCGCTTACGACGCGCTCTACATCCCGGGCGGCCACGGCGCGATGTTCGACCTCGCCGAAAGCGCACTTGCAGCCAAGGCCATTGGCAAGGCCTGGGATAGCGGCAAGGTCGTCGCCTCGGTTTGTCATGGCCCGGCGGCCTTTGCCAAGGTCGTGGATGCGAATGGCGATCCTATCGTGAAGGGCCGCAAGGTCACTGCCTTCACGGACAGCGAGGAAGAGGCCGTGGGGCTGGTCGAGGCAGTGCCGTTCCTGCTGGAAACCAAGCTGCGCGAGCTCGGGGCTGACTTCGAGAACGTTGGCGACTGGCAACCTCATGCCGTGGCCGATGGCCGGCTGGTGACGGGGCAGAACCCGGCTTCGTCGGAGGCGGCGGCGAAGAAGGTCCTCGAGCTTTTGTAACCTTATGTGGCGCCGCCCGGCGACGGGCGGCGCCTCTCTGCCCTGCGGGTCAGCCCCAGGGCGTGACGAGGTATTTCTCGCCCGTGCGCATGGCGCGGTAGTCCAGTACGGCCTCCTTGGTCAGCATTTCCTCCAGCGTGACCCGCGACTTGTAACTGCTGGCAAAGGTGCTGGTCAGATTGTCACGCACCCGCTTTCGCATCCGGCCCATGGTCTCCTGCCCAATCGACTGCAGGAACGGGAACAGCAGCCATCCCGACAGTGTCCAGCCGAACCCGTAACTGGGGGTCAGCACGGTGGGGCTGGTGTCGAGGCGGCGGTAGATGAACATGCGTTTCGGCTGGTTCGATCCGTAGCGCGAATATTCGGCTGATGTGGGCCGCTCAGGCGGTCCCGAGCCGTGCTGTGTGCGGCAGCACATAGGGACCGCTGGGCGGCGGAGTGCTGACGCGGAGGCTGCACCCATAGGCGCGCGACAGCAGGTCATCGCGCAGCAGCGCCTCAGGGCTGGCCTGTTCGAGCAGGCGCCCCTCGGCGAGGAGTGCGACACTGTCGGCGAACATCGCCGTGAGGTTGAGATCATGCATGATCGCCACCACCCCGCCGCCGGCGTCGGCAAAGTCCCGGGCGATCTGCATGACCTGCAGCTGATGCGCGATATCGAGGCTCGAGACCGGTTCGTCGAGGAACAGCCAGCGGGCCTCACCGGCCTCGACCGGCTCCCACACTTGGCACAGGACACGGGCAAGCTGAACGCGCTGCTGCTCGCCACCGGACAGCTCTTGATAGGGACGGCTTGCGTAACCGCTCAGGCCGACCCGCGCCAGCGCGCGCGGCGTGAGATCGGCTGCGCTGCCGGGACCTGTGCGGATTTGGCCCAGCCCAACGACCTCGGCCACGGTGAACGGAAACGCCAGCGGGGTGAATTGAGAGAGCACCGCGCGCCGCAGCGCCAGCCGCCAGACCGGGATCGTCGAGAGATTCTCGCCGCCCAGCACAATGCGTCCTGCATAGTTCAGATCGCCGGTCATGGCGCGCAGCAGCGTTGTCTTGCCCGACCCGTTCGGTCCGACAATGGCTGTCAGCGCGCCGGGGGCGGCGCAGAAGGTCACGCGGTCGAGGACGCGGCGGTGACCATAGTCCACGGTAATGTCGCGGGCGTCGAGCATCGCTCAGATCTCCAGGCTGGCGCGGCGGCGCAGCAGGATCCACAGAAAGAACGGTCCGCCGACCACCGCCGTGATGATGCCGATGGGCAATTCACTGGGCGCGACGATACTGCGGCTGATCACATCGGCGATGAGCAGCAGGCTGGCCCCGAGCAGCGCAGAGTTGATCAGCAGGGCACGGTGTTCAGGGCCGGTGGCGAGCCGCAGCAGATGCGGCACGACGATGCCGACAAAGCCGATGCCGCCGGAAATCGCGGTGGCCGCGCCAACGGCGGCCGCGACGACGAGGATCGCCAAGGTTTTCAGCCGCTGCACCGGGATGCCCAGATGATGCGCCGCCGTCTCGCCCAGGGCCAGCGCGTTCAATCCCCGCGCCAAGGCCGGGGCGGCGATGAGCGCCGTCAGCATCAAGGGCGCGGCGTAAAGCGTCCTGCTCCACGAAGACCCGGCGAGCGAGCCGAGGCTCCAGAACGTCAGATCGCGCAGTTGCTGGTCGTCCGCGATGTAGATCAGCAGTCCGGAGAAGGCCGCCGTCATCGCGGCAAGGGCAATCCCGCCGAGCAGCATGGTGGCCACCGAGGTGCGCCCGCCGCGCGTCGCGATAAGATACAGCACACTGACCGAAAGCCAGCTTCCCGCAAAGGCCATCACCGGCACCAGCGCCGGGCCGAAGACCCCGGAAAGCCCCAGGTGCAAAAGCCCGCCCAGAACGATCGCCGAAATTGCGCCAAGCCCGGCTCCGGCGCTGACCCCGACAAGGCCGGGGTCGGCCAGCGGGTTGCGGAACAGCCCCTGCAGGACAGCCCCGGCCACGGCCAGCGACGCCCCCACCATCATGCCGGTCAGCAGCCGCGGCAGGCGGATGTCCCACAGGATGATCCGCGTGCGCGCCTCGATCTCGCGCCCGGCCAGAAGATCGCCGATCGCGGCAGGCAGCGACACGCCCGATGCGCCCACGGCAAGGCTTGCCCAGGCGGTCGCCAGCAGCAGCGCCACCAGCACCCAACTTGTCGAGCGCGCCAGTTTGCGCCGATCACCTGCCGTATGGGCCTCGGGGTGGATCGCAACCATCTCAGCCGCCTGCCAGCGCGTGGGCCAATTCTACGACCGCCTCGGCGGTGCGCGGGCCGAAGCCGAGCATCTTCATCCCATCCATGCGCAGCACCGAGCGGGTCTCGCCTGCCGGGGTCGAGAGGATGGCGGGCTGCGCAAACAGGTCTTCGTCGCTGGCGCCCATGTCGCCGCCCCGCGCCATCATCAGGATCACGTCAGGAGCGGCGGCAATGATGGCCTCGTCGGACAGCGGCTTGTAACCCTCGAAGTCGGTGACGGCATTCACCCCGCCAGCAAGGCGAATGATCCCGTCCGCGGCGGTGTTGGTGCCGCCCGCCATGATGCGTCCGCCCTGCAACGACAGCACAAAGAGCACCCGGCGCGGCGCGCCAGCCGTTTCCTTGGCTGCGATCTCTGCCGCCGCATCCAGATCGGCGGCCACATCGGCAGCGAGCGCCTCGCCCTTTGCCGGCACGCCCAGAACCTCGGCGACGCGGTGAATCTTGGTCAGCACGGCCTCGCGGTCATAGCCTTCGGGGATTTCCGCGAACTCGATGCTGGCGGCTTGGAGCAATTCGACGGCTTCGGGCGGGCCCGCGCCTTCCTCGGTAAGGATGAGCGAGGGGTTCACCGACAGCACACCCTCAGGCGACAGGCGCCGGATGTAGCCGATGTCGGGGAGTTGGGTCACCCCTTCGGGGAAATTCGAGGTGGTGTCGCGGGCCACCAAACGGTCCTGCTCGCCGAGGGCGTAGACGATCTCGGTCACCGCGCCGCCGATCGAGACGATGCGCTGCGGCTCCTGGGCCTGCAACGCACTGGCCATCAGCAGGGGCAGCGCCAGCGCGGCCCAAGCAGCACCGGCGAAAAGGGCCGCCCGGTTGCGCGAGAGCGCGGCGCTCACGACATCACCTCTGCGGGCGCGGCTTCGGGCAGGGCGGCGGCAATGGCCTCGAACTCTGCCGCACGGTCCTGAGGTTTGCGCACCCCGAAGATCTGCAGAATGATCCTGCCCTCGGCATCGAAGGCTTCGATCGACACCGCCATGCCGCGGCGCGTCGGCTTGTGAACTTCCCAGACCTCGGCGACATGATCGCTGCGCAGATGCATGTCAAAGCCCGGGTCCAGCACGTTCAGCCATGGCCCCATCATCTTGATATTGGTGACCGGCCCGGAGTGAATCTGGATGCAGCCCTGATTGCCGACAAAGATCATGACCGGCACCTGTTTTGCCGAAAGCTCGGTGAACAGGGCCTTTAGGCTTTGCGGTGCCACAGGGCGGACGTAGGGGGCTCCGGCAATGCGGTAGGCACCGAGCCGGTTCATCTTCATGCGGCTGACCATCATCAGGAACTGATGGGTGTCGGTCAGCTTGTCCCAGTTCGCGCGCAATTCGTCTGCGCGGTCGGGCCGGGACTTCGCGGGCTCCGGTGCCTCGCGCGGTTCGGTCTGCAGCGTGTCGTCCTGGGCCTCGAGCGCGAGATCGGCCACCACCGCCTCCCATGCTCCGTGGTCCGAGCAGTCGCGCATGTGGATCTTATGGACCGCATCGCCTGCGGCATCGAACACCAGCAGCGCCCGGCGGAGCCCTTTGTCTGTCTGCTGGTCAAGCGCAAAGCCATGCACCCAGTGGCGCGGGAAGATGCGCAGATCGATCTCTTCGTTGAGCACCATCGAGGCGTGCTCACCAGAGTGGTAATTGGCGTAGCGACCGACCTTTTCATGCACACACGAAGGAGTCCGGGTCAGCGCCATGACCTCGCCCAGCTTTTCCGCAGCGGCCATCAGCTTGTCGGGATCGGCAGTAATCTGGGTGACACCATGGCCGACATGCGCCGCCATCAGTTGCGCTTCGCTGATGCCAAGCTGCTCGGCCAGATCGCGCTCGCGAAGGTTGGACTTTTCGATGCGCGCGGTCCGGATATCCTGCGCGGATAGTGGCGGGTTCTGAGCCATTTAGTCACTCCTGGCCTTGGGTGGACGAGGTGTCTGGCTCGCACCCGCAGGTGCATTGGCTGGAGCAAGGATATGCAAATATTCCTGATTTATCTACTCAGGTAAACTTGAGGACGCAAGATGCTCGTCAATGTCCCCTTAGGGAAGCCAGAGAATGGCGCATAGCGAGGCGGCAGCAGGACAGGATCAAATTCCTGACTTAATCACTTGACTTTTCGTTCTGGCCTGGCCTAACCCTTCGGAAGCGCCAGCTGACAGCGGTCAGGACGCATATCCGACCGCATGCGCAAGCGAGATCCCAAAAATCAAAACCCCGAACGGCCAGCCCCGCTGGTGCCGTTCGATAACGAGTGTGCCGACGCGTCGCGACGGGCGAGGGCCAGTATACGCCCTTGCGTCGGCGAAGGGACCAGAACGGATGACGATGAGACTTGCTGCAACTTACCGATCCGCAACCGCAATTGCGCTGGCGATGGCCGTAACCGGAACGAGCGCCGTGGCGCAGGCGACGGAAGAGGGCGACGATCTGTACCTCGGGCGCATCGTCGTCGGCTATTCCGCAGACGGCACGCCGACCTACGCCGGGGAAAACACCTCGCACCTCGAGGGCAATGCCGTGACCGCGCAGGGGGGCACGGCGACGGTGGATGACGTGATCCGCCAAACGCCCGGCGCGTCGACGCGCCTGAACCCGGGCCAGCCCGGTGTTGCCGTCTCGATCCGCGGGCTGCAGGGGCAGGGCCGGGTCGCGATGACCGTCGAGGGGGTGCCGCAGAACTTCCGTTTCAATGGGCACGCCTCGGAGGGCTACGCGAATTTGGAACCGCTGTTCCTGCAGGGTATCGACATCACCCGCGGCGCGGTGGTGACCGCGGGCGGCAGTGGCTCCGCCGGTGCGGCGAATTTCCGGCTGATCGACGCAGAGGACATCGTTGACGGTCAGGGCGCCGGTGGCCGCGTCAAGCTGAGCTATGGCGACAATGGCGACGACTTCGGGCGCATGGGGGCCGCTGCCTATGTGGGCGAGCGGGGCTCGGTGCTGGCCGCCTATGCAAGGGCCACCGCCGACGCTTTTGAGGATGGCGCAGGCAACACGGTGGACAACACCGACAAGGATCGCGACAGCTATATGCTGCGCGGCCGTTACGCGCTGACCGAGACCCAGAGCCTCGAACTTCTGGCGACCCGGATGAACGCGGATTACGCCTCCAACTCCTACTATCAGGAGATGACGACCGACCTCTACAAGCTGGGCTACACGCTCGACTACAGCCCGGCGGTCAACCTGACCGCGAACCTCTATCGCTCGGTCACCGACAATGAATACACCGGCTCGATCGACGGCACCGGCTCTTACGTCGGACGCCAGATGCAGACCATCACCACCGGGCTCGACGTCACCAATGTCAGCGAGCTTGCTCTGGGGGGCTGGATGCTCACCTCGACCAATGGCTTCGAGTATTACGAAGACGTTCTGGGCGGCGCGGAAGGGGGGGCGAACCCAACCTACGGCGAAGCGAAGAACCTTGGCATCTACTCCGAGAACACCTTCTCGAATGGTCCGTGGGAAGTCACCGCCGCGCTGCGCTACAGCGACTACAGCCTGAAGGGTCGCCTCGACAACGAACTGGAGTCGGGCGATGTCGATATCGACGAGACGTCTTTCGATCCGAAGCTGACGCTGGCCTATCAGGTCAACGACTGGCTGCAGCCCTATGTCTCCTTCTCGCGGAGCAGCCGAGCGCCCTCGCTGCAGGAAACTCTTCAGGAGAGCTTCCACGGCTATGGGTTCTTCAATCTCTATCTTGGGCCGAACCCCGATCTCGAAACGGAGACGACCGAAGGCGGCGAGATCGGCGTCAATGTGGCGCGGAACGATTTTCTGGCCGCCGGAGACCGGCTGACCGCGCGGCTGGCGTACTTCAAGATGAACGTCGAAGACTATGTCGCCTACGTCACGGAGGACAGTTACACCTCGGTTGGTCCGACGACGCTTGCCTACTACGACAATATCGACGGCACCACGGTCACACAGGGGTTCGAACTCGAGGCGGCCTATGAGTCCGAACTGTGGTCCGCCGCGCTGTCCTACACCAATTCGGACTCGACACCGCCCTCGGGCTATGAGGGCTATGAGCTTCAGCCCCCCGAGACCTTCTCGACAACTCTGGCGCGTCATTTCATGAACCGCGATCTGACCACGGGCGCCACCTACAGCTACACCGCTGCGGGCGTTTCGATCGACAGCGAAGAGAAAAGCGATGCTTACGGGCTGTGGGATATCTTCGCGAGCTATGAGCCGACCAACAATCTTCTGATCACCGCCAAAGTGGCGAATGTCGGAGACGAGGAATATCTGCCCTACGCGGCAACCGGCAATGGCCCTGGGCGCACATTTTATCTTGGGCTCCAGATGACTTTCTGAGTTAGCCCGAGCAGTAGTCAGGTCCCCTTGGTTGTGGAAGGCACGCCGCAGCCGGGGGGACAACGGTCAGCAAGAGACCCGATCCCCCAACCCTCGGGGCGCAAAGGGTTCATGGCCAAATCCGGCAGGGACGTTGAAAAGTGTGGGCAGAATAAACTCCGGCCGTCAGACTGGAAGCGGCCGGATGCTCTCGGGTCGCTCCATTGCTTTCAGTGCGTTGGCTCCCAAAGTCGGCTTTAACGGCAACAGATGATTGGGGCTATGTCTGCGCTGCGTACGCCCTAGTCGCGCATCCAGGATTCCGCACAGGGATCACTGCGACCGGACCACCGGTCTTGGCATGGACTTGAAAGTTTATGTCGGCAAGCCTCGCGTCTCGGAGTCGCTGGATTTTGAACCACCCAAAAATTCATAATTCGACCTTATCCGATCGAAGCGGTCTCTTTGTTAACCCGCGAACGCGAAATAGGTTGAAATATGGGTCTTGGAAAGGCCAGCAGGCAGATTGAGAGCTGGTCACCAGCTGGGGCAGGCGGAGGTGCAGTAGCTCGGATCGTATGGCGATGGCAGGACACTGTCGGAGCTGCCTCAACCTACTTGGTTCAAAAAGCGGTGGCGATGCACGCTTGGAGGAAGCCGAGCGGGTCCGGTATGTTTGATTAGGCCTCATGCGGTGCATTCCCTTGTGGCGCCCCAGACCGGCGGAAGATGACAACGTAGAGCACCGGCGCGGCGATCAGCGTCAGCAGCGTTGCGAACGCTAAGCCGCCCATGATCGTCACCGACATGCATGCGAAGAATCTGTCTCCCAGTAGCGGTGCCATCCCGAGGATCGTCGTTGCGGCAGCAAGGAACACCGGCCGCAGGCGCGAGGATGACGCCTCGATCACGGCCTGCTCGGAGGGTACAACGCCGGCGAGGCTGAGGTCGATCTTCACGATAAGGACGATGCCGTTCTTGATCAGCATGCCCGAGAGCGACAGCAGCCCGAGAAGAGCGGTGAAGCTGAACGGCAGCCCGGTGCCCTGAAGCCCGATCACCGCGCCGTTGAGCGCTATGGGCAGCTTTCTTGCTCCGCCCGCTGCGAGATACAGTTGCCCGCGGGTCTCTGAGCGGGCACTCGTATGCCATCTTTAGTGCCATGTGGATCGACAAGGAAAAGGTCGAGCTCTCCGAGCTCCGTAATCCAGAAACACGCGGTGCCGACCGCCGCCGCAGATGACCGGCGAAACGGCGCCGGTCCGCGATCGGCGCGCGGAAACGATCAGACACGAATTCGCCAGGGCCTCTTGAGCCGAGTCCGCCGGTACCGCAGGCTGATCAGGATTGCCACGAGAGGAGGCCACCCTGATGGTCGATTTCGCCCAGACTATTGTGCTGCTTGCCACGCTTGCCTTCGTCGCCGCCTGTGCGGATGGTCCGCAGATTCAACCGCTGACCAAGGGCTTCGTCGAGGGCAGCTTCTCCGCGAGCGATGCGGCCGTGGCGGCATGCCGGGCCAAGCTGTCGGCGGAAACCTCGGGCAAACTGAAGGTCGTCGGATCGAAAGCCGCGGGCGCAAGAAGCTCGGTCTACATGAGGATCGGTCCGAGCGGCGCCCCCTGGCGATGCCAAGTGGGCTCGGATGGGAGTAACCCGACCGTCGGATTCATGGGTTATGGCGGGATGGGGTAAATTCTGAGCTGACATTTGACGAATTGGCGCTCAATCGAATCCAGAGCAGGGTAGGGCGGACGCCGCATGGCGGCCTGACACGCATGATGGAGGTCGGTGTGTGCGAAGTGTCGAACCATTGTCATTCGTGTGTAAAGTGTCGAAGCCGTTTCACGGCGAGGAACATGTACCTTCGCTGAGCAAGGGCGTGCAGGTGAAGAGCTGCCGGCCATCAGAGGGTTGTGCGCGCCGCAAGCCTTGCTAGGAGAATCCGGGAACACCAGGTCTTTCGCTTCATGCACTCGACGCACGTCGTGCTAATTGACGTGCTGTGCGACATAGCCGCCTTCGACCTGTTATTTGCTCACCAGATCAATGAGCAGCCTCACGACCTGAGACGCTTCTCACCCCTCTCACTACCGGCCATCCGGTGGGGCGCGAGCCAGTGTGAATTTTCATTTTTGAGTTGGAGGTCAGCTGGGAGTCTCTTCTGAGCATGCCAAGAAGACACGCTGTTCATTTTGTTGGGAGCGGTGCGGGAAGCATGATCGGAGTTGTGTTAGTCAAGCGGTGTTTGCTGATTTGAAGGGCGCGACGGGTGAAAATCGAACCGACGAAACTGCAGGGCGTTCTAGTTCTGACCCCCCGCCGGTTTGGCGACCACCGCGGATTTTTTTCTGAAAGCTACAGCCGCAAGGCCTTCGCCGAGGCGGGGCTCCACTACGAGTTCGTGCAGGACAACCACTCGCTCTCGATGACCCCTGGCACGGTGCGCGGGCTGCATTTTCAGGCGCCGCCGCGGGCGCAGGACAAGCTGGTGCGCTGCGGGCGCGGGGCGCTCTTCGATGTCGCCGTCGACATCCGCAAAGGCTCGCCCACCTATGGGCAATGGGTGGGCTATGAGCTCAGCTTCGAGAACGGACGCCAGCTGCTGGTGCCGGCGGGCTTTGCCCATGGCTTCGTGACGCTGCAGCCCGAGACCGAGATCATCTACAAATGCTCGGACACTTACGCCCCCGAGACCGAGGGCGCTGTGGTCTGGAACGACCCGGACATCGGCATCGACTGGCCCTTCGCGGGGGAGGCGGTGCTTTCGGAAAAAGACGCCGCCGCGCCGCGGCTGAAGGACATCGACAGCCCGTTCACCTTTGAGGGGTCTTTCGCATGAAACTGCTGATCACCGGCGGCGCCGGCTTCATCGGCTCGGCCGTGGTGCGGCTGGCGGTGGCGCGCGGCCATGAGGTGGTGAACCTCGATGCGCTGACCTATGCCGCCTGCCTCGACAATGTCGCCGAAGCCGCAGACAGCCCAGCCTATGCCTTCGAGCAAGCCGACATCCGCGACCGCGCGGCGCTCGACCGGGTGTTTGCGGCGCACACCCCCGACGCGGTGATGCATCTCGCCGCCGAGAGTCATGTGGACCGCTCGATCGACGGGCCGGGCGATTTCATCGAGACCAATATCACCGGCACCTACAATATGCTCGAAGCCGCGCGGGCCTATTGGACCCAGCAGGGCAAGCCCGAGACCTTTCGCTTCCACCATATCTCCACCGACGAGGTTTTCGGCTCGCTGCCCGCGGACCCGGAGGTCCAGTTCACCGAAGACACGCCCTATGATCCGCGCTCGCCCTATTCGGCCTCCAAGGCCAGTTCGGACCATCTGGTGCGCGCCTGGCATGAGACCTACGGGCTGCCGGTGGTGCTGACCAACTGCAGCAACAATTACGGGCCCTATCATTTCCCGGAAAAGCTCATCCCGGTGGTGATCCTCAACGCGCTGGCCGGAAAGCCGCTGCCGATCTACGGCACGGGCGAGAACATCCGCGACTGGCTCTACGTCGAGGACCACGCCGACGCGCTGCTGCTGGTGGTGGAGAAGGGCGAACTGGGGCGCAGCTACAACATCGGCGGCGAGAACGAGCGCAGCAACCTCGAGCTGGTGAAAACGCTTTGCGCCATTCTTGACGCGAAACGCCCGAAAGAGCGCGGCTCCTACGCCGATCAGATTTGCTTCGTCACCGACCGTCCGGGCCATGATGCGCGCTATGCGATCGACCCGAGCCGCATTCGGGACGAGCTCGGTTGGCGCCCCACGGTGACCGTCGAGGAGGGGCTGGAGAAGACCGTGGAATGGTATCTCAGCAATGAGGCTTGGTGGCGCCCGCTGCAGGCGCGCCACGGCGTCGGGCAACGGCTGGGGAAGGGGTAAACATGGCACAGCAACGCAAGGGCATCATTCTGGCTGGCGGTTCGGGCACGCGGCTCTATCCGATCACCATCGGTGTGTCGAAACAGCTGCTGCCGGTCTACGACAAGCCGATGATCTACTATCCGCTCTCGGTGCTGATGCTGGCCGGGATCCGCGAGATCTGCCTGATCACCACGCCGCAGGATCAGGCGCAGTTCCAGCGCACGCTCGGCGACGGCAGCCAATGGGGCATTTCCCTGACCTATGTGGTGCAACCGAGCCCCGACGGGCTGGCGCAGGCCTATCTGCTGGCCGAAGACTTCCTTGATGGCGCGCCCTCGGCGCTGGTGCTGGGCGACAATATCTTCTTCGGCCACGGGCTGCCGGACATGATGGCCGAGGCCGATGCGCGAGAGAGCGGCGGCACGGTCTTTGGCTATCACGTGGCCGATCCCGAGCGCTACGGCGTGGTGGATTTCGACGAGGATTTCCGCGCCACCTCGATCATCGAGAAACCCGCGGTGCCGCCGTCGAACTACGCGGTGACCGGGCTTTACTTCCTCGACGGCACGGCCCCCGAGCGCGCCAAGCAGGTGCAGCCCTCGCCGCGCGGCGAGCTGGAGATCACCACGCTTTTGGAGATGTATCTGCACGAGGGCGCGCTCGACGTGAAGCGCATGGGCCGCGGCTATGCCTGGCTCGACACCGGCACGCATGGGTCTTTGCTGGATGCGGGCAACTTCGTGCGCACACTCACCGAGCGCCAGGGCCAGCAGGTGGGCAGCCCCGATGAGATCGCCTTCCAGATGGGCTGGCTCGACCGCGCAGCCCTGGCGAAGCGCGCCGAAAAATTCCGCAAGAACGGCTATGGTGCCTATCTCGAGGCGCTGCTGAGCTCCTGACCTGCCGCCGCGCAATGCCGCTGAGCGGCTGGAACGGCGGTTTCGGTTGATCCGCCGCCCGCGCCCGGGCTATCCAGCAGGAAATTTCTCGAGGCGGGTGGTCCCGATGCGTCAATCTCACTCTGCCGCCCTCCGGGCGGTCTTTTCCGTGCAAATCTGCTGCGCCGGGGCGCGGTCATGAGCGCGGTCATCTTCATCCCCGCCCGCTATGCTTCGTCGCGCTATCCCGGCAAGCCGCTGGTCGAGCTGACCGGCGCCACCGGCGAGAAGAAATCGCTGATCCGTCGCGCCTGGGAGGCGGCGCAGAGCCTCAAGGGCGTCTCGGCGGTCTATGTGCTGACCGATGACGCGCGCATCGCCGAGGCGGCGCGCGGCTTTGGCGCCGAGGTGCTGATGACCTCGGAGGCGGCGCGTAACGGCACCGAACGTTGTGCCGAGGGCGTGGCGCAGCTGGAGAAGGCGCCCGACATCGTCATCAACCTGCAGGGCGACGCGCCACTAACCCCGCCGTGGTTCATCGAGGCGCTGATCGAGGCCATGCAGAACCCGGCGGTCGAAATGGCCACTCCGGTGCTGAAGACCGATCCCGAGACGCTGGCCAATTTCGTCTCTGACCGTCACGCGGGCCGGGTGGGGGGCACCACCGCAGTGATGCGCAGCGATGGCACGGCGCTCTATTTCTCCAAGGAAGTGCTGCCCTATGTGGGCAATCTCGAAACCCCACCCGAGGTCTGGCATCATGTGGGGGTCTACGGCTATCGCCCCGACGCGCTGGCCCGTTATGCCACCTGGCCCGAGGGCCCTCTGGAGCGCGCCGAAGGGCTCGAGCAGCTGCGTTTTTTGGAGAACGGCACGCCGGTCACCTGCGTTGCCGTCGAGGCGCGCGGGCGCGTGTTTTGGGAGCTCAATAATCCCGTCGACGTGGCCCGCATCGAGGCCGTGCTGCAAAAGGAAGGCATCGCATGAAACCTGTAACTGTCAAGGACGTCACCTTCGCCAATGACGCGCCGCTGGCGTTGATCGCCGGGCCCTGCCAGCTCGAAAGCCTTGATCACGCGCGCATGCTGGCCGAAAAGATCGCCGCCGCCGCCGAGGCCACGCGCACCCCTTGGGTGTTCAAAGGTAGTTTCGACAAGGCCAACCGCTCGTCGCTCTCCGGCAAGCGCGGACTTGGCATGGAGGCGGGCCTTTCGATCATGTCGCAGATCGGCGCCGAGTTCGGCGTGCCGGTGCTCACCGACATCCACACCGCCGAGCAATGCGCCGCGGTGGCGCAGGCGGTGGACATCCTGCAGATCCCCGCGTTCCTGTCGCGCCAGACCGATCTGCTGCTCGCCGCGGGCGAGACCGGCGCGGCGATCAACGTCAAGAAGGGCCAGTTCCTCGCGCCGTGGGACATGGCCAATGTGGCCGCTAAGATCGCCAGCACCGGCAACGAACGCCTGCTGCTCTGCGAGCGCGGCGCCAGCTTTGGCTACAATATGTTGGTCTCGGACATGCGCAGCCTGCCGATCATGGCCGAGACCGGCTACCCGGTGGTGTTTGACGCGACCCACTCGGTGCAGCTGCCGGGAGGGCAGGGCAGCTCCTCCGGCGGCCAGCGGCAGTTTGTGCCGACGCTGGCCCGCGCCGCCGTCGCCGTGGGCTGCGCCGCGGTCTTCATCGAAACCCATGAGGATCCGGACAACGCGCCCTCGGACGGGCCCAATATGGTGCCGATCGATCAGCTGGGCGGCTTGCTGGCCAAGCTACGCGCGCTCGACGAGATCGCCAAGACCGGTTGACAAAGCGGGCTGACAAGACGAGCTGAGGTGCGGCCTCTGGCTGCCGGACATAGGACATGGAGAGGTAGAAGATGGCACCCAAATTCGGAACGAGCGGCCTGCGCGGCCTCGTCGTAGAGTTGACGCCGGATCTGGTGGCGGACCATGTGCGGGCCTTTGCCAGCGCCTGCGATCACGGCGGCACGCTCTGCGTCGGGCAGGACCT
>NZ_JAAGOU010000004.1:0-251755 GCF_010500775.1 Salipiger sp. PrR002
CGCCGCCCCGTCTGGCGTCCCGTCTAGCACCTCAGCGCCGCCGGTGAGGGGCTTTTACGGATACCCACCGGGACCCGCAAGCGGTTTTTCGAAAGACCCGTGAAGTTTTTGCGAAATTCATGAGAACACGCATGAAAACAGAGACTTAGAGTGTGAATTTTTTGGCGGCACCCCTGCGCGGCGTAGGGTGCCGCAGGGTGAGGAACCCACCTCGGGGACCAGATATTGCGGCGTCCACAGAGTTATCAACAAGGAGGTGAAAAGCCGGGCCAGACTCGGGCCCGAGTCACGCCAGAGTCGCCCCAGACTCGCCGACTCCCGCAGGCACACTCCATGCACAACGTATGCACAACCCATGCGCATGATGTGCGTCGCATCAGACCGGGCGCCCCACGCAGCCCATAAACTCAGCAGCCCGGCAGGAAAGCCGCGCCCTAAGGTGGGGAATGCGGTGCGGCGGCTTGCGGTGCGGCGTGAAACCCGGCTTCGTCGCGGCGCGCCGGTCCGCTGCGCTCTTCTCCCCGGAGGGATGACACAGGCGGTGCCCGCAGAGACGGCGGCATGGCCGCATCCTTCTTGCCCAAGTGCAGGACCAGACGAAGAAAGACCAAGATGTCCCCCGAAGAGAAACAGACCCGCGAAGACCTGGCCGCCTGCTACCGGCTGGCCGCGCTGCACAAGTTCACCGACCTCATCTACACCCATATTACTGCGCGCGTGCCGGGCGAGGACGGGCATTTCCTGATCAACCCCTACGGCTGGCGCTGGGAAGAGATCACCGCCTCGTCGCTGGTGAAGATCGACGTGAACGGCAACAAGGTGGACGGCAGCCCGCATCGGGTGAACCCGGCGGGCTTCACCATCCATTCGGCGGTGCATATGAACCGGCACGACGCGGCGTGGATCATGCACACGCACACGCGCGCGGGCGTGGCGGTGTCGTGCATGGAAGAGGGGCTGCTGCCGCTCAACCAGATCTCACTGCAGTTCCACAACCGCATCGGCTATCATGACTTCGAGGGCATCGCGCTGGATCTGGAAGAGCGCGAGCGCATCGTCGCGGACCTTGGCGATCACCCGGTGCTGATGCTGCGCAACCACGGGCTCATCGCCACGGGCCGCAGCGCCGCCGAGATGTTCAACAACATGTTCTATCTGGAACGCTCGTGCGAGATTCAGATCGCCGCCACCTCCAGCGGCCAGCCGCTGCGGCTGGTGGAGGACGCGATTGCCGCGCGGGTCTATCAGCAAACCGTGCAGATGAACGAGGATGACGGCGATCTCGAGCTTGAGTGGCAGGCGCATCTGCGCTCGATCGAGGGCATCGGCGGCGACTACCGCGCCTGACTATTGGGCCGAACCACTGGGCCGAACCACTGAGCCTGAGACCGGGGAGCAAGACCCGGTACATATGACATGGCGTGGGGCCGATCCGCCCCGCGCCCGCCATTGCGCCCTTCGGGGCATCCTTGCCGCAGGATGGTGAGGCTGGGTGATGAGGCTGGACAGAGGCGCCGCGCGGGTATCCTATCGCGCGCATGACCCTAGACCTCGATCATCTGCGCGACTGGATCGGGCGCGAAGAGCGCCAGTCCGAACTTCTCACCGCGGCTCAGGTGCAGCGGTTCAATGCGACCTTCGACCGTGAAGGCCCGCTCGAGGACGGGGCCGAGGCGCCGCTGCTCATTCACCTGTGTCTGTGTCAGCCCGCCGTGCCCGGCGCGCAGCTTGGCCCGGACGGGCATCCGGCGCGCGGAGGCTTTCTGCCGCCGGTGCCCCTGCCCCGCCGCATGTGGGCGGGCGGCGCTTTTGAGTTTCATGACGCACCGCGCATCGGCGAGACGATCACCCGCCGCTCGGTGATCGAGGATGTGACCCTGAAACATGGGCGCAGCGGTGTGCTGTGTTTCGTGACCGTCACCCATCATATCAGCGCAGGCCCGCGCCGGCTGCTCACCGAGCGGCAAGACATCGTTTATCGCGAGGCCGGTGGGGCCGAGCCCCCTTCCATGCCGCCCGCGCCCGCCGGGGCCGCGCGGCGGATGCTGCCGCCCGATCCGGTTCTGCTGTTCCGCTACTCGGCGCTGAGCTTCAACGGCCACCGCATACATTATGATGCCCCCTATGCGACCGGCGAAGAGGGCTATCCCGGTCTGATCGTGCACGGCCCGCTGCAGGCCACGCTGCTGGCGCAATTCGCTGCCGATCTGCGCGGCGCGGTGCCCGCGCGCTTCAGCTTCCGCAGCCTTGCGCCGATCTTCGACACCCATGCCTTCTCGCTCAACGCCTGCGCCGAGGGCGACGGGCTGGGCCTGTGGACCGCTGCCGAGGATGGGCCGCTGGCGATGCATGCCGAAGCCGTGTGGTAGGCGGCGGTGCGTGATGCATTATCGTGCCGCAGGCAGCGGCGGGGCATGATTATCGCTCATCTTCCTTGCCTTGCACGCACTCCGATGCATCTTCTGCAATGTGTCCACCTTTAGCCCTACGCCGAGATGACAGCCCCAGAGACCCTGCCCCCGTCGCTTCGCGACTATATTCTAAAGTCCAACATCGCGCTTGCGGTGTCCCAGACCGAAGACGACGCGCCGCTCATCTTAGTAAATGACGCTTTCTGCAAACTGACCGGTTACAGCAATGAAGAGGTGGTCGGACACAACTGCCGCTTCTTGCAGGGCCCGGACACCAGCGAAGAGATGCGTCAGCCGCTGCATGATTTCGTGCATGGCGAGGGCCCGGACAATGGCCGCTTTCCGATCCTGAATTATCGCAAGGACGGCAGCAGCTTTCTCAACTTCGTCTTCATGACGCGGCTGCTTGGCGCGGAGCGCAAGCCGCGCTTTATTCTGGCCTCGCAGTTCGACATGACGACGGCGCTGCGCCGCTCGGGGCTGGCACAGAATGATGAGACGCTGCGCCGCGTTCTGAGCGATGTGGAGCAGATCGGGCGCGAGTTCGGGCTGGCGATGGTGGGCTCGGCACAATTGATTGCGGACTCGATCGCGATGATGGCAAAGCTGTCACTCGACGAAGACGAGCGCTGAGACGACAGGCGCGAACAGGCAGCGAGCGGACCCCAGATGAAAGACAAGGATCTCCAGCAGGGCGAGATGACCCGCGACGAGCGCGAGCGCCTCTGCATTGTCGGCATCGGCGCGTCTGCGGGCGGGCTCGAAGCGATCCGCGAGATGCTGGCGGAGGCGCGGGCCGAGAGCAATCTGGCCTATGTGGTGATCCAGCACCTCGATCCGAACCACGAAAGCCTGCTGGCCGAGCTTCTGGCGCGCCATACCGAGCTGCGTGTGCGGCAGGCCTCGGGCGGCGAGAAGATCGAGGTGGGCAACGTCTATATCATCCCGCCGGGGCATGGGCTGTCGGTGACGGATGGCGTGCTGAACCTGACCGAGTTCGCGCAGCCGCGCGGGCTGCGGCGACCGATTGACGATTTCTTTGAAAGCCTCGCGGTTGATCAGGGGCGCTTTGCCGCCTGCGTGATCCTGTCGGGCACCGGGGCGGACGGCAGCGCCGGGCTGCGGGCGATCAAAGAGCATGGCGGGCTGTGCCTCGTGCAGGAGCCGGGCACCGCGAAATATGACGGCATGCCGACCTCGGCGCAGAACACCGGGCTGGTGGATTTTGTGCGGCGTCCTGACCAGATCGTCGAGGCGATCGAGCAATTCTATGCGCATACGCTTGTTGATACCGCCGACCGGCAGCTGGCGAACACCGTCGAGGCGCATCTGGAAGACATCTGCTCGGTGGTGCGCAACTTCGTCGGGCATGACTTCTCGGGCTACAAGAAGTCGACGCTGATCCGCCGGGTGCAGCGGCGCATTCAGGTGCTCGACCTGCCCGACGCCAGCGCCTATCTCAAGCGGGTGCGGGCGGACTCGCGCGAGTGCGAGGTTCTGTTCCGCGAGTTGCTGATCAACGTCACCCGTTTCTTCCGCGATCCGGCGCATTTCGACCGGCTGCGCGAGACGGCGGTGAAGCCGCTGATCCGGGATGCGGGCAGCGATGACGAGATCCGCATCTGGGTGCCGGGCTGCTCCAGCGGCGAGGAAGCCTTTACCATCGCGATGATGTTCGCCGACGAGGCGCGGCAACAGCAGCGCACGGTCAATATCCAGCTTTTCGCCACCGACATCGACGAGCAGATGCTGCGCATCGCGCGCGAGGCGACCTATCCGCAGGCGGCGCTGGCCGACATCCCCGAGGCGATGCGCGACAGTTACACGATCGCGCTGGACGGGCGGTTCCGCATCTCGGCCAAGATCCGCGACATGATCCGTTTCTCGGTGCATTCCATCGTGCGCGATCCGCCGTTTTCGAACATCGACCTGCTGTCCTGTCGCAACCTGCTGATCTACTTCGGCGACACGCTGCAGTCCTCGGCGCTGCCGATCTTCCATTACGCGCTGAAGCCCGGCGCGACGCTGTTCCTTGGCCCGTCCGAGACCGTCGGGCGCTATGACCATATCTTCAAGCCGCTGGATCAGAGCGCGCGGATCTTTCAGCGCAACAACAGCAGGCCGGAATATCCGCTGCATCTGCGCAGCCCGCAGCGCACCCAAAGCGCGGGCCGCCGCCACGCGGAAACCGATTCCGAGCCGCCGACCCGCCTCGATTGGGGCCAGAGCGATGTCGCCGAGCGGATCCTCTCGGCCTATGCGCCGGCGACGCTGCGCGTGACGCCGCGCGGCGAGATCCTGCGCTCGACCGGCAAGCTGGGCAAATATCTCGAAATCACGCCCGGACAGGACAGCGATAACTTCGCCCCCTCGCTGGCGCGCGCGGGCGTGCGCGAGGCGCTTTCGGCGATCCTGCGGCAGGTGGCGCGCGGCAAGAAACGCACCATTTCGCGCGATCTTTCGGCGCGCTCGGAGTTCGGCCAGCAGTCGTTTGACCTGATCGCCGACCCGCTGGAGGATGGCACGATCCTTCTGGTGTTCCGCGACCGTGACCGCTTCGAGGCGCTGGACGACGACGAGTTTGAGGATCTCGACCCCACCGACAGCCATGTGCAGAGCCTAGAGCACGAACTGCGCGACACCCGCGCCCGGCTGCACACCACAGTGGAGGAACTGGAGACCGCAAACGAGGAGCTGAAAAGCTCCAACGAAGAAATGATGTCGATGAACGAGGAGCTTCAGTCGACCAACGAAGAGCTTTCGACGGTCAACGACGAGCTCAAGAGCAAGGTCGACGAGCTGTCGGTGGCCAATGCCGATCTGACCAACTTCTTCGTGTCGACCGCGCTGCCGCTGGTGGTGGTCGATCAGCGCATGGCGATCCGCAATTTCACCGATGCGATCCAGTCGATCTATCCGTTCCGCGGCACCGACCGGGGCCGCCCGCTGACCGAAGTCACCAGCACGCTGCGCCAGAACGAAGAGGTGCTGACCGCCATCGGCGAGGTGATGCGCGACGGCGACGTGCGCCACATGCGGGTCAACGACCGGGCGGACAGCCGCACGTGGTCGCTGGTCATCACGCCCTATCGCAGCCGCGATGGCGATCTGAACGGCGCGACGCTGGTCTTTACCGAAGTGACCGACTCGCTGCGGCTTGAGGCGGCGCTGAAGCATGAGGGCGAACGCCTGCGGCTGGCGCTCGACGTCTCGGGCCTTGCGGTCTGGGAGTGCAATCCGAAGGCGGGCACGCTTGCGCTCGACGACAGTGGCAGGCGGATCCTGGGCATCGACGCGCAGCAACTGTCGGTGGAGCAGTTCCTGCACTTGGTGGAGCCGGGGCAGCGCGACGCCGTCGCCGGTGCCCTGCAGAACGCGCTGACCGGCGGCGAGGTCATCGACGTGATCGCCAAGCTGGCCTCGGACGGGCCGCACGCGCGCTCTATCCAAGTGGTCGGGCGCCGCATCGCGACCCAAAGCGCCGAGCGGGTGCTGGGCGTGCTTTTCGACGTGACCGAAGAGCAGGACGCCAAAGACGTGCGCGAGATGATGCTGCGCGAGATGAACCACCGCGTGAAGAACATGTTCTCGATCATCTCGAGCATGGTGCGCATGGCGGGGCGCCGAGCGGAGTCGATCCCCGGTCTGGTCGAGGGGGTGCAGACGCGGATCAACGCTCTGGCGCGGTCGCATGACCTGACGCAGCGCTCGCCGCGCGCCCGTCACTTCAGCCTAGAGGATGCGGTCCGCGCCTCGATCGAGCCCTATCAGGGCGACGCCGAGGTGACGATTTCCGGCCCGGCGGTGCCCGTGGCCAATCATGAGCTGACCTCGCTCTCGCTGCTGCTGCACGAGTGGTCGACCAACGCGTCGAAATACGGCGTCTTTGGGCATTCTCCGGGCCGACTTGAGGTGAATTGGACACAGGACGGCGGCGCTGTGGAATTGATATGGAACGAAATCCATGAAGCGCGTGTTGAACCTGACACCGGAGCCGAGGGCTTCGGCTCGACGCTGGTCCAACTTTCGGCCGTGCAGCTGAACGGAACGGTCTCTGTCGAATACGGTGATCACGAACGAAGGATGGTGCTGCGCTATGTCCCCGATGAGCGGTGAGACGACCCCGGCTAAGGGCCCGGCTGAAGGCCCCGGAAAAGGCAAGGTGATGATCTGCGAGGACGAGGTGATCGTCGCGATGGATCTGCAGATGCTCCTCGAGGATTTCGGCTATGAGGTGATCGGCCCCTTCCCCAGCGTGGCACAGGGGTTCGCCGCCATCGAAGGGCTGCGCCCTGATGTTGCGCTGCTCGACGTGCGGCTGAAGGATGGCGAGGTCTATCCGCTGGCGGACCGGCTGCAGGAGTTGGGCGTCGGTCTGGTGTTCCAGTCCGGGCACGTCAACGAAGAAGAGATCGCCGCGCGCTACCCGCAGGCGCGCTGCAGCCTCAAGCCGATCAACCCGGCGGGCCTGCAGATGGCGCTGACCAAGGCGGCGATGACGGGCACGACCTGCGGCGCGACTGGCTAACGGCGCTTGCCGGTGGCGCTTTAGGCGGGCAGCACCGCCGCCATGGCGCTCATCGCGACCACCCAAGAGGCGAGCACCGCTCCGGCGACACGGCCCAGCTTCGCCTGAGCGATATCAGCCATTCCCCAGACCAGCAGGCTGAAGGCGGCGATCCCCAAGAGCCCGCCCAATCCCGCCAGCAGGCCTTGTTGCGACAGACCCGCCGGGTCCCCGGCAAGTCCGGCGAGCGCCCCTGTGGCCGCCGCCAGCACTGTCACCAGAACACGCGGCAGCGCCGCGCCCCAGAGCGCCAGCGCCCCCAGCAGCAGCGCCGACAGCGCGATGACGCGCAGCGGCAGGCTTGTTCCGGGCCAGAGCGGATGCAGGATTATTGCGGCGGCGGAGGCCAGCAGGAGGACCGGCAGGGCGATGCGCACATTGGCAATCGGCTGGCGCGCCAGAAAGATCGCCAGCGCGGCCAGCAGCAGCGTCTGTTCGGGCGCCATCAGCGGATGCAGCAGCCCTGCGTAGAACGGCCCCAGATCGCCAAACGCGTCATGCGCCGAGGCCGCGCCCGGCAACGCCAGAAGCGGCGCCGCGAGCAGCGCCCGCCGCGCCGCGGTGCCGATGCTCACAGCGCGCCGACCAGAAAGACCGCACCGAAGGCCGCGATCACCCCGCCAGCGCCGCGCACGGCCAGCGTGCCCAGCTTGGTGCGGGTGAGCATCCCGAAGGCGATCCCGGCAAGGTGCAGCAGCCCGGTGCCAATCACGAAACCGCCCGCATAGGCCAGCGGATGCACCGCGCCCGGCATCTCGGCGCCGTGGGCGTGGCCGTGGAAGATCGCAAAGACCGCCACGACGATTGCCGCCACCGTCAGCGGCGGGCGGGCGGCGAAGAGCACCGCGAGGCCGATCACCACGCCCGAGGCGGCGATGCCGATCTCGATCCCCGGCAGCGGCACGCCGGTGGCGCCCAGCATACCGCCAAACGCCATGACCAGCGGGAAGGTCACCGGCAGCAGCCAGATCGCGGGCGCGCCAAGGAACGCGCCCCACAGGCCCACGGCGACCATGGCGATGACGTGGTCCCAGCCAAAGATCGGATGCAGGAAGCCGGTGATGAACCCGCCCGCGGCGACATCCCCGGCATGCGCCAGCGCGGGCGCGGCGGAGATCAGAGTGATCAGGGTGAAGCTCGCCGCAGCGGCGGCAATCTGTCTGGAATGCATGGCAAAAATCCTTTCCCGCCCGAAATAGCCGGACCGGGCGAAGAGTGCCACGCACAAAAGCGAAAGGCGAGCGATTTACTCTGGCTTCTGCGCTTGGGCGAGCATCGCCCTTTCCGGGATCATTGGCCCGACCGCAACCTCGGCGAACCCGGCCCGCCCAAGCGCCAAACGAAAAGGCCGCAAAGCGCGCTTAGGGGTCGCGGCGCGAAAGGATGTCGGCGAGCACGATATAGGACGCCGCCACATGGCTGCGCATGAGCCCGCGCGCGGCCTCGGCATCCTGCGCGAGGATCGCTTGGGCGATGGAGTCATGCTCGGCGCGCGAGCTGTCCAGACGTCTGGTGTCCACATGGAAGTTCGCCGTCCGCCACGCCTGCGTGCGCAGGTTGAGCTCATCCAGAACCGAGGACAGCGCGGCGTTGCGCGCGCCGGTCTTGAGCGTGGCGTGGAAGCGCGCGTTGATCGCGCTGTAGCGCTCGGCGTCGTCGCCGCAGCTTTTGCCCTCTTCGAGAATGGCCTGCATGTGCTGGCGCTCGATCTCGGTCATCCGATGCGCCGCGAGCGCGGCCAGAACGCTTTCCACCTCGCCCACCGCTTCGAAAAGCTCGGCCAGATCGCCGGCCTTCATCTTGCGGACCACAAAGGCCCGGCGCGCGCCGCGCTCGGCAAGATTGGCCTGCTCTAGCCGGTGAAGCGCTTCACGGACCGGGGTGCGCGAGACGCCGAACTGTTCGGCCAAGGCCTGCTCGGCCAGCGGCTCACCGGGCTGCATCCGGCCCGCAACGATCCGGTCCACAAGCGTGTCGAAAATGCTTTCTGCTGTCCGGATAATCACCAGCCGCTCGCCTTCGTCGAAATGAACACTTTTATCTTGTTTATGTATACATGTCCTCGCAACCTGAAACCACGAGACGACAGGTCGGCACCGGAGGAAACAGAAAAAATGCCGCCCATTTGGGCTGAAACGCCAAGAAACCCGGGGAAAACCGGGCAGATTCAGCCCTTTGCACTCGTCCGTACAAGGGAGGAGATCATGCCAACAGGAGAGACAAGATATGACGCAAGTCGACCACAAGAAAGTGCTCGCCGAGCGCCTCTCGGCCCGCTTCGGCCGCCGGGCGGTCCTCAAGGGTCTCGGGGCTGGCATCGTCGCCGCCACCAGCGCCGGCAGCTTCCCGGCCATCGCGCGCGCGCAGCAAAGCGGCCACCTGAAGATCGCCTCGGTCAAGGTGATCGACACGCTTGATCCGCATTTCACCGGCTTCCTGTCGGCGATCCAGATCATCAACAACATCCACAACGGCCTGCTGAAGATCGCCTATGACGGCGAGCAGGTGACTTTCGAACCCGATCTGGCCGAGAGCTGGGATCTCGAAGACGACAAAACCCATGTGTTCAAGCTGCGCGAGGGCGTGAAATTCCACGACGGCACCCCCTGCGACGCCGAAGCGGTGAAATTCTCGCTGCTGCGCGTCAAGGAAGGCGAGCCGAAATCGCCGCACGCGTGGAAGCTGGAACTGCTCGAAGAAATCGAGATCGTCGACGATCTGACCGTGAAGCTGCACTTCTCGCAGCCCTATGCGTTCCTGCCCGTTGCGCTGAACGGCTCGACCGGCCGCGCCGGCACCATCGTCAGCCCCGCCGCCGCGCAGAAATACGGCACCGACTATGGCCGCAACCCGGTCGGCACCGGCCCGTTCAAATTCGTCTCGTGGCGCGAGAATGACGCCATCGAGCTGGAGGCCAACACCGAGTATTTCGAGGAGGGTCTGCCCAAGCTCGAGCGCGTCACCTTCGTGCTGATGAACGAGGCTTCGACCGCGCTGGCGGCGCTGATGTCGGGCCAGATCGACGGCATGACCGACTGCCCGATGCAGCTGGTGGATCAGGTCGACGCCTTCCCCAAGGCGACGCTCTACGGCGAGATCGAAGGCAACTACACGTTCGTCGGCATGAACTGCAAAAAAGGTCCGTTCACCGACATCAACCTGCGCCGCGCCGTCGCATGGGCGCTGGACCGCGAGAAACTGGTGAAACAGGCCTATTTCGGACGTGCCCAGCAGGCCTATACCCCGATCTCGCCGCCGATGACCGGCTTCTTCGATCCCGACATCGCCACCTCGGGCCGCGGCCAGTGGTTCGACCTCGAGAAAGCCAAGGAATTCCGCGCCATGGCGGAAAATCAGGACGAGATCGAGGTCACTTACATGATGGCCGAGCGTGGCCCGGTGGGCACCCGCGTGGCACAGACCGTGGCACCGATGCTGGCCGAGATCGGCATCAAGGTGAACCTCGAGCTGATCGAGCCCGCCGCATGGGTCAAGCGCCGCAACGAGGGCGACTTCGACCTTTACGACTTCGAGTGGGTGGCCGACCTCGACCCCGACGAGACCATCTACCCCGAGTTCAAATCGGATGGGGCGTGGAACTTCTGCGGTTGGGTCAACACCGACTTCGACGACCTGTGCAAGCAGGCGCAGGTGATCCTTGAAACCGAAGAGCGCGCCAAGCTTTACCATTCGGCAGAAGACCTACTGATGGATGAGGCGCCGATCGCGATCATGGCGCATATGCCGATCTACAAGGTGTTCTCGGACAAGGTGCAGGGCTTCAACTACATCCCCGCCGACCTCGTGAACCTGCATACGGTCAGCCTCGCCTGATGATACTGGTCCAGACTCTCGGAAAGATCGGGCAGACGCTCGTCGTGCTGTTCATCGTCTCGGTGGCCACCTTCGGACTTCTGAAGCTGGCGCCGGGCGACCCGGTGCAGATCATGCTCGGCTCGGAATACTCGCAAGAGGCCTATGAGTCGCTCACCGCCGAAATGGGTCTGGACCGGCCCTTTCTGGCCCAATACGCCGATTGGGCGGTAAACTTCGTGTCGGGCGACTGGGGCACCTCCTTTGTCGCCCGCACCGACATCTTTACCTATGCCTTCAAAGAGGCGCTGCCGGTGACGCTGACGCTGGCGAGCTTTTCGCTCGCCTTCGCGGTGCTGATCGGGGTGCCGCTTGGCGTGCTGTCGGCGGTCAAGAAAGACACCGCCTTTGACGCGGGCTCGGCGGTGTTTGCGCTGACCGGCACCGCCTTTCCGTCGTTCCTGCTTGGCATCCTGCTGATCTGGTTCTTCGGGGTAAAACTGGGGCTGTTTCCGGTGATGGGATATGTCTCGCCGTGGGAGGATTTCTGGGGCGGCATCTATCACATGATCCTGCCGGGGCTGACGCTGTCGACCTATTTCATCGCGATGATCACCCGCCTCACCCGCGCCACGCTGATCGAAGTGCTCGACCAGCCCTATATCGCCGCCGCCCGCGCGCGCGGCGAGCCAAGCTGGCGGGTGATCTGGGTGCATGGCGTGCGCAATATCGCCATGCCGCTGGTCACCATCCTCGGGCTGCAGTTGGGCACGCTGCTGCAGGGCACCGTGTTGACCGAAACCGTGTTCAACCTGCCGGGCATCGGCCAGATGCTGACCTCGGCGGTGCTGGGGCGCGAGTACATGGTGGTGCAGGCGGGCGTGATGATGACCGCCTTCCTGTTCATCGCGGTCAACCTGCTGGTGGACCTGTCCTACCCGATCCTTGACCCAAGACTGAGAGACCGCAAATGAGCGCAGAGGCCACCAATTCCCCGGCCCCCGCAACGCTGCCGCCCGCCGGGCCGCAGCCCGGCCACAGAAGCCCCGGCAAGGCGCGCCGCGCCCGGCGCTCGATCTTCCTGCGCCGCCCGTTCTTCACCGTGGCGCTGATCGTGGCGCTTGGCTATGTGCTGGCCGCCGCCTTCGCGCCCTTCGTCGCGCCTTATGATCCGGTCATGCAGTCGATGGAGGCGATGATGCAGCCGCCCAGTGGCGCGCATCCGCTGGGCACCGACAGCTATGGGCAGGACATCCTCTCGCGGGTCATCTATGGCGCGCGATACGCGCTGGTGATCGGCATCTTCTCGGTGCTCATCGGCGCCGCCGGTGGGCTGGTGATCGGCCTTGCCGCCGGGCTGTCGGGCGGTTGGGTGGAATGGGCGCTGATGCGGCTCATCGACTCGATCCTCGCCCTGCCCTCGCTGATCCTCGCCGTCGCCTTCATCGCCATTCTCGGGCAGGGCGTCGACAAGGTGGTGATCGCCGTGGGGCTTTCCATGGTCGGGCCGTTCTCGCGCACCGTGCGCGCCGACGTCATGCAGGTGAAAGTGCAGGGCTTTGTCGAGGCGGCGCACCTCATGTCGATCCCCTCGCTGCAGGTGATCCGCCGCCACATCCTGCCCAATGTGATCTTTCCGCTGGCGGTGCAGGTGACAATCCGCATCTCCGAGGCCATCCTCGTGTCGTCCTCGCTGTCCTTTCTTGGCATCGGCGTGACACCCCCCACCCCCGACTGGGGCCTGATGATCGCCGAAGGGCGCGATTTCGTCAGCTTCGCGCCGTGGATGTCGGCGATGCCCGGCTTCGCGCTCGCGCTGCTGCTGATCGCGCTGTCGATCGTCGGCGATGGCATCCGCGAAGAATACGACCCCAAGAGCCGGAGGGGCGCATGAAGGTGCAGCAGATAAACGCCGAGGCGCTGCTGAGCGTCTCGGATCTGACCGTGTATCGCGGTCCGGCGAAGATCCTCGACCGGGTGAGCCTGTCGCTCGCCAAGGGCGAAACGCTGGCCTTGGTCGGCGAAAGCGGCGCGGGTAAATCCACCATCGCCACCGCGCTGATGCAGCTGCTGGACGGGGCCGATGTGGAGGGCAGCGCCGAGTTCGAAGGCGCGGGCGATCTGCTGTCGCTGCGGCCACGCCAGATGGTGAAGCTGCGCGGCCAGCGCCTGTCGATGATCTTTCAGGACGCGGGTGCGGCGCTCAACCCGGCCTATACGGTGGGGCGGCAGTTGATCACCACACTGCGCCGCAACCTTGGCCTTTCGCGCGACGAGGCGCGGACCCGTGCCATCGAGCTTTTCACCCAAGTCGGCATCAATGACGCCGAGGCGCGGCTTTCGGCCTTCCCGCATCAGCTGTCGGGCGGCATGCAGCAGCGGGTCATGGTGGCCATCGCGCTGGCCTGTAACCCCGATCTGCTGCTGGCGGACGAGCCCACATCCGCGCTCGACGTGACCATTCAGGCGCAGATCATCCGGCTGATCCTGCAGCTCACCCGCGAGCGCGGCGCGAGCTGCATCTTCGTGCTGCACGATCTGGCGCTGGCGAGCCAGTCCTGCGACCGGATCGTGGTGCTCTATGCCGGGCAAGTCGTGGAATCCGGCCCCGCCGAGGAGGTGCTGAAGCGGCACCGCCACCCCTACACCCGCCAATTGGAAAGCTGCGTGCTGGAGATCGGGCGCAAGGATCTGGTGGCCCCCGAGGGCACCGTGCCCTCGCATGACCAGATGCCCGCCGGATGCCGCTTTGCCACCCGCTGCCCGCGGGCGCTGGCGAAATGCGCCGGAGACGCGCCGCCGCTGACCCCCGCCGATCCGGCGCGCAGCGGCGCGCGTGACCATCTCTTTGCCTGCTGGAACCCGGAATGATGCTTGATACCGCCAAAGCCGACACCGCCCCGGCCCGCACCGCGCCCGTCTTCGAGCTCATTGAGGTCGAGAAGGTCTTTCAGGTGCGCCCGCCGGGCCGCCGCTTCACCCGCGAGAAAGTGGGGCTGCGCGCACTCGACGGCGTAAGGCTCAGCGTCGAGAAGGGCGCGTCGCTGGCGCTGGTGGGCGAAAGCGGCTCGGGCAAGTCCACCCTGCTGCGCGTGCTGCTGGGGCTTGATGCGCCAAGCGGCGGGCGGGCGCTCTATCATGGCCGTCCGATCCGCGAGGTGCGCGCCGAAGGGCCGGGCTTTGCCCGCGATGTGGCCATGGTCTATCAGGATGCGCGCGGCTCGCTCGATCCGCGGATGACCATCGGCGCGCTGATTGCCGAGCCCTTGCGCCATTTCGGCATCGTGCCGAAGGCGCAGGAAGAGGCGCGAGTGGCCGAGCTTTTGCAGCGCGTCGGCCTGCCCGCCGATGCGGCGAAACGCTATCCCTCGGCGCTTTCTGGCGGTCAGGTGCGCCGCGTCGCCATCGCCCGCGCGCTGGCCTCCGAGCCTTCGGTGCTGGTGGCCGACGAGGCGGTCTCGGGGCTGGATGTCTCGACGCAGGCGCAGCTTTTGACGCTGCTGCGCAGGCTGCAGCAGGAGATGGGGCTGACGCTGGTCTTCATCACCCATGATCTGGGCGTCGCCAGCTACCTCTGCGAGCAGATCGCCATCATGTACCTTGGCCGCATCGTCGAGACCGGCCCCACCGACGCCGTGCTGAACGCCCCCGCGCATCCCTATGCCGCCGCGCTGCGCGGTGCCGCGCCGCGCTTCTTCGAGCCGATGCCAGAGCCGCTGCCGGGCGAGATCCCCAGCCCGCTCGATCTGCCCAAGGGTTGCCGCTTCTCGACCCGCTGCCCCATGGCGCGCGAGGATTGCCGCGCCCGCGACCCGCAGCTTGGACGCTACGGCACCGGCCGCGCGGTGGCCTGCCTGCATCCGCTCAGCCCATCAGACACTTGACGAGACTCTGCCGAGACCGCCATCACTCACGGAAAAACACTCGGCACCTTTTATCACCGACAGGACGACCCACGCATGTTCGACTTCTTCTCTGCCCGACGCCCCAGCACGCTGGCCTCGCAGGCGATGATCGCCACCTCGCATCCGCTGTCCACCGCCGCTGGCCTCGAGGTTCTCTCGGCGGGCGGCAATGCGGTCGATGCGGCCATCGCCGCCGTCGCGGTGCAATGCGTGGTGGATCCGCTGATGACCGGCATCGGCGGCGATTGCTTTGCGCTCTATGCGCCGAAGGGCGGCGCGGTGAAGGCGCTGAACGGCTCGGGCCGCGCGCCCGCCGCCGCCACGGTCGCGGCGCTGAAGGACGCGGGCCTCGGCGATGAGATCCCCCAGACCAGCCCGCATTCGGTGACCATCCCCGGCGCGATCTCGGCATGGTGCCGCCTGCATGAGGACCACGGCTCGATGCCGCTGGCGAAGCTCTTCGAGCGGGCCATCGGCTATGCGGAAAACGGCTATGCGGTGACCCCGCGCGTGGCGCAGGACTGGGCCGAGACTGCCGAGTTGGTTGGCAAGGACGAGCACGCCGCCAAGGTTTTCCTGCCCGGCGGGCGCGCTCCGGTGGCGGGCGAGCGCCACGCGCAGCCGCTGCTGGCGGACCGCCTGCGCGAGATCGCCGAGAAGGGCGCGGCGGGCTTCTATCAGGGCGAGACCGCCGCGAAGATGGCCGCGCATCTGCAATCGCTGGGCGGGCTGCACACGACCCAGGATTTCCACGACGGCACCGATCAGGCGTTCTGGACCGATCCGATCTCGGCCCCCTACGGCGGCTATGACGTGGTCGAGTGCCCGCCCAACGGGCAGGGGCTCGCGGCGCTGCTGATCCTGCGCATCCTGTCGAAATTCGACATGGCCGCCGAGATGTCCGAGGCCGACCGCATCCATCTGCACGCCGAGGCCACCAAGCTGGCCTACCACCACCGCGACGCGCTGATCGCCGATCCGGCGCATTGCGAGGGCGTGGTGGAAACCCTGCTGTCGGATGAGGTCATCGACACGCTCGCCGCGCGCATCGACATGGGCCGCGCCATGCCGCCCGCGCTCTGGGACGAGCCCGAGCACAAGGACACGATCTATCTGTCGGTGGTCGATGCCGAGGGCAATGCGATCTCCTTCATCAACTCGATCTTCCACGGCTTCGGCTCCACCCGGCTCGACCCCGAGACCGGCGTGCTGTTCCACTCGCGCGGCGCGTCCTTCCGGCTGATCGAGGGGCACCCGAACGCCATCGCGCCGCACAAGCGCCCGATGCACACGATCATCCCCGGCATGCTGTGCAAGGACGGCGTGGCGGTGATGCCCTTCGGCGTGATGGGCGGGCAATATCAGGCGGCGGGCCACGCGGCCTTCTTGTCGGGCGTTCTGGACCTCGGGCTGGACCTGCAAGCGGCGATGGACGCGCCGCGCAGCTTCGCCTTCGGCGATGAGTTGCAGATCGAGCCGAGCGTGTTGCAGGATGCGCGCGCCGAGCTTGAGGCGCGCGGCCACAAGCTCAAGGTCATGGACAGCCCCATCGGCGGCAGTCAGGCGATCCGCATCAGCGAGGAGACCGGGCTGCTCTCGGGCGGGTCGGACACGCGCAAGGACGGCATGGCGCTCGGCTTCTGACCCCTTGCCCTGCGGCGCAGGGCAGCCATGCACAAAGCGCGCGGGGGCGGCCATTGAACCGCCCCTCTGCCGACAATAAATAGACTGCAGTCTACGAGGCGCCCGCAGACCGGGCGCCTTTTTTCGTTGCATGACCCCCAGCGCGTTTCTGAAGGCAAAGTTTTTGCGACGGAAGCCGCGGCGGTCCCCGTGTAACCCTCTGAAAGCAATTCGGAGCAGCCCATGAGTTTGCGCAAAACAGCCGTGATCATCGCCCTGCTCGCCCTTGCTGGCGCAGGGGCGGGCTGGGCCTATCTGGACCATAGCGCCGCCCCCGCCGAGACCGCGCCGCAGACCGTCGCCGTCTCCAAGGGCACGGTCGAAAGCACCGTTCTGGCCACCGGGCTGATCGAGGCCGAGAACCTCGTTTCGGTGGGCGCCCGCACCTCGGGGCTGATCGAGGAACTGGCGGTTTCGGTCGGCGACGAGGTGGCGCAGGGCGATCTCATCGCGCGCATCGACTCGCTGGAGCAACAGAACGCGGTGGCGCAGGCCAAGGCCGATCTGGCGCAGATCGAGGCGGAGATCGAAGCCAAACAGGCCGAGATACGTCAGTCCGAACTGGACCTAGAACGCCAGCAGGGATTGAGCGCGAAGCGCCTGTCGGCCACATCCGACCTTGAAGCCGCCGAGGCGACGCTGGCGATGAACAAGGCCAACCTGCAATCGCTGGACGCACAGCAGGTGCGCGCCGAGATCGAGGTGTCGACCGCCGAGCTTGATCTCGAGCGAACCAAGATCACCGCGCCGATCGATGGCACCGTGGTGGCGGTGGTCAATGGCGAAGGCACCACGGTGAACGCCTCGCAGGAGGCACCGACCATCGTCAAACTGGCGCAGCTTGACCGGATGGAAGTGAAGGCCGAGATCTCCGAGGCTGATGTGGTGAACGTGAAGCCGGGCCAAGAGGTGGAGTTCACCCTGCTCGGCGCGCCGGATCTGACCTATCGGGCGGAACTGGCCTCGGTCGAACCGGCGCCCTCGTCGATCGAGGATGACGACGAGATAGATACCGACAGCGCGATCTATTACAACGCCCGCTTTTCCGTCGAGAACGCCGACCGGCTGCTGCGGATCGGCATGTCGGCGGATGTGACGATCTTCCTTGGCCGCGCCGAGGATGTGCCGACGCTGCCGCTGGCGCTGCTGCCCGATGCCGGGCCCGACGGTCGCACCATGCTCGACGTGCTGGGCGCGGACGGGCGGCCCAAGCGGCAGGTGATCGAGGTCGGGCTGAAAGGCGCCACCTCGTTCGAGGTCACCGCCGGGCTGGAGCCGGGGGATGAGGTGATCTCTTCCGCCCCGCCCGCACCGCCAAGCGGCGCGCAGGACAGCGGTCGCGGGCCGGGTGGCCGAGGCGGCCCGCCGCCGATGATGGGCCTGTAAGGAGCACGTCATGGCACTCATAGAGCTTTCCGATATCGAGCGGTCCTTCACCGCAGGCGAGCAGACCGTGCGCGTGCTGCGCGGCATCGACCTTTGCATCGAGGCAGGCGAGATGGTCGCGATCATCGGCCAGTCCGGCTCGGGCAAGTCGACGCTGATGAACATCCTCGGCTGCCTCGACCGACCCACCACAGGCAGCTACCGTTTCGACGGGCGCGATGTGCAGCAACTGAGCGATCTCGATCTGGCCGAGCTGCGCCGCGACCACTTCGGCTTCATCTTCCAGCGGTATCAGCTGATGGCCGAACTGGATGCGGTGGGCAACGTCGAGATCCCCGCCGTCTACCGCGGCGCGGCGCGCAAGGCGCGGCGCGAGCGGGCCAAGGCGCTGCTCACCCGGCTGGGCCTTGGTGAGCGGCTCGGTAATAAGCCCGGCGCGCTCTCGGGCGGCCAGCAGCAGCGGGTCTCGGTGGCGCGCGCGCTGATCAACGGCGGCGAGGTGATCCTTGCCGACGAGCCCACCGGCGCGCTCGACAGCGCCTCGGGGGCCGAACTGATGGCGCTTCTGCGCGAGCTTCATGCCGAGGGGCACACGGTGATCCTCGTCACCCACGACCCGCAGATCGCCGAGGCCGCCGACCGCGTGATCGAGATCTCCGATGGCGAGATCACCGCCGACACCCGCAAGCGCCCGCACAATGCACCCGCTCGCGTGGAGACGGATCACCCCGCCGCTTCGGGTCTTGGCGCGCTGGCCGACCGGCTGCGCGAGGCGACGCGCATGGCGCTGAAGTCCATGGCCTCGCACAAGCTGCGCTCGTTCCTGACCATGCTCGGGATCATCATCGGCATCACCTCGGTGGTCTCGGTGGTGGCGCTTGGCAATGGCAGCCAGCAGAAGGTGCTGGAGAATATCTCGTCGATCGGCACCTCGACCATCGACATCCGCCCCGGCACCGGCTTCGGCGACCGCCGCGCCAACCGCGTCGACACGCTGGTCGGCGGCGATGCGGATGCGCTGGACGGGCGCGCCTTCGCCGCCTCGGTCTCGCCCGAGGTCTCGACCACCGCCACGGTGATCCACGCGGGCACCAGCGCCTCGGCCTCGGTCAAGGGCGTCTCGGCGGGCTATTTCCGACTGGGCGCCTACTCGGTCACCGAGGGCGCGACATTCACCGAGGCCGACCTCAAGGCCCGCGCGCAGGTGGCGGTGCTGGACAGCGACGCCGCCGAGACCTTCTTTGGCACCGAAAGCCCGCTCGGCCAGCGCGTGATGATTGGCCGCGTGCCGCTGCAGGTGATCGGCGTGGTCGAGGCCTCGGGTGCCAGCTTTGGCCCGCAGTCGATCAAGGTCTTCACCCCCTACACCACCGCCATGGCGCGGATCACCGGCGGCGAGACGGTGGATTCCATCTCGGTGCAGGTGGTCGATGATTACGACATGGATCAGGCCGAGCAGGAGATCACCGCGATCCTCAGCCAGCGCCACGGCACGGTGGATTTCTTTCTGACCAACACCGACACGATCCGTGAGACCATTCAGAGCACCTCGCAGACGCTCACATGGCTGATCTCGGCCATCGCGCTGATCTCGCTTTTCGTCGGCGGCATCGGGGTGATGAACATCATGCTGGTCTCGGTCACCGAGCGCACGCGCGAGATCGGCATCCGCAAGGCGGTGGGGGCGCGGCAGTCGGACATCACCGCGCAGTTCCTGATCGAGGCCGTTCTGGTGTGCCTGATCGGCGGCGCGCTGGGGGTGGTTCTGGCCTTCGGCTTCGGCGCGCTGATGGGCGTCGTGGCCCCCTCGATGCGGCTGGTCTATTCCGGCGCGACCGTGGCGGCGGCCTTTGGCTCGGCAACGTTGATCGGCGTGGTGTTCGGCTATCTGCCCGCGCGCTCGGCCTCGAAGCTCGACCCGGTGGTGGCGCTGGCGCGGGAGTGAGGCGCAGCCCGCCCGGATTCAAGGCGACGCCGCCGGGCGCGATTGCGCGCTGTCCCAGTCAGCCTACCGATATGCCCCTGCCTCGTGCAGCCCCTGCTCGAAGCGGGTGATATGCGAGAGCGCCCCGTCTGACTGCACGATCATCGCCGCCACAATGGCCTCGGCCATGGCGAAACTGCCCAGCATGCTTGGCAGCGGCTGCGGCCCATGCATCTGCGGCATCAGCACCACATCGGCGCCATGGGCCAGCGGACTGTCCGTGGTATCGGTGATGGCGATGGTCCGCGCGCCTTGCCGAAGGGCCAGCTCATGCGCCGCGATGGTCTCGACCGAGTAGTGCCGGAAGGAGATCGACAGCACCACATCCGCCGGACCCGCAAGCGCGATCCGGTCGCGGATATCACCGGGCGCGGAGGCGCGCGGCGCGATATTGTCAAAGGCCATACGGGCGACATAGCCAAGATAGTCGGCGATGGCGTAGCAACTGCGCACCCCGAAGACATGCACCTGCCGCGCGTTCAGCATCAGGGCCGCTGCCGCTTCGATTGCGGCGCAGTTCTTTTCGGTAAAGGCGCTGTCGAGATTGCGATGACCCGACTCGTGGATGGCTTCCAGAACCGACGCGGCATCATGCCCCGAGAGCGCTCCGGCGCGGGGTCCATAAAGATCGCCGCCCCGGCGCAGCGCATCCTGAAAGGCGTTGCGGCAGGCCTCATAGCCGGAAAATCCCAGCGCCTGCGACAGGCGCACAACCGTGTTTGCATTCGCCCCGGACCGGTCGGCCAGCCCGCGCACGGAGTTCAGCGCGATCTCTTCGGGTTGCTCCGCGGCCCAGCGGGCCAAGGCCGCCACGCGCGGCGCCCCGGACTCTCCGAGCCGCCGCAGCGCACCCGCAAGTTCATCGAGGGAAAGGGACGTTGTCAGAGCAGTCTCCCCAAGGCTTTACCCGGCTGATTTCCGTCCTAGGTAAACGGTATTGGCGAAACGATACAAATGTTTTGTTTTGCTTGACCGGACTGAATGAAATGTTTCACTGACACGTGAGATCCGAATCTCGGACAAACTCAGGGAGACATTCAACATGACCAAACCGCTGATCGGCGCCCTCGTCGCTGCCGCAACGGCCTTTGGCGCAGGCGCAGCCGCCGCGCAGGACCAGACCTTCATTTCGATCGGGACCGGCGGCGTCACGGGCGTTTATTACCCCACCGGCGGCGCGATCTGCCGTCTTGTGAATCGTGGCCGCTCCGAGCACGGCATCCGCTGCGGCGTGGAGTCGACCGGCGGCTCGGTGTTCAACATCAACGCCATCCGTGGCGGCGAGCTGGAATTCGGCGTCGCCCAGTCCGACTGGCAGTACCACGCCTACAACGGCACCTCGCGCTTTGAGGAAACCGGCGCCTTCGAAGGCCTGCGCGCGGTCTTCTCGGTGCACCCCGAGCCCTTCACCGTGGTCGCCCGCGCCGATGCGGGCATCGAGACCTTTGAGGATCTCAAGGGCAAGCGCGTGAACGTCGGCAACCCCGGCTCGGGCCAGCGCGGCACGATGGAAGTGCTGATGGACAAGCTGGGCTGGACGATGGACGATTTCGCCGTGGCCTCCGAGCTGCAGGCGGCCGAGCAGTCGCAGGCGCTCTGCGACAACAACATCGACGCGATGGTCTATACCGTCGGCCACCCGTCGGGCTCGATCCAGGAAGCCACCACCGCGTGCGACTCGGTGCTCGTCGAAGTGTCTGGCGAAGCGGTTGATGAGCTTGTCTCCGAGAACCCGTTCTACCGCACCGCCACCATCCCCGGCGGCATGTATCGCGGCAATGACGAAGACACCCACACCTTCGGTGTCGGCGCGACCTTCGTCAGCTCCGAAGACGTGCCCGAAGATGTGGTCTACGAAGTGGTGAAAGCCGTGTTCGAGAACATCGACCAGTTCCGCGGCCTGCACCCGGCCTTCGCCAACCTCGACCCCAAGGAAATGGCGTCTGCCGGTCTGTCGGCGCCGCTGCACGCCGGTGCCGAGCGCTATTTCAAGGAAGCTGGCCTGATCGAGTAAGATCGGCACAGCTTTCGCAACGACAGTCGGCCCGGGCGCTCAGAGCAGCGCCCGGGCCTTACCGGAAGACGGCATCAGAGGGGCCTCAGCATGAGCGACAATCCACAGCAGGGCGGACGCCAGTTCAGCGACGAGGAGCTTCAGGACCTCGTTGCCAGCACCGACAGCGGCGCGCGCGCGCCGAGCAACCGCTACGTCGCGATGCTGATCGCCGGGTTGGCGCTGGCGTGGTCGCTGTTCCAGCTTTGGATCGCGCAGCCGCAGCTTTGGTTCGCCGACATCCTGCCTGCGCTGAACTCGTCGCAGACCCGGCCCATTCACCTGACTTTCGCCATCCTTCTGGCCTTCCTCGCCTATCCGGCGCTCAAGTCCTCGCCGCGCGACCGCGTGCCGCTGACTGACTGGCTGCTGATGGCGGTGGGCGGCTTCTGCGCCTTCTACGTGTTTCTCTTCTCCGACCATCTCGCGATGACCGCCCGCTCCGGCTTGCCGACGCAGCTGCAGGTGATCATCGGTGCGGTCGGCCTGCTGATCCTGCTCGAAGCCAGCCGCCGCGCGCTGGGACCGGCGCTGACCATCGTCGGCGCGCTGTTCCTGCTTTACGCCTATATGGGCACCGGCTGGCTGATCCCCGAGCTCATCGAGCACGAGGGCCTGTCTTTCACCGCGCTGATCAACGCGCAATGGCTCGACACCGCGGGCGTCTTCGGCATTCCGCTGGGGGTTTCGACCGCCTTCGTCTTCCTCTTCGTGCTGTTCGGCTCGCTGCTCGATAAGGCGGGCGCGGGCAATTACTTCATCAAGCTGGCCTTTGCCGGCCTCGGCCACCTGCGCGGCGGCCCGGCCAAAGCCGCGGTGGTGGGCTCGGCGATGACCGGGCTGATCTCGGGCTCGTCGATCGCCAACGTGGTGACCACCGGCACCTTTACCATCCCGCTGATGAAACGCGTCGGCTTTTCCAACGAGCAGGCGGGTTCGGTCGAGGTCGCCTCTTCGGTCAATGGCCAGATCATGCCGCCGGTGATGGGCGCCGCCGCCTTCCTGATGGTCGAGTTCATCGGCATCTCTTACGTCGAGGTGATCAAACACGCCTTCATCCCGGCAGTGATCTCCTACATCGCGCTGGTCTACATCGTGCACCTTGAGGCGCTGAAAAAGGACATGCCCGCGCTTGGCGAGGCCAAATCCTTTGCCGGGATGATCCTCAAGTTCTTCATCGGCTTTGCCGTCGCCGGTGCCGGGTTCACCGCGCTGATCTACGTCGTCGGCGCGCTGAAGGGCGCGATGCCCGCGCTGGCCGCGCCGATCATGATGCTGGTGCTGGCGGGGCTCTACCTCTGGCTCGTGGCCATCGCCGCGCGCCGCCCCGATCTCGAGGTCGACGATCCGAGCAACCCCAACATCAAGCTGCCCACGGTGGGCGAGGTCTATGCCACCGGCCTGCACTACATCCTGCCCATCGTGGTGCTGGTGTGGTTCCTGATGGTCGAGCGTCAGAGCCCGGCGAAATCGGCCTTCTACGCCACCGCGCTGATGCTGCTGATCATCATCACCCAGCGCCCGCTGAAGGCGCTGTTCCGCGGCCAAGGCGCGCATCTGGCGGCCGAGTTCAAGGCGGGCTTTGGCGATCTGATCGAGGGGCTCATCGCCGGGGCGCGCAACATGATCGGCATCGGCGTCGCCACAGCGGCGGCGGGTATCATCGTCGCCACCGTCACCAAGACCCCCATCGGCACCGAGCTTGCAGGCCTCGTCGAGCAGCTTTCGGGCGGCAGCCTGATCATCATGCTGATCCTCGTGGGTCTTTTCTCGCTGATCCTTGGCATGGGCCTGCCGACCACTGCCAACTACATCGTGGTCTCGTCGCTGATGGCCAATGTGGTGGTCTCGCTCGGCGCCCAAGAAGGGCTGATCGTTCCGCTGATCGCGGCGCATCTTTTTGTGTTCTACTTCGGCATCATGGCCGATGTGACGCCGCCCGTGGGCCTTGCCTCCTTCGCCGCCGCCGCCGTGTCGGGGGGCGATCCGATCAAGACCGGCTTTACCGCCTTCTTCTACTCGCTGCGGACCGTCGCGCTGCCCTTCCTGTTCATCTTCAATCCCACGCTGATCCTCTATGGCGTCGACCTTGGCACTGCCTCGGGAATCTTCCACGCGGCCTTCGTCTTCGTCGTGGCGACCTTCGCCATGCTGCTCTTCGCCGCCGCGACGCAGGGCTATTTCCTTGCCCGGTCGCGCATTTGGGAAAGCGTGGCGCTGCTCTTGGTCGCCTTCACCCTCTTCGTGCCCAACGTCTGGCTGAACTGGGTGCAGAGCCCGTTCGAGAATGTGCCCCCCGCGCAGTTCGAGCAAGTGCTGGCCGAACTGCCCGAGGGCAGCCGCATCCGGCTGGAAATCGCAGGGCCGGACTTCAACACCGGCGAGACCGCCTCGACCACGCTGGTCATGGACGCCCATGGCGACAGCGCGCAGGAGCGGATCGACAATTCAGGCCTGATGCTCTTCCCCGAGGGCGATGTGGTGAAGCTTGACGAGCCGATGTTCGGCACGCCCACCGCCGAGAAACTGGCGAACTTCGACTTCTACGCCGATACGCCGGTCACCCTCGCCTCGGTTCTCGTGCCGCAGGATCGTCTGCCCGCACAGATCTTCTACATCCCCGCGCTGCTGCTGCTGGGGCTGGTCATCCTGATGCAACGCCGTCGCCAGACCAAGCCGGCCTTCTGAGGAGCGAAGCCATGTATAAGACGATCCTTCTGCCCGTCGATCTCTCGGCCCCCACCAGTTGGACCAAGGCGCTGCCCACCGCGCTGCAACTGGGCGGCGAGGGCGTGGTGCTGCATGTGGTGACCGTGCTGCCCGATTTCGGCATGTCGGTGGTCAGCGGCTTCTTCAAGGAGGGCTTCGAGAAGGGCGCTCTGCAAGAGGTCGGCGAAAAGCTGAAAACTTGGGTGAATGAGAACGTCCCCGACAGCGTCACCGTGCATCCGCATGTGCTGCACGGGCGCATCTACGACGAGATCCTGCGCGCCGCCGACAAGCTCTCGGTCGATGCCATCGTGCTGGCCTCGCACACCCCCGAACTTGCGGACTATCTGCTGGGGCCGAACGCCGCCCGGGTGGTCCGCCATGCCAAACAATCTGTCTTCGTCGTGCGCGGCGAATAATCGGAGAACTTCAATGGGACATGTCTTCGGACGCTCGAACGCGCAGCTGCCTTTGGCGGTGCGCGGCGAGGGATGCTATATCCACGACGCGGAGGGCCGCGCCTATCTCGACGGCTCGGGCGGCGCGGCGGTGTCCTGCCTCGGGCATTCCGACCTGGACGTGCGGGCCGCGATCCATGCACAGCTCGACCAGCTGGCCTTTGCCCACAGCGGCTTTTTCACCTCCGAGCCCGCCGAAGGGCTGGCCGATCTGCTGATCCAGAACGCGCCGCAGGGGATCGACAAGGTCTACCTGCTGTCGGGCGGGTCGGAGGCGGTTGAGGCGGCGATCAAGCTCGCGCGGCAGTATTTCCTCGAGACCGGCCAGCCGCAGCGCCACCGGGTGATCGCCCGCCGCCAGAGCTATCACGGCAACACGCTCGGGGCGCTGGCCGCCGGAGGCAACGCATGGCGGCGCGAGAAATACGCGCCGCTGCTGGTCGAGACCTCGCATATCGCGCCCTGCTATGAGTACCGCCTGCGCGAAGACGGCGAGAGCGCCGAGGCCTACGGGCTACGCGCTGCCGATGAGCTGGAGGCGGAGATCGAGCGCCTCGGGGCAGAGTCGGTCATGGCCTTCATCGCCGAGCCGGTGGTGGGTGCCACGGCGGGCGCGGTTCCGGCTGTCGAGGGGTATTTCAAGCGCATCCGCGAGATCTGCGACCGCCACGGCGTGCTGCTGATCCTCGACGAGGTGATGTGCGGCATGGGCCGCACCGGCACGCTGTTTGCCTGCGAGCAGGATGGGGTCTCGCCCGACATCGTGACCATCGCCAAGGGCCTTGGCGCGGGCTACATGCCGATCGGGGCCATGCTCTGCAGTTCGGCTATCTACAATGCCATCGCCGAAGGCTCGGGCGCGTTCCAGCACGGCCACACCTACCACGGCCACCCGCTTGCCGCCGCCGCCGGGCGCGCCGTGCTCACCGCCATTCTGGAGCGTGATCTGCTGACGCAGGTGCGCAGCCGGGGCGCCTCTCTGCAGGCGGCGCTGACCGAGGCGCTCGGCCAGCATCCGCATGTGGGCGATATCCGCGGGCGCGGCCTTTTCCGCGGCGTCGAACTGGTCGAGGACCGTGCCAGCAAGACCCCCTTCGACCCGGCGCTGAAGATCAACGGCAAGGTGAAGAAATTCGCCATGGACGAGGGGCTGATCTGCTACCCGGCGGGCGGCACGCTCGACGGCAAGCATGGTGATCACGTGCTGCTGGCGCCGCCCTTCATCATCTCCGAGGATCAGATCGGCGAGTTGGTCGGCAAACTGAGCCGCGCCATCGACCGGGCCATCGCCGCATGAGCCGGTTGGCACATCTGCCGCGCATCATGCTGGCCCCCAACGGCGCGCGCCGCACGCGCGCCGACCACCCCGCCCTGCCCGAGACGATCCCGCAGATCGTCGCTGCGGCGAAGGACGCTTTCGCCGCCGGTGCCGAGGCGCTGCACGCCCATGTGCGCGACGCCGAGGCCAAACACGTACTCGACGCCGGGCTCTACCGCGAACTGCTGGCAGAGATGGCGCGCGCAGTGCCCGACATGCCGGTCCAGATCACCACCGAGGCGGTCGGGCTCTACAGCCCCGAGGCGCAGCGCGCTTTGGTGCGCGCGCTGAGGCCCGAGGGTGTCTCGGTCGCCCTGCGCGAGATGTGGCCCGATCCCGGCCCGGACGCCGAGGCGCAGCGCTTCTATGCAGAGACCGACGCCGAGGGCATCGCCCTTCAGCACATCCTTTATGCCCCCGAGCAGGTGACACGTCTGGCGCATCTGGCAAGCGACGGTCTGATCCCGCCGCCCCGGCAGGTGCTCTTCGTTCTTGGCCGCTACGCGCCGCCGACACTGGCGCAGCCCGAAGACCTCGATGGTTTCCTGCGCGCGGCAAAGGCGCTGCCGCAGGGTGTGCAATGGGCCGCCTGCGCCTTCGGGCGCACCGAAGAGGCCTGCCTGCTGCGCGCGACCGAGCTGGGCGGCGGCATGCGGATCGGTTTTGAGAACAACATCGAGCGCCCCGATGGCAGCCCGGCCAAGGACAACGCGGGACAGGTCGCCGCGCTTGTCTCGGCGCTGGCCGCGCGGGCGGAAAAGGTCTGAGCCGGAACCGGCCCAGACCAAACGCGTAAGCGCTCAGGCCTCGACCATCTCCGCTTCGGCACCCTGCCCCCGGCGCCCGACCGTCCACAGCAGCCACGCCAGCGACGCAGGCACCAGCAGCCCCAGCGCCATCGGCAAGGGCGTCCCGCTGCCCCCGAGTGCCACGCAGGACGACACCGAGAAGGCCAAGCCGAACTGGATCGCCCCAAGCAGCGCCGAGCCGATGCCCGCGCCCTCGCGCGCCGCGCCCATGGTGATCGCCATGGCGTTGGCGCTCAGCAGGCCGACCATGCCGATCGCCAGCCACAGCGGCGCCACGAAAACCCACAGCGCCTCGGTGCCCGACAGCACGACCAGCGCCAGCCCCGCCAGCGCGTAGACCGGCAGTCCCGCCGCCATGATGCGGGCCGGATCGAACCGGTCGAGCAGCTTGTTGTTGAGCTGACCCGACAGGAAAAGCGCCGCCGCAATCGCCGCGAAGAGCAGGCCGTAAGACAGCGAGCTGAGCCCGAAGACGCCCTGGAACACGCCCGACGAGCCGGTGATGAAGGCGAACATGCCGCCTTGGATCAGCCCCGCGACCAGCGCCGGGACGACGAACTCACGCCGCGACAGCAGATGACCCGCGGTGCGGGCGGCGCTGCGGAACGGCGCCGAGACCCGGCGCTCGCGCGGCAGCGTTTCGGGGATCACCAGCGCCGAGAGTGCAAGCGCCAGCAGACCCACCAGCACCATCGCCACGAAGATCGCACGCCAGCCAAAGCCTTCGAGCAGCAGACTGCCCAGCGTCGGCGACACGATCGGCCCGAGGGTCATCAGCATGACCAGAACGGTCATCGCCTTGGCCGCCTGTCGCCCCTCGTAAAGATCGTTGACCACCGCGCGGCCCACCACCATGCCCGCGCAGGCCCCGACCGCCTGCAGCAGCCGCAGCGCGTTGAAGACCGCGATGTCCTCGACCATGAGCAGCGCCACCGAACAGCCCGAGAAGAGCGCGACGCCCGCCAGCAGCGGGCCCTTGCGCCCATAGGCATCAAGCAGCGGCCCCATCACCAGCTGACCAAGGCAGAGCCCCAGAAAGAACAGCGACAGCGACAGTTCGATGGTGGAATGGCTGGTGCCGAAGGCCTCGGCGATATCGCCCATGGCGGCAAGATACATGTCGGTCGCAAGCGGCGGAAAGATCGACAGCAGCGCCAGCGTCGCGGTGATCGCGGTGCGGCGGCCTTGGCTGAGCGAAATGGGTGGAGAGCTTGCGGGCTGCGGTTGCTGCATGGCGAATTTTCCGATCTGTTATGAACGCCCGCTCCGGCGCCGGCTGAATAATGGACTTGAGTCTAGAAAGCACTTAGTAGACTGCAGTCCATAAATCAATGCGGTCGGTCTGTGCGGCTGCAGACAGGAGGATGTGCATGTCGGACGAGGCAAGGCAGGGCGGCAGACCGCGCGACGAGGAAGCGGGCCGCGCGTTGAAGGCGGCGGCGCTGCGCCTCGTGCGGGAACGCGGCTATGCGAAGATGTCGATCGCCGCCATTGCGCAGGCCGCCGGGGTGGCGCGACAGACGCTCTACAATCGCTGGAACACCAAGGCCGATCTGGTGCTCGACGCGGTGTTCGAGGAAGCCGGGCGCAATGTCGCTTTCCCGGCTGCGGACGAAACCAGCAGCTCTGCCGCGCAGCTCGAAGCCTTCCTCGCGCAGGTCTTCGCGCATCTCACCGAGGATGGCGACACGCTCTGCGCGCTGATCGCCGCCGCTCAGGAAGACGACGGGTTCCGCGCGGCGCTGCACACGCGGTTTGTGGCGCCACGCGAAGCGATCGTCACCGACCTGCTGCGCCGGGCGCAAGCGCGCGGCGAGCTTGCCGCGGGGCGTGATCCGCTGATCCTGTCGCAGATGATCCACGGCGCCTTCTGGTACCGGCTGCTCAATGGTGCGCCGGTGGATGCGGATCTGGCCCGCGCGCTCGCCGCCGAGGTTTTTGCGCACTGACGTCGGGGACATCGGCCTGCCACGCCCGGGGATTTGTCACCGGTTCACCACAACTTGACCGGGATACCGGGGATCAGTCTGACGCCACGGCAAAACTTGATTGAAACGCTCATCTATGCGCGCGATACCGCCCGCAACGCCCGCGCGTTTCTTTTGATGATTGCCGACCCGAGCCCTGATGCCCCTCGCCCAAACCCTTTCTTCCTGCTGCGCCGACCGCCCGCCGCGTCTTGCCACGATGAACGCACGTCTGGCCCGGCTCGAGGCCGGGCTCGCAGGGCTCATGCTCGCGGCGGTGCTGTTGATCAGCTGTGCTGGCGCTGTGGCGCGCAGCCTTGGCACGCCGCTGATCTGGGCCGATGAGGCGGCGGTGGCTGCGATGGTCTGGTCGGGCTTTCTCGGCGCTGCGGCGCTGTTTGGCCGCCGCGGACATATGGCGCTGACCTTCCTGCCCGAGCGCCTTGGCCGCCGCGGCACCGCAGCCCTGCGGGTGCTGGTGGATGCGCTGCTGCTGGCGGGCTTTGCCGGGCTCGGGCTTGTGGTCTGGCGCTGGTTCGATCTGCCGGGGCTGCTCGCCGCCGGTTCGGCGCAGGCGCTGGCGGATGCGAGCTTCAACTTTCTTTACCTCGAACCGACGCAGACGCTGGGCATCCGCAAGATCTGGATCTGGCTGGTACTGCCGCTCTTCACCCTTGGCGGCACGCTGCACGCCGCGCTGCTGCTGGCCATGGACCTGCGCGGAGAGACCCCGCAATGATCCCCGTCTTTGCCTTTGCCGGAATGCTGACCCTTGCCGTGCCGATCGCGGCGGCGCTGGCGCTGAGCGCGGTGCTGCTGATCGTCCTGCGCGGCGACATGATCCTTTTTGCCAGCCTGCCGCAGCAATTCATCGCCGGGATCGAGAGCTATGGCCTGCTGGCGCTGCCGCTCTTCATTCTGCTGGGCGAGGCGATGAACGCGGGCGGCTCGGGACGGCGGCTGATCGCGCTGGCCGGGCTGCTGGTCGGGCCGGTGCGCGGCGGTCTGGCCTATGTGAGCCTCATCGCCAACGTCATGCTTGCCGCGATCCTTGGCTCGACCGTCGCCCAGCTGACGGTGATGAGCCGTATGGCGGTGCCGCAGATGGTCCGCGCGGGCTATCCGCGCGCCGACGCCGTGGCGCTCACCGCCGCGGGTGCGATGCTGGCGCCGGTGATCCCTCCGTCCATGCTGTTCATCCTCTACGGGGTGATCGCGCAGGTGCCGATTGGCGATCTCTTTGTCGCCGGGCTGGTCCCCGGCGCGCTGATGGGGCTGGCGTTCTTCGGCGTGATCTACTGGCGGGCGCGGCGGGTGCCATGGCCGGGAGGAGCGGCAGGCAATGCCGCCTCTGGCGAGGTGGAAGCTGCGTATTTGGGGAACAATGAAAGGGCGCGGGTGCTGCGCGAGGCGCTGCCTGCGCTGCTGATCCCGCTCTTTGTCGTGGTCTCGATCCTCTGCGGGTTTGCCACACCGACCGAAGCTGGCGGGCTGGCGGCACTGCTGGCATTGGGGCTGGGGCTTTTTGTCTACCGCGAGATCACCCTTTCGGATCTGCCGGGACTGTTCATCCGCGCGGCGCTCGGGGCGGCGGTGGTGCTGTTTCTGGTGGCCTGCGCGCAGCTTCTGGCGTGGGTGCTGGCCTATGCGGGCATCCCGGCGCAGCTGGGCAGCTGGCTTTCCGCCAGCACCGAGAGCCCGCTTGTCTTCCTGCTGCTGCTGAACCTGCTGCTGCTCGGCGTGGGCATGGTGATGGACCCGATCCCGGCGCTGCTGCTGACGGTGCCAGTGCTGCTGCCGCTGGGGACAGGGCAATACGGGCTCGATCCGGTGCATCTGGGGCTGGTGATCTGCATGAACCTGTCGCTTGGCCTGCTGACGCCGCCCGTCGGTGCCGGGCTCTTCGCCGCGGCGAGCCTTTCGGGCGAGCCCGCCGGACGCATCGCCGCGCGGCTGATACCCTTTCTCGCAGCCGCTTTCGCGGTGCTGATCGCCGTGTCGATCTGGCCGCTGCTGACCATCTAGGAGGACCCCCCATGGACCGTCGTACGTTCGTGAAAACCGCCATTGCGGGCAGCGCGCTGAGCGCCGCCCCTGCCCTGCCTGCGCTGGCCGGTCCCGGCACGCTGCGGATCGGGCTGATTACCCCGCCGAGCCACCAATGGAGCAAAAGCGCCGAGGCGCTGGCCGCGCGGCTGGCAGAGGCCAGCGGCGGGCGGATTGCGCTGTCGGTACATGCGGCGGGTCAGCTGGGCAGCGAGGCGCAGATGCTGCAGCAGTTGCAGGCAGGCGCGCTTGATATGGCCTTCCTGACGCTGGGCGAGCTGTCGAACCGCAACGCGCAGTTCGGCGCGCTCACCGCGCCCTATCTGGTGCGCGATATGGGTCAGGCGCGGCGCTTGCTGGCAGGCGCCACGGCGCAGGAACTGCTGGCCAAAGCCGGGCGGCTGGGGCTGGTCGGGCTGGGCTTTGGCATGGCGGGGATGCGGCAGGTGCTGCTGCGCGAACCGGCTCCGGCCGGGGAGGCGCTGCAGGGACGCAAGATCCGCACCGTGCCGCTGGCGCAAGAGCTGGACTTCTGGCGCCGCGTCGGGGCCGCGCCGACGCCCCTACCGCTGCCCGCGCTTTACGATGCGCTGGCCAACGGCCAGATCGACGGCATGCAGATCGACTTCGAAGGCACGTGGAACAGCCGCTATTTCGAACATGCCTCCGAGATGCTGGCCTCGGATCACATGATCTTCCCGATGATCGCCGTGGGGTCTGGGCGGCGATGGGCGACGCTGTCGCATGAGGACCGCGCGCTGATCGACGGCGCGGTGGCAGAGACGCTGGAAGAGTTGCGCGCGACCTATGAGGAAATCGACGCGATCTACCGCGCGAAGATCGAAGAGGCGGGTTTCCCGGTTCGATCGGTGGACCGCAGCTATTTCAGTGGCGCCGTCGACGCGTGGTATAGCGAATGGCGGGTCAAAACGCCGGTACTGGAACGGCTCGAGGCCGAGGCAGCCAAGCTTTGATAGGCCGCGCGGGGCATCGCCATGTGGCGGCGCCCCGCGCCAGGTCTCAGCCGCGGCCCGCCATGCGGCGCAGCGTGCCATCGCGCCAGAGCCCTTCGTGCAGCGCGACCATGGCGATGTGACCGGCGATCACCACGGCCATGACCCAGCCAAGCTCGCCGTGCAGCAAGTTGCCCGGGGCCGTGGCCCAAGCCAGTTCCGCCTCACGCGGGGCGAAAATCTGCGTCCCGAAAGGGGCAAAGCCGCGGGTGCCGCCCCATGCCCGCAGCAGCGCCAGCGTCGGGATCGCCAGCATCAGCAGATAGAGCACCCCATGCCCCGCCGCTGCCGCCTTGCCCAGAGCGCCCTCGCCATGCGACGGACGGCGCTTACGGCTCAGGATCGCCCAGACCACCCGCAGCACCACCAGCAAGAAGATCACGAAGCCCACGCTTTGGTGCGTGCCGACGAAAAATCCGGTGAACCCGTTGCGTCCAAAGAGCAGCTTCAATCCCATGCCAAGGAACTGCCAGAGGATCAGCGCCGCCAGCGCCCAGTGCAGCAGCCGCGAGATGGCGCCATAGCGCGTTTCACTGTCGAGCAATTGCATGTGTCTAATATCTCCGAGAAATTTAGGGGCCCGAGAGCCCGTCTACCATGACCATGACGCGCCCTTCCGAGCAGCGTTCGACCCGCGCGTCGATGCCGTAGACCCGCGACAGGCTGTCCGGCGTCAGCACCTCCGAAGGCGCGCCCGCCGCGTGCAGCGCGCCGCCCTCAAGCAGCACCACCCGGTCGGCCCATTGCGCCGCCAGCGCCAGATCGTGCAGCACCGCGATCACGATGCGCCCCTCGCGCGCCAGCTTGCGCGCCTCTGACAGCAGGTGGAATTGCCGCGCCAGATCAAGCGCCGAGGTCGGCTCATCGAGCAGCAGAAGCTGCGGATCGCGGATCATCGCCTGCGCCAGACCCACCGCCTGCCGCTGCCCGCCCGAGAGCGCCGCCATCGGGCGCATCGCCAGATCGGACAGCCCGAAACGCTCCAGCACCTCCAGCGCGTGGCGTGCCGCCGCCGGGCCGCGCAGCGTGCGCCCGGTCAGACCGCCGCCCGCATTCATCGCAACCATCAGGCTGTCGAGCACCGAAAGCGCCGAGCGGCTTTCCAGCGTCTGCGGCATGAAGCCGACGCGCTTGGCCTGTTCGGCGCGGGAAAGTCCGTGCAGCGCTTGCCCTTCCAGCGTGATCTCGCCGCTCGAAGGCAGCAGCCCGGCGATGGCCCGCAGAAGCGTGGACTTGCCGGCGGCGTTGGGCCCGGCGATCACCGCGAAGTCGCCCATGGCAAAGGGCGGCAGCGTCAGCCCGTCGATCACCTTGCGCGCGCCGCGCGCCACCGAAAGGCCCTTGATCTCGAGGCTCATCGCATGTCCTTCCGCAGCACGAGGGCGAAGAACACCGGCAGGCCGACCAGCGAGGTCACGATGCCCACCGGCAGCAGGATGCCCGGCACCAGCAGTTTCGAGGCGACCGAGGCCAGCGACATCAGCAGCGCCCCGGTGAAGAGGCTCGCAGGCAGCAGGAAGCGGTGATCCTCGCCCACCGCCATGCGCGCGATATGCGGCCCGGCAAGGCCGACGAAGCCGATCACCCCGACCATCGAGACCGAAGCGGCGGCCAGCAGGCTCACCCGCACCAGCGTCCAGCGCCGCAGGTGCGCCACGTCGAGGCCAAAGCCCTGCGCCTGATCATTGCCAAGCCGCAGCGCGGTCAGCCGCCACGAGGCGGCCAGCGAAAACGGCAGGCAGGCGGCCAGCACCAGCGCCAGCACCGCGATGCCCTCCCATCGCGCGTTGACGAGGCTGCCCATGGTCCAGAACACCAGTTGTTGCAGCGCGTCGGGGGAGGCGACGAATTGCACCAGCGCCAGCAGCGCCGCGGCGGTGAAGTTGACCGCGATGCCAAGCAGGATCACCACCTCGGAGCCGCCGCCGCGCAGGGCCGAGGCCAGTTGCAGCAGCCCCAGCGCCAGCAGCGCAAAGAGAAAGGCGTTGCCCGAGACGGCCCAGAGCGCCGGAATGCCGGGGATCGCAAGGCCGAGCACGATGGCGACGCCCGCGCCAAGCGCCGCCGAAGCCGAAATGCCCAGCGTGAAGGGCTCGGCCAGCGGGTTGTCGAGCACGGTCTGCATCTCGGCCCCCGAGAGCGACAGCGCGGCGCCCACCAACAGCGCCATGACCGCCACCGGCAGGCGCACCTGCCAGACGATCACCTCCGCCGCCTTGGGCACCTCGCCCAGCCCGGTCAGCGCGCGCAGCACCTGATCGAGCGGCAGGCCAGAGGGGCCCGACACCAGATCGAGCAGCACCGAGGCCAGCGCCCCCAGCCCCAGCAGCACCACCAGCAGCACCCGCCGCTGGCTGCGCCGGGACTGCTCGGCCAGAATGGTCTCGATCGCGGTCATTCGCTTTCGATCCAATAGCTTCCGGTCATATCGACGGGCGAGAACCGCGCTTCGAATTCGGCCATGGTGGCCTTGGGATCGAGATCGGCGAAAAGCTCTGGGTGGAAGCGTTTGGCCAGCGCCTCGATGAGCGCGATATGCGCCGGGAAATCGTTGAACAGATGCCAGATGCCGATGGCGTGCCCTTCGGAGACCGCGCGCAGATCGGCAAAGCCGGGTGCTGCGAGCAGCTGCGCAAAGCTTGCCTGCGCGGTGGCTTCGTCGATGCCCGCGCCCAGCACCAGCCCGCCGCGCGCCTGCATATGGGCACCGCCCGTGGCGAGATAGACGTCCGGATCAGCCGCCAGAAGGTTCTCGAGCCCGACGTTGCCCATCACCCCCGGCACGCTGTCGCGGCCGATGTTGTAGCCGCCCGCCGCCTCGACGAATTCGTCAAACACGCCCGGCCCGACGGTGGCGCAGCAATTGGTCGGCGCGGCGTGCACATGGATGAAGACGCGCGGCGGCTCGGGCTGGGCGGCCTTCAGCTTTGCGCGGATCGCGCCCAGATGCTCCTCGTAGAAGGCGGCGAACTCCTCGGCCCGCGCCTCGGCCCCGGTCAGCGTGCCGATGAGCCGCAGGCTGGGCAGCGTGTTCTCGAGCGGCGCGGTGAAGAAATCGACAAAGGCCACGGGGATACCAGCCGCCTGAAGCTGGCGCAGCGGCATCTCCATCTGCGGCGCGGCCGCATCCATCACGCTCAGCAGCACCAGATCGGGCATCAACGCGATGGTCCTCTCGACCGAGAGCAGCCGGTTGCCCGCCCCCACCGGCGCCACATCCTTCAGCGCCGGAAACTTGGCGAGATAGGCGTCATAGGTGGCCGGGTCGAGCCCCTTGTCCTGCCGCCAGCCGGCGAGCAGCGACACCGGATCGTCGTGCAGCATCCCCAGCACCGCAAGATGCCGCCCCTCGCCCAGCACGATGCGCTTCGCGGGCGCATCCAGAACCACCTCGCGCCCGGCGATATCCGTCACCCGGATCTCGGCCTGCGCCGGCAGTGCCAGAAGCGTCAGCAGTGGCACGAGAGCCAGAAACAGAGCTGGGAGCCATCCCCCCCGAAAAATGCGAGGATGCCTGAGACTCAGTGTCATGGGGGTCCTTTCTTCAGCGCGATCGGCCATTGCAGCCGGCGCCAAGGGAAATTACTTGAGTGGTATTGTCAACTAATAAGCCCGCGAGCGGAATGTCATGCGCGACCCTGCCCCTCAGCCCTCCCTGCCGCCGCATCGCGGACAGGCAGCCACGCTGCAAATCCTTGCGACTCCGGTCTCTTCCCATGTGCTGAGCAGCCGGGTGCTGCCGCGCGAGACCTGCGGCCCCGAGGCCGAAGAGGCTCCGGCGACGCGCGTCTTTCTCGCGCTGCCCAAGGCCCCGGCGCCCGCGGGCGGCTGGCCGATCCTCTATATGCTTGATGGCAATGCAGCCTTCGATTTCCTGACGCCCGCACTGCTCGAAGCGGTTCCGGGGCTGATCGTCGTCGGCATCGGCTATGACACCGACAAGCAATTCGCCCGCGCCCATCGCATCTTTGACTATTCGCCGCCCGAGACGCCGGGCGCCAGGCCGAGGCCCGACCCGCATCACACCGAGCGCATGGCGGGCGGCGGCGAGCGGTTCCTTGACCGGCTGACCGGCGGCATCCGCACAGAGATCGAGCAGGGCCTGCCCGTGGACGCAGCGCGCCGCACGCTCTGGGGGCACAGCTTCGGCGGGCTCTTCACGCTGTATACCGCGCTGAGCGTGCCCGGCGCCTTTGCCCGCTACGCCGCGATCAGCCCCTCGGTCTGGTGGGACGAGGCTTTGGTGACCCGGCTGATCGACACGCGCGAGATCACCGATGGCCCTGCGCGGGCGCTGCATTTCGGCGTCGGCGACCGCGAGAAACGCACCGGCAGCGCTGGTGCGCAGCCCGACGGGCCGCCGCCGCCGACCCTGCGGATGATCGAGCGGCTGCGCGGCACCCCCGCCGGGCTGGAGATCAGCGCGCAGGTCTTTCCCGGCGCTGTGCATATCGCTTCGCTGCCCGCTTCGCTGCCGGGCACGCTGGCGCTGGCCGCCCGCGCCTGAGCTCAGGCGCGGCGCGCATCCGGGACACATGCGGCCTCCTCGGCCTCGGCCATACGGGCCGAAAACTCCGGTCCGAGCCGCTCTGCCGCCACCTGCGAGACCATCTCGGGGTGCAGCAGCGGCAGGTCGAGCGTATCGACCGCCGCGACATGCGGCTGCCACAGACCCGCGTGCAGATCGCGCCCGGCATGATCACGCGCGGCACGCACATGCAGCACGCGCCCGCCATAGTGGCGCTGCTCGTGACCCCGGATCAGCCTGTTGGTGCCGGTGACCAGTTGCACCACCGCGTCGAGCACGCCATCGGGCAGACTGCCGAGCGGCGTGCCGCCCTGCTTGAGGAAGCCCACCACCGCCGCCCGGCTGTCGAGCTCCGGGTGGCTGTCGGGGTCATGCCCGGCGATGGCCAAGAGCGCACGCAGCGCCTCGGCGTCGGTGAGTTCGGGCTCTGCCTGCCAACATTCCGCCGGATAGGAGTCGAGCATCGCCACCAGCCCGACCGCGCGTCCGCGTGCCGAAAGCTCCACCGCCACTTCCTGCGCGAGGATGCCGCCCACCGACCAACCGGCGAGGTGGATCATCCCGTGAGGGGCCTGCGCCGCGATCCGCTCGGCATAATCGGCGGCAAGGCTGCGCAGGCTGCCCGGCAGCGGCTCACCGGTCAGCAGCGGCGATTGCAGCGCGTAGACCGGACGGGGCTCGGTCAGCGCCCGTGCCAGCCGCCGGTAGCCCCAGCCAAGCCCTCCTGCCGGATGCAGGATGAAGAGCGGCGCGCCCTCGCCGCCCGCCAGCGGCAGCAGCGGCGCCAGACCGGCGCGGGCGGTGTCGGCCATCTCTAGCGCGCGGGCCAGCTGCGCCAGCCCCGGCGTCTCGAAGATCTGCCCCAGCCCCGGATCCTGCCCGAAGGTGGCCTCGATGCGGAAACTCAGCGTCAGCGCGGTCAGGCTGTCGCCGCCAAGGTCAAAGAAATCCGCCTCGCGGCTCGGCGTGTCGGGCAGATGCAGCACTTCGCGGTAGAGCGCGGCGAGGCGCTCTTCGACCGGACCGACCGGCGGCGCGCCCTGCGGCATCTCCAGCAGCGGCGCGGGCAGCGCCTTGCGGTCGAGCTTGCCCGAGGTGGTCATCGGCCAGCTGTCCAGCGTGACAACCGCAGAGGGCACCATATGCGCGGGCAGCGCGGTGGCCAGCTCGGCGAGCAGCGGCGCGCTGTCGAAACCGGGCGCGGCGAGCACATAGGCCACCAGCCGCGGCTCGGCACCGCCATCGCTGCGGGCCAGCACCACGGCGTCGCGCACGAGGCCGGTTTGCTTGATCGCCGCCTCGATCTCTCCTGGCTCGATCCGCATGCCGCGGATTTTCACCTGATGATCGGCGCGCCCGGCGTAGACCACCGCGCCATCGGGGCGCAGGTAGGCCACATCGCCGGTGGCATAGAGCCGCTCGCCGGGGCGGAAGGGATCGGGGATGAACCGCTCTTCGGTCAGGTCGGGCCGCGCCAGATAGCCGCGCGCCAGTTGCACGCCACCCAAGTAAAGCTGCCCATGCACGCCCGGTGGCACCGGGCGCATGCGCCCGTCCAGCACCTGAACGCGGGTGTTCCAGACCGGAAAGCCGATCGGCAGCGGCGCGCTGCGATCCTCCGGCGCGGCGTCCCAATAGGTGACATCCACCGCCGCCTCGGTCGGGCCGTAGAGGTTGTGAAGCTGGGCGCTGATCCGTGCATGGAAGCGCTCGCGATGCTCGGCGGTCAGCGCCTCGCCCGAGCAGAACACGCGGGTCAGCGCCAGACCTTCGGAGGCCGGGGCTTCGAGGAAGGCCGAGAGCATCGAGGGCACGAAATGCATCGTGGTGATCGCCTCGCGGCGCACCAGCCGGGCGATGGCCGACGGGTCGCGATGCGCTCCGGGCGCGGCAAAGACCTGCGTCGCGCCGCAGAGGAAGGGCAGGAACAGCTCCCAGACCGACACATCAAAGGTGGTGGGGGTCTTCTGCAAAATCCGGTCGCTGAGCCCAAAGCCATAGTGATCGCGCATCCACAACAGCCGGTTCACGATGGCGCGGTGCTCGATCATCACCCCCTTGGGCTCGCCGGTGGAGCCGGAGGTGAAGAGAATATAGGCCAGATCATCCGGGGTGATGCCGGGCTCGGGCGTTGCGCCGGTCGCGGGCCAGTCTTCGGGCGCGAAGGGCGCCATGCCGCCCGCGTCGAGACCACGTTCCGCCAGCAGCGCCACCGCGCCCGTGCGCTCAATCAGCGCGGCAAGGCGCGGCGCCGGGTTCTCGGGGTCGAGCGGCACATAGGCGGCCCCGGCGCGCAGGATCGCCACCAGCGCCACCGCCAGATGCTCCGAGCGCGGCAGCGCCACACCCACCACCTTGCCCGGTCCCGCGCCGCGCGCGCGCAGCGCGGCGGCCAGTGCGGCGGACCGGCGGTCCAGCTCGGCATAGCTAAGCGTCCGGTCCTCGAAGACCACGGCGGGCGCCTCCGGCGTCGCTGCCATCTGCGCGGTGATGAGCGCGGTCAGCGTGGTCTCGGGCAGCGGATGGTCCGTGGCGTTGACCTGATGCACCGCCCAGTGCTGCTCGGACGCGGTCAGCGTCGGCACCTCGGCGAGCGTTTCCGCCGCAAGCGCGGCGGTGAGGAACGCCGCCAGCCGGTGCAGATGCGCGCGGGCGTCTTCAGCGGTGTAGAGCGCCGGATTGCTGTCGATCTCCAGCGACAGCGAGGTGGTCGCGTCGCCGCGGAAGGTGGCGGTGATGTCATCAACCGCTCCCGCGCCGAGGATGTGCAGATGTGCTTTGAGTCCTGCAAAGCGCGGCGGCATGTCGAAGGGCTGCACGTTGATCATCGGCCCGTAGAGCCGCGCGTCGATGGCGGTGCGGCGCAGGTCGCGGCGCAGCTGTTCCGAGCGGTAGCGGCCATGCTTGCGCAGCGCGGCAAGGCGCTGTGCCTCTGCCTTCAGAAGGCCCTCAAGCGGCGCATCCTCGTCCGGCGCGCAGCGGTAGGGCAGCACGTTCATCCACATGCAGGGCACGCGGGCGGCCTTGGAGCCCATGCGGGCCATGAACGGCAGGCCAAAGACCCGCTCGCCGCTGCCCGAAACGCGCGAGAAATAGGCCGCGCTCAGCACGGTCAGCGCATCGGGCCAGCCAACGCCAGCGGATTTGGCGCGCGCCTTCAGCGCGGTGCAGACCTCGGGCGGCAGATCGAGCCGCGCGCGGTCGAAACGGGTGGAGGTCACGGCGCGGCCCTCGGCGGGCCCAGCGACGGTTTCCAGCCCGCGCATCTCGCCGCGCCAGAAGGCCCCATCCTCGGCGCGCCGGTCCGAGGCACGATAGGCGTCCGCATCCTCGAGCACCGGCTCCAGCCCCGGAAAGGCGGAGGGCGCGGGCTTGCCCAGCGTCTCGGCGGAATAGACCTCGCCCACCCGGTTGGTCAGCAGCACAATGCCAAAACCGTCGGTGGCCAGATGGTGAATCCGCTCGTACCAGAAGGCCCGGTCCGGCCCAAGCAGGTAGAGCGCGAAATGCCCGGCCTGATCGGCAGCGAGATCGATGGCGCGGCCACTGTCGGCCTGCATCCGCGCCATCGCCTCACCGGCCGGATCGCCCTGCGCCGAAAGATCGACCACTTCGAGCCGCGGCCCCTGCTCGGCCAGCCATTGCCGGGGCGCGCCCTCCACCATGCCGAAGCGCAGACGCAGCGCCGGTGTCTGCGCGACAGCGGCATCAAAAGCGCGGGTAAATCGGGCGACATCGAGCGGGCCGCAAAGTTCGATATACTGCCCGCAGTTGAAGATCGGGTTCGCGCGGTCGAGCGCCTGCGCGTACCAAAGCCCCTCCTGCGCCTCGGTCAGCGGGAAGGCCTGCGCCGCGGCCCCCATATCAGGCCCCCGCGCGCTGCGCGGCGACCACGCCCCACCATGCGCCGAAGGTCTGATGCTCCCAAATCTCCGAAAGATCGCCCTCTTCGCCCTCGTCCTGCCATGTCATCACCAGCGACATCAGTCGCATGGAATCGAGCCCCAGATCGAAGAGGTTGGCCTCATCGGTGATCTCTTCGGGGGCGATCTCCAGCGCTTCGGCGATATCGGCGCGCATCTTGTCCTTGCTGAGGCTCATGCGGCGTCTCCTTTGTTCAGGTAGTTGTCTTTCAGCGCCGCGCGCAGCGCCTTGCGGCTGACCTTGCCCACGGCGGTGGTCTGGAACTCGGGCACAAAGACGATCTGGTCGGGCACCTTGAACTCGGCGATGCCGCGACCGCGGACAAAGGCCTTGAGGTCTTTGGACTGCACGTTCCCCGCTTCCGCGCGCACCACGAAAGCGCAGGTCTTCTCGCCAAGGAACTTGTCGGGCAGCGACACCACGGCGGCGTCAAAGACGCCCTCATGGGCGATCAGGTGATCTTCGACCTCTTCGGCAGAGATCTTCTCGCCCGCGCGGTTGATGTGATCGCCAGCGCGGCCCCGCACCTCGAGATATCCGCCGGGCAGACGCCGCACCACATCGCCGGTGCGATAAAAGCCGTCGGGGGTGAAGCTGCGGGCGTTGGCCGAAGGCTCGGCGTGGTAGCCGCGGATCGTGTAGGGCCCGCGGGTGTAGAGATTGCCGGGCTCGCCCTCGGGCACCGGCTTGCCGTCGTCGTCGAGCACCAGCACCTCGTCATCGGGGCTGATCGGGCGGCCTTGGGTGTTGATGATGATCTCTTCGGGATCGTCGAGCCGGGTGTAATTCACCAGCCCCTCGGCCATGCCAAAGACCTGCTGCAGCGTGCAGCCCAGCACCGGGCGCACTTTCGCCGCCGCCTCGGGGATGAATTTCGCGCCGCCGACGCCCAGCACCTCAAGGCTCGACAAATCGTGGTTGCTGCGCGGCGCGGCCTGCATCCACAGCAGCGCCAGCGGCGGCACAAGGCCGGTGATCGTCACGCCATGTTCGGCAATCAGCCGGAAGGCGACGTCGGGCTGCGGATTCGGGCTCATGACCACGGTGCCGCCCACATGCAGCACGCCTAGATAGCCGGGCGAACTCATCGGGAAGTTATGCGCCGCGGGCAGCGCGCAGAGATAGACGCTGCGCTCGCTCAGCCCGCAGATCTCGGCCGAGGCGCGGACGCTGTAGAGATAATCGTCATGGGTGCGCGGGATCAGCTTCGGCAGGCCGGTGGAGCCGCCGGAGATCTGCAGAAAGGCCACCGCTTGCGGATCGCGCGGCACCGGGGCGCTCAGCCCCTCCCCGCCCAGCGCGTCAAACGCGGTGAACTCGCCCGGATCGCCTGCAACGATCACATGCTCGACGCCGTCGACCTCGGCCAGAACGCGGCGGGCGAGCGGCAGATAGTCGAACCCGTCATGCCGGTCAGCGACCACATAGGCGCGCGCGCCGGATTTGGCGGCAAGATGCAGCACCTCGGTTTCGCGGTGCGCGGGCAGCGCGTAGACCGGGATCAGCCCCGCATAGAAGAGGCCAAAGGCCGCGGCGAGGAACTCGGCCCGGTTCGGCATCTGCAGCAGCACCCGCTCGCCCGGCTCCAGTCCCAGCTCGGCAAAGCCCTCCGCAGCGATCTGGGCGCGGCGCGCCAGTTCGGCATAGCTCCAACGGGCCTCACCAGCGATCACGGCCATGCGATCGGGATACGCCTGCGCCAGCCGGTCGAGCATCTGGCCGAAGGTTTCGCCCTGCCAATAGCCCTTTTCGACGTAGGTTTGCGCCAGTTTCTCGGGCCAAATTTGCTCGGGGGTCGTCATGCTCGATGCTCCGGCGTTGCAATGCAGGGAGGCGCCGCAGGCGCCGTTCCTTCGCGCTACCAATCACTACAAGTTTGGTCAACTTACAATACCGTGTATTTTAATCAGGTATTGATCTGCAAGAAACCGCCTGACAAAGCGCAGAAATTTTCAAGTTTTGGCGCGCGGTCAGCTGTCGAGCCCCGCGATCCGCTCGCGGGCAGCTTCGGCCATGAAGTCGACGAAGAGGCGGATTTTGGGGTCCTGCAACTTTCTGTGCAGGAAGAGGCAGCCAAAGGTCGACGGCAGCGGCGGCGTCGCGGGCAGCACTTCGACCAGCGCGCCGCTGTCCAGGTGGCGCGCCACCTCGAGCCGTGGTCGATTGGCGATCCCATGCCCCTCCAGCGCCCAGGCGGTCAGCACATCGCCGTCGTCGGCATCGAAGCGGCCAGCGACCTCAAGACGGCGCAGCCCGGTCTCGGTCTTCAGTTGCCAGAAGTATTCGGGCGAGCGCGGGTAGCGCAGCAACAGGCAGTTGTGCCGCCCGCCTAGAAGGTCCTCGGGCGTTTCGGGCATGCCGCGCTTTTCGAGGTAGGCAGGCGCTGCGCAAAGCACGCGCGGGCAATCGTAGATCTGTCGCAGCTTGAAGTTGGAATCCTTCGCCACCCCTAGGAAAAACGCCACATCCAGCCGCTCTGCCATCAGGTCGACCTGCCGGTCCGACAGGCGCATCTGCACCTGCACCTCGGGGTATTTCTCGGTGAAGGCGGGCACCAGCGGCGCGATGATCCGGCGTCCGATGCCAAGCGGCGCGGTCACGCGCACCGCCCCGCGCGGGGTTTCCGAGAAATTGGCCACCACCGCTTCGGCCTCGTCGACCGAGGCCAGCACCGTCTTGGCCTGATCGTAGAACACCCGCCCCACTTCTGTCGGGCTGATGGAGCGTGTGGTGCGGTTGAACAGGCGCACGCCAAGGCGGCTCTCAAGCTCCTTGATCCGCTTGCTGGCCACCGCGGGCGTCAACCGCAGGTCGCGCCCGCCCGAGGTGATGCTGCCCAGTTCGACCACCCGGACAAAGACCCGCAGGCTTTCGATATATTGCATGGCTGACCTCCGTGCCCCCGGCATACTACGGCGGGCGACAGATTATTATCAACAATCCGTATAAAGTCCTTGGCGAAACCACGCGTATTCAGAGAGAGTGTGCGCTGCTAGCGTCCCCCTCCGTAAACCCAGCCACATGCTCAGCCACGGAGGGATGCATGACGCACCGGAGCGAGATCCGTTTTCTGCTCAACGGAAGGACCGTGAGCCTGCCTCAGGTTCCGGCGACGCAGACCCTGCTCGATTTCCTGCGGCTTGATCGTCGCCTCACCGGCACCAAGGAAGGCTGCGCCGAGGGCGACTGCGGGGCCTGCACCGTGCTGGTCGGGCGTCTGCATGAGGGCGCGTTGCGGTATGAGGCGGTCAACGCCTGCATCCGCTTCGTCGCCTCGCTCGATGGTTGCCACGTGGTGACGGTCGAGCACCTCTCGGGCCCGGACGGCGCGCTGCACCCGGTGCAGCGGGCGATGGTCGAGCATCACGGCGCGCAATGCGGCTTTTGCACGCCGGGCATCGTCATGTCGCTCTATGCGCTCTGGATGCAGACCCCGCAACCGAGCGAGGCGCAGGTGGAGACGGCACTGCAGGGCAACCTCTGTCGCTGCACCGGCTACGCGCCGATCATCCGCGCCGCCGTGGCGGTGAGCGAATACGGAACGCCTGAGGCGGATCATCTGATGCAAGAGCGCGGGCGCGTTGCGGCGGACCTGCTGGCCCTCAAGGATGGACGCCGGGTTGAGACCGGCCCCGATGGCGACCGCGCGATCCTGCCCGCCGATCTGGATGATTTCGCCGACGCCTATGCCGCGCATCCGCAGGCGACGGTGATTGCCGGGTCGACCGATGTGGGCCTCTGGGTCACCAAGTTCCTGCGCCCGATCTCGCCCGCGATCTTCATCGCCCATCTCGACGCGTTGAAAGCGGTGGAGGTCACCGACGGCGCGATCACCCTTGGCGCAGGCGTCAGCTATTCCGAAGTGCAGCCGCTGATCGCCGAGCATCTGCCGCATCTTCAGGAATACTGGGACCGTATCGCGGGCTGGCAGGTGCGCAACATGGGCACGGTCGGCGGCAATATCGCCAATGGCTCTCCCATCGGCGACACGCCCCCGGTGCTGATCGCGCTTGGAGCCGAGGTCACGCTGCGCCATGGCCGAACCCGCCGGACTCTGCCGCTCGAAGCGTTCTTTATCGACTACGGCAAGCAGGACCGCCGCCCCGGTGAGTTCGTCGAAAGCATCCGCGTGCCGCTGCCATCGCCCGCCACGCGCTGCGCGGCGTATAAAATCTCCAAGCGCCGGGACGAAGACATCTCTGCCGTCGCCGCCGGGATCAGCGTCACCGTCGAGGGCGGTGTGATCCAGAGCGCCCGCATCGCGCTTGGCGGCATGGCGGCCACCCCGAAACGCGCCGGAAAGGCCGAGGCCGCGCTGCGGGGCCAGCCGTGGAGCGAGGCCAGCTTTGCCGCTGCCGCCCGCGCCATGGCCGAAGATTTCGCCCCGCTCAGCGACTGGCGCGCCTCGGCCGACTACCGGATGCGCGTCGCCCAGAACCTGCTGCGGCGGTTCTTTCTCGAACAGGATGGCCAGCCCGTCCGTCTGAGCGCCTGAGGGAGGAAAGACATGAAACATCAGCCCAACATCCGCGGCGCGGTCCACGAGGATCGCCAGCACGACAGCGCGATCAAGCATGTGCGCGGCCTCGCCGAATACACCGACGATATCGCCGAACCCATCGGCACGCTGCACGCCTATCTTGGGGTCTCTTCGGTGGCCCATGCCACGCTGAAGGGGCTCGACCTTTCCGCCGTGCGCGCCGCGCCGGGCGTGGTCGATGTGCTCACCGCCGCCGACATCCCCGGTCACAATGACATCAGCCCCACCGGGCGCGGCGATGAGCCGGTCTTCCCCACCGAGAAGATCGAGTTTCACGGCCAGCCGCTCTTTGCGGTGATCGCCGAAACCCGCGATGCCGCCCGCCGGGCCGCCGCGCTTGCCAAGGTCGAGGCCGAGGTGCTGCCGCATGCGCTGGGTCCGATCGAGGCGCAGGAGGCGGGCTATCCGCATATCACCGACCCGCTGAAGCTCGAACGAGGCGAGGTCGAGACCGCGATGGCCACGGCGCCGCACCGGCTGCAGGGGCGGCTCGCGGTGGGCGGACAGGACCATATGTACCTCGAAGGGCAGATCGCCTTTGCCCTGCCGGGCGAGGATGAAGACGTCATCGTGCATTGCTCGACCCAGCACCCGAGCGAGGCGCAGCACATGGTGGCGCATGTCTTGGGCGTGCCTTCGAACGCCGTGGTGGTCAACGTACGGCGCATGGGCGGCGGCTTTGGCGGCAAGGAAAGCCAGATGAACCTTTTCGCCGTGGTCGCGGCGATGGCCGCCAAGCGCCTGAACCGCCCGGTGAAGATCCGCCCCGACCGCGATCAGGACATGACCGCCACCGGCAAGCGGCACGACTTCGTCATCGACTACGACGTGGCGTTCGACGGCGCGGGCCGCATCCGCGCAGTGGACGGCAGTTTTGCCGCGCGCTGCGGCTGGTCCTCGGATCTGTCGGGTCCGGTCACCGACCGCGCGCTCTTTCACGCCGACAACGCTTATTTCTACCCGCACGTCCGGCTGCAGAGCCGCCCGATGAAGACCAACACCGTCTCGAACACCGCCTTCCGCGGCTTCGGCGGGCCGCAGGGCGTGGTCGCCGCCGAGCGGATGATCGAAGAGATCGCCTATGCGCTCGGCAAGGACCCGTTGGAGGTCCGCAAGGCCAACTTCTACGGCGACGCGCATGATGGGCGGAACCTGACGCCCTACCATCAGGAAGTGGCCGACAACATCATCGGCCGCGTGGTCTCGGAACTGGAAGAGAGCTGCGACTACCAGCAGCGCCGCCGTGACATCCTCGCGTTCAACGCGCAGGGCGGCGTGCTGCGCAAGGGGATCGCGCTGACCCCGGTGAAGTTCGGCATCTCCTTCACCGCGACCCACTACAATCAGGCGGGCGCGCTGATCCACGTCTATTCGGACGGCTCGATCCACCTCAACCACGGCGGCACCGAGATGGGTCAGGGGCTCAACACCAAAGTCGCGCAGGTGGTGGCCGACGCCTTCCAAGTGGATTTCGAGCGCATCAAGATCACCCGCACCACCACCGAGAAGGTGCCCAACACCTCGGCCACCGCCGCGTCGTCGGGCTCGGATCTCAACGGCATGGCGGCGCTCGATGCTGCCGATCAGATCAAGGCACGGCTGGTCGACTTTGCCGCCGGACATTGGGGCGTGCGCCCCGAAGAGGTGCGCTTTGTGCCGGGCCATCTGCAGGTGGGCGCGCAACTCCTGCCATGGGACCAGGTGATCAAGGCCGCCTATATGGCGCGCGTGCATCTTTCGGCGGCGGGGTTCTACAAGACGCCCGACATCCATTGGGACCGCGCGGCGGGCAAGGGGCGGCCCTTCTACTACTTCGCCTATGGCGCGTCCTGCTCGGAGGTCACCATCGACACGCTGACCGGCGAGTACCGCGTCGAGCGCACCGATATCCTGCATGACGTCGGACGCTCACTGAACCCGGTGCTCGACCGCGGGCAGGTCGAAGGGGCCTTCGTGCAGGGCATGGGCTGGCTGACCACCGAAGAGCTGTGGTGGGACGACAAGGGCGCGCTGCGCACCCATGCGCCTTCGACCTACAAGATCCCGCTCGCCTCGGACCGGCCGCGCGTGTTCAACGTGAACCTCGCCGAATGGTCGCAAAACCGCGAGCGCACCATCAAGCGCAGCAAGGCCGTGGGCGAGCCGCCCTTCATGCTGGGCATCTCGGTCTTTGAGGCGCTGTCGATGGCCGTCGCCAGCGTCGCGGACTACCGCGAATGCCCGCGCCTCGACGCGCCCGCGACGCCCGAACGCGTGCTGCTGGCGGTCGAACGGCTGGCGGGGCGGTCATGAGCACGCTCGACGCCTTCCTGAGCGCGCCCCGCCCGCTCGCGCGGGTGCGGCTGAGCCGGGTGCGCGGCTCCTCGCCGCGTGAGGCAGGGTGCGAGATGTATGTCAGCGAGACCTCCCGCCATGGCACCATCGGCGGCGGCCAGCTTGAACACCGGGCCATCGCCGCGGCGCGGGCGCTGCTGGCGCGCGGCGATCTGGCCGAGACGCTGGATGTGCCGCTCGGTCCCGAGATCGGGCAATGCTGCGGCGGGCGGGTCGAGGTCGCGCTGAGCCGCATGAGCGCAAAGGACCGGCACGCGGCGCTAGCGCGGGCGGCAGAGGAGGCCGCCGCGCTGCCCATGGTGCAAATCCACGGTGCGGGCCACGTGGGCCGGGCGCTGGCGGATCTGCTGCAGCACCTGCCGGTGCGCTGCGTTCTGATCGACAGCCGTGCCGAGGAACTGGCGCTGAGCGCCGCGCGGGTCGAGACCCGTCTCACCCCCCTGCCCGAGCTTGAGATCGCCATGGCTCCGCCCGGCAGCGCCTACGTCGTGCTGACACATGACCATGCGCACGACTTTCTCTGTGCCTCAGCCGCGCTGCAGCGGGATGATGCGCGCTACGTCGGGCTGATCGGTTCCGCCACCAAGCGCGAGAAGTTCCGCCGCTTCGCGCGGGATCAGTGCGACGGGCTGGAGACCCACGCGCTCACCTGCCCGATCGGCGCGCAGGGCAGCCGCGACAAACGCCCCGAGGTGATCGCCGCCTTTGTCGTGGCCGAGGTGCTGACCGCCCTCACCCGCCAGCAGGGCGCGGCGCAGCCCGTGGCCTTCGCCGCCGAGTAACCCCCGCGCCCGCCCGAAGAGGAGCGGGCGGCGCGGGACAATCGCAAGCAACCCGAGGAGATCCCACATGCGGGAAGGGAGTTACACCTACAAGCTGTTCTCACGCAGCGATTTCAGCGCCTTCTGGGCGCTGTTCACCGACAATTTGATCAACCTGATGGTGCTGGCGGGTGTCTGCCAGTTCGTCTTTGGCATGCCGTCCGAGATCGTCTATGGCCGCATCCTGCCCGGCGCGGCGGTGGCGATCCTGTCGGGCGTCGCGGCCTATGTGGTCCTGGCCAAACGCGCCGCCGCGCGCCACGGGCGCGATGTCACGGCCCTGCCCTACGGCATCTCGACGCCGGTGATGTTCGTCTATCTCTTCGGGGTCATCGGCCCGATCTACTGGGCCACCAACGATCCGACGCTGGCGTGGCAGGTGGGCATCGGCGCGGGTTTCATCGGCGGCATTGTCGCTGCGCTCGGGGCCATCGTGGGGCCTTGGCTGAAGCGGGTCACCCCGCGCGCCGGCATGCTTGGCACGCTCTGCGGCATCGCGCTGGTGTTCATCGGCACCGTGCCGCTGGCGACGATCTTCGAGCAGCCCTACATCGGTTTTGCCTCGTTGATCATCATCCTCTGGGGGCTTGTCGGGCGCTTCCGCCTGCCGTTCAACATTCCTGCGGGCCTGCTGGCGCTGATCGTCGGCACCGCCGTGGCCTTCAGCATCGGCGAGGCACGGATCAGCCTCGAGGGCACCGGCTTTTATCCGCCGCTGCCCTATGTGGGCGATCTTATCGCGGGCATTCAGCACCTCTTTGCCAACCCCGAGCTCTTCCTCGTGCTGGTGCCGGTGCAGATCTACAACTTCATCGAGACGATGAACAACGTCGAGAGCGCCGAAAGCGCCGGGGATCACTACCCGGTCGGCGTCTGTCAGATCACCGACGGGCTTGGCACGATGATCGGCGCGGTCTTCGGCTCGCCCTTCCCCACCACCGCCTACATCGGCCACCCGGCCTACAAGCGTATGGGCGCGCATGCGGGCTATATCATCGGCGTCGGCACGGTGATCCCGCTCGCCGCCTTCCTTGGCCTGCTGGCCTTTCTCAACAACCTGATCCCCGAGGCCGCCGCCGCGCCGGTTCTGGTCTTCGTGGCGCTGAGCCTGATCACCAACACCGCCCATTGCGTGAAGCCCGCGCATATGGCTGCCGTCACCATCGCGATGATGCCGCATGTGTCGTCCTTCCTGATGATCAAATGGGGGGCGCTGATGGGCGCGCTGCAGGCGACCGGCGTCGAGGGCCTGCCGCAGCTTGGCGACGAGGCGCTGACCGCCGCGCTGCTGCAACAGGGCGCGCATTTCGCCGGGCATCTCTCGCTGAGCCAAGGCGCGATCCTGACCGGGCTTATCTGGGGGGCGATCGTCGCCAGCGTGATTGACGGGCGGTTCCGCAACGCTGGGGGCTTCGCGCTCGCGGCCGCGCTGATGTCGCTGGTGGGGATCATCCACGGTGCCAGCCTGCATTGGCCCGCGCTCGGCCCGGTCTCGGCCGGTTACCTGATCGCCGCCGCCTTCCTCTATATCTACCCGCTGTTCCACCGCGAGGGCGCTGCGCACAACGAACATCTGGTGGTCGAAGAACCGCCCGCCGCGCCCGCCGAATAACCGCGACACACTCTCTGGCGGCGCGGGCTCATCCCGGCCCGCGCCGCTCTTTCCCTCCCCGCCCGTTCCCGAAAGGTATCCCCATGAAGACCGACCAAGTGCTCCTGCGCGGACGCATCCTCAGTTTCACTGCCGAACCGCAGGGCCCCGAGGACCATGCCGCCTATCGCTATATCGAGGACGGGGCGATCCTGATCGCGGGCGGGATCATTCGCGGCACCGGCAGCTATGATCAGCTGGCCCGGCAAGCGCCAAGCGTGCCGGTGGTGGACCACCGCCCGCATCTGCTGATGCCCGGTTTCATCGACACCCACATCCATTTCCCGCAGGTGCAGGTCATCGCCTCCTGGGGCGCGCAACTGCTCGACTGGCTGAACAGCTACACCTTCCCCGAAGAGACCCGTTTCGCCGATCCCGCCCATGCCGAAGCCATGGCCGACTGGTTCATGACCCAGCTTTGCGCCCATGGCACCACCAGCGCCGTTGCCTATGCGTCGGTGCATGAGACCTCTGCCGAGGCGTTCTTCAGCGCCGCCGCGCGCCGCGACATGCGGATGATCACCGGCAAGGTGATGATGGACCGGAACGCGCCCGAGGCGCTGCGCGACACGCCGCAGTCGGGCTATGACGCCACAAAGCGGCTGATCTCCCGCTGGCATGGCAAGGGCCGCGCCAGCTATGCCATCACGCCGCGCTTTGCCATCACTTCCAGCCCCGAGCAGATGGAGATGGCGGGCGCGCTCACCGCCGAGCATCCCGAGTGCTATGTGCAGACCCATCTGTCGGAAAACCGCGACGAGATCGCCTATACGCTGAGCCTTTATCCCGAGGCGCCCGACTACCTTGGCGTTTACGAGCGCTATGGCCTGCTTGGCCCCAAAGCGCTGCTGGGCCATTCGATCCACCTCGAGCCGCGCGAGATTGACCTGCTGGCCGAAACCGGCGCGAAGCCGGTGTTCTGCCCGACGTCGAACCTTTTCCTTGGCAGCGGGCTTTTTGACGATGCCGGGCTGCGCGGGCGCGGGATCACAAACGCCATCGCGACGGACGTCGGCGCGGGCACCAGCTACTCGATGCTGCAAACGCTGAATGAGGCCTACAAGGTGCTGCAGTTGCAGGGGCAGAAGCTGCACCCGCTGCGCGCCTTCCACTGGATCACCCGCGGCAATGCCGTGGCGCTGGGGCTGCAGGACAAGATCGGCACGCTGGAGCCGGGGACCGAGGCGGATATCGTGGTGCTCGACAGCGCGGCGACCGAGCCGATGGCGCTGCGGATGCAGCGGGCCGGGACGCTGAGCGAAGAGCTTTTTGTGCTGCAAATGCTGGGCGACGATCGTGCGGTGACCGAGACCTATGTGGCGGGCACCCCGCAGAAGATCGGCGCACGCGCGGCGCAGCAACCGGCGTTGCAACCCGCCTGACGCGCGAGGCCGGCCCGCCGCTGGTGGGCCGGTCGTGCGGCTTTTCCTTCCTGCATTGCCGAAAAACCGGGCGCGATTTTCTTGTTTTCCAAGAAAGACCTTTCGTCTCGCGCCCTGTCGCCCCCGGCGCAGCCGCCGCTCATACTCGGCGCAATGCCTCTCCGACCGGAACCAGAAATGACCCCCAACTACTACGCCCCCACCGGCGGCCACCCGCCGCAGAGCCAACTGCTGACCGACCGCGCGGTGTTCACCGATGCCTACGCGGTGATCCCCAAGGGCACGATGCGCGACATCGTCACCAGCTTCCTGCCGTTCTGGGAAGAAACCCGCCTCTGGGTTCTGTCCCGCCCGCTCAGCGGCTTTGCGGAGACCTTCTCGCAGTACATCATGGAAGTGCAGCCGGGCGGCGGCTCGGACCACCCCGAGACCGACGCGGGCGCCGAGGGCGTGCTCTTCGTCGTGGAGGGCGAGGCCACGCTCACCGTCGAGGGTGAAAGCCATGTGCTGCGCGAAGGCGGCTATGCCTTCCTGCCGCCCGCCACGCTCTGGACCTTGCGCAACAAGGGTGATGACACCCTTCGCTTCCACTGGATCCGCAAAGCCTATGAGGCCGTGCCCGGCCTGCCCCACCCCGAGGTGATCATCGCCAACGAGCAGGACATCGCGCCCACGCCGATGCCCGGCACCGATGGCAAATGGGCGACCACCCGTTTCGTCGACCCGACCGACCTGCGTCACGACATGCATGTCACCGTGGTGACCTTCGAGCCCGGCGCGGTCATCCCCTTTGCCGAGACCCATGTGATGGAGCACGGGCTCTACGTACTGGAAGGCAAGGCGGTCTACCGGCTCAATCAGGACTGGGTCGAGGTCGAGGCCGGCGACTACATGTGGCTGCGTGCCTTCTGCCCGCAGGCCTGCTACGCGGGCGGGCCGGGCCGGTTCCGTTACCTGCTCTACAAGGACGTGAACCGGCATATGGCGCTGCGCCCCTCTGGCGCCGCCCAGCCCATGCCGGCGGCAAAGAAGGTCAGCGCTCCGGCGGAGTGACCCCGCCAATCGCCGACGTCAATTCCCGAGCCGCGCGCATCACCGCGCGGCTCGTTTCATCCGTCATGTCCTCGCGCATGCGGATCGTCGGGCCGGACACGGAAATCCCCGCCACCGCCTCGCCCGAGGCATCGAAGACCGCCGCCGCGATGCAGCGCATCCCGAGGTTCTTTTCTTCGGCATCAATGGAATAGCCCCGCGCCCGGATCGCCGCGAGATCGGCGCGCAGCGCCTCGGGCTCGGCCAGCGTATGCGCGGTGAACCGCTCCATCTTACGCGCCAGCAGCTTTTCCAAACGCTCCCCAGCCATCTCGGCCAGCAGCGCCTTGCCGATGCCCGAGGCATGCAAAGGCGACAGCGTGCCCGGCGGAAAGAAGGCGCGGATGCTCTCATGCGTTTCGACCTGACTGACAAACAGCACCGAGGCCTCGCGCACGATGCCGAGGTTGGCGGTTTCCCCGGTCTCCTCCATCAGTGCGCGCAGGATCGGTCGGGCCCGCTCCACAAGGCTGGTGCGGCGCAGGAAGCGCGCGCCGATGACGAAGGCCTGCGGGCCGATGTGCCAAAGCTGCTCGGCAGGATCGAACTCGACCAGCCGCCGCCCCTCGAGCGTGACGAGGATGCGGTAAACCGTGGCCGGGGACTGCCGCAGGTCGCCCGCCAGTTCCGAGAGGGTCAGGCCGGGATGCGCGCTCAGGTAGTCCAGCACCTCCATCGCCCGGTCGAGCGATTTGATGGTGTTCTGCGCGCTGTTGTCCTCCCAACCGCGCGGCCGGCCACGGGCGCGGCGGGGGCTGGTTTCGGCATCTTTCGGAGAATCCATCAAATCTCTTTCATTATACTTGAAAGCCGAATTCACCATATGAAAAAATCAACCATCTGACAACGTTTGATATTCTTGATCATTACGTTTTTGAAAAACGATTTCAAAAAAATTTCCTCACGCGGATAGCCCGGCTACGGTGGCTTTCAGCGACCAAAGGAGGTGGCCATGAGCTTTCAGAACCCCGTTTTCATTCCCGGCCCGACCAACATCCCCGAGAGCCTGCGCAAGGCCTGCGACATGCCGACGATCGACCATCGCTCGCCGCTGTTTGGGCAGATCCTGCACCCCGCGCGCGAGGGCGTCCGCCGCGTGCTGAAGAGCGCCAGCGCCGAGGTGTTCATCTTTCCCTCGACCGGCACCGGCGGCTGGGAGACGGCGCTGACCAACACGCTCTCCCCGGGCGATACCGTGCTGGCGGCGCGCAATGGCATGTTCAGCCACCGCTGGATCGACATGTGCCAGCGCCACGGGCTGACCGTCGAAGTGGTGGAGACCCCGTGGGGCGAGGGCCTGCCCGCAGACCGCTACGCCGAGATCCTCGCCGCCGACAAAAGCCGCCGCATCAAGGCCGTGCTCGCCACTCATAACGAGACCGCCACCGGCGTGCGCTCGGACATCGCCGCGGTGCGCCGCGCGCTCGACGACGCGGATCACCCGGCGCTGCTGTTTGTCGATGGCGTCAGCTCGATCGCCTCGATGGATTTCCGGTTTGACGATTGGGGCGTCGATGTCGCCGTCACCGGCTCGCAGAAGGGCTTCATGCTGCCTCCGGGCCTTGCCATCACCGGCTTCAGCGAGAAGGCCATGGCGGCGACGCAAACCGCAAAACTGCCGCGCACGTTCTTCGACGTGCATGACATGGCCAAGGGCTATGCCAATGATGCCTACCCCTACACGCCCGCCGTCGGCCTGCTGAACGGGCTCAACGAGGCCTGCCGCATGCTGCTGGACGAGGGGCTGGAAAACGTCTTTGCCCGTCACCAGCGCATCGCCGAAGGCGTGCGCGCTGCCGTCGGCGCATGGGGGCTGGACCTTTGCGCCGCCTCGCCCGATCTCTATTCGGACACGGTCAGCGCGATCCGCACGCCGGAAGGGTTCAACGCCACCGATATCGTTAGCCACGCCGCGCAGACCTATGGCGTCGCCTTCGGCACGGGGCTTGGCGAGGTTGCCGGGAAAGTGTTCCGCATCGGGCATCTGGGCAGCCTGACCGCCGTCATGGCGCTGTCGGGTCTTGCCACGGCCGAGATGTGCATGAAGGATCTGGGGCTGAAGATCACTCTGGGCTCGGGTGTCGCGGCGGCGCAGGAGGTTTACCGCGCCAGCACCGCCACCGCCCGCACCGCCAGTCAGGAGGCCGCGTGATGAAGGATATCGCGCTGAACATCCCCACCTATGACGACATGCTGGCGGCGCATGATCGCATCGCACCGCACATCCATCGCACCCCGGTGCTGACCTCTTCGTTCCTGAACGAGCTCACCGGCGCGCAGCTGTTCTTTAAGTGTGAGAACTTCCAGAAGGCCGGGGCCTTCAAGGTGCGCGGCGCGTCCAACGCGGTCTTTGGCCTGACCGAGGCCGAGGCAGCCAAGGGCGTCTGCACCCACAGCTCGGGCAACCATGCGCTGTCGCTGAGCTACGCCGCCGGGCGGCGCGGTATCCCGTGCAATGTGGTCATGCCGCGCAGCGCGCCGCAGGCCAAGAAGGACGCGGTGCGCGGCTACGGCGGGATCATCACCGAATGCGAGCCGTCCACCTCGTCGCGCGAGGCGGTGTTCGCCGAGGTGCAGGCGGCCACGGGCGGAGATTTCATCCACCCCTACAACGATCCGCGCGTCATCGCGGGGCAAGGCACCTGCTCGCGCGAATTCATGGAACAGACCGATGGTCTCGACATGGTGCTCGCCCCGATCGGCGGCGGCGGGATGATCTCGGGCACCTGCCTGACGCTCTCCACACTGGCCCCCGAGGTGCAGGTCATCGCCGCCGAGCCCGAGCAGGCCGACGACGCCTACCGCAGCTTCAAGGCCGGTCACATCATCCCCGATGACGCCCCCGAGACCGTCGCCGACGGGCTGAAGGTGCCGCTCAAGGATCTGACGTGGCATTTCGTCTCGAACCATGTGACCGACATTCTCACCGCCTCGGAAGACGAAATCATCGACGCGATGAAACTGATCTGGAAGCGCATGAAAATCGTGATGGAGCCCAGCAGCGCCGTGCCGCTTGCCACCCTCCTCAAGAACCGCGACCGTTTCGCTGGCAAGCGCGTCGGTCTCATCATCACCGGCGGCAATGTCGATCTTGACCGCCTGCCGTGGACAAAAGGAGCCTGAGCCATGAACGCACCCGTGACTTTCGACCAACTCGAGGTGGGCTACGACGTGCCGGCGCTGCCCGGTATGGACGAGGCAGACATCCAGACGCCCTGCCTCGTGCTCGACCTGGACGCGCTCGAGCGCAATATCCGCAAAATGGGCGACTACGCCCGCGCCCACAACATGCGCCACCGCGTGCACGGCAAGATGCACAAATCGGTGGACGTGGCGAAGCTGCAGATGCGGCTTGGCGGCGCGGTCGGCGTGTGCTGCCAGAAGGTGTCGGAGGCCGAGGTCTTCGTGCGCGGCGGCATCAAGGACGTGCTGGTCTCGAACCAAGTGCGCGATCCGCGCAAGATTGACCGGCTGGCGCAACTGCCGAAGCTGGGCGCAAAGATCATCGTCTGCGTCGATGACCTCGCCAATGTCGCCGAGCTGTCGGACGCCGCGCAGCGCCACGGCACCACGCTCGAATGCTTTGTCGAGATCGACTGCGGCGCGGGCCGTTGCGGCGTGACCACTGCCAAGGCGGTGGTGGAGATCGCGCAGGCCATCGACGCCACCGAAGGGCTCAAGTTCACCGGCATTCAGGCGTACCAAGGCGCGATGCAGCATCTCGACAGCTATGAGGCGCGGCGCGAGAAACTGGCCGTGGCCATCGCACAGGTCAAAGAGGCCGTGGCGGCGCTGGAGGCGGCGGGCCTGAAGCCCGAACTGGTCTCGGGCGGCGGCACCGGCAGCTACTATTTCGAGAGCAACTCGGGCGTCTACAACGAGCTGCAGTGCGGGTCTTACGCCTTCATGGATGCGGACTATGGCCGCATCCGCGACAAGGACGGCAACCGCATCGACAACGGCGAGTGGGAAAACGCCTTCTTCATCCTCACGCAGGTGATGAGCCACGCCAAGCCCGAGATCGCGGTCTGTGACGCGGGCCTCAAGGCGCAGTCGGTGGACAGTGGCCTGCCGGTGATCTTTGGCCGGACCGACGTGGACTACACCAAATGCTCGGACGAGCATGGCGTGATCGCCGACCCGAGCGGCGTGCTGAAGGTGGGCGACAAGCTGAGGCTCGTGCCGGGCCACTGCGATCCCACCGCCAATGTGCACGATTGGTACGTCGGCGTGCGCGGCGGCAAGGTCGAGACGCTCTGGCCGGTCTCGGCCCGCGGCAAAGCCTACTGATCAAGCATCACATTATTTTGCCCCGTGCCCGGACCGACCTCCGGGCGCGCCTCGCCCGCGCGCTCTCTTGTTCCGGCGCGCGGGCGCTTTTCTTTGAAAGGAGAGCTTCATGCTCATCGTTCCCGAACGCGAGATCGCCAGCCTGATGACCCGCGACGCCGCCTTTGCCGCGGTCGAGAAAGTGTTTGCCGCAATGGCCGCTGGTGACGCCTACAACTTCCCCGTCGTGCGCGAGGCCATCGGCCACGAAGACGCGCTCTACGGCTTCAAGGGCGGCTTTGATCGCTCGGGCCTGACGCTGGGGCTGAAGGCCGGAGGCTACTGGCCCAACAACCTCGCGACGCGCGGAATCATCAACCACCAATCCACGGTGTTTCTTTTCGACCCAAACACCGGCAAGGCCAAGGCGATGGTCGGCGGCAATCTTCTGACCGCGCTGCGCACCGCCGCGGCCTCTTCGGTGTCGATCCGGCACCTCGCGCGCGAAGACGCACGGGTGATCGGCATGGTCGGCGCGGGCCATCAGGCGACCTTCCAACTGCGCGCCGCGCTCGAGCAGCGCGAGTTCGACAAGGTCATCGGCTGGAACCTGCACCCCGAGATGCTGCCCAACCTCGAGAAGGTGGCCGCCGAGGCGGGCGTGCCCTTCGAGGCGGTGGATTTGCCGGGGATGCGCGAGGCCGATGTGATCATCTCGATCACCTCGTCGTTCGACGCGATCCTCATGGCCGAGCATGTCTCGCCCGGCTGCCACATCGCCTGCATGGGCACCGACACCAAGGGCAAGCAGGAGGTCTCTCCGGCGCTGCTGGCCAAGGCCACGGTGTTCACCGACGAGGTGGCGCAGTCGGTCTCGATTGGCGAGGCGCAGCACGCGGTGGCGCAGGGGCTGATCGACGAGAGCGCCATCACCCAGCTTGGCGCGGTGATCAATGGCGCGCATCCGGGGCGCGCTTCGGCCGAGGAGATCACCCTCTTCGACGGCACCGGCGTGGGCCTGCAGGACCTCGCGGTCGCCGCGGCGGTGGTCGATTTGGCGGTCGAGAAGGGCATCGCGATTGAGGTCGATTTCTGACGACAGCGTTCAGTTGGAGACGCCAAGGGCGGGGGCTTTGCCTCCGCCCTTTCTTTTTGACCCTAAAGCGCCACGAAAGCCGGGCGAGCGCCTGCCCGTGGGGTGGCGCTCTGACTTGGGAAGTCGCCGCTTTATCCCCATCACATCCGGATGACCTCAATCCCCGCAAGAGGATGAAAAAGCGCCAGCCCGCCGGGACGGGCAAGCGCTCGCCCGGCGGCCTTCGGCCTTGGCTCCGGGCCACTTGCGCGCAGACCATCCGCCGGAAGTGCCGAACCAGCCACCCACGCAACCCCCAATACAAACGGCGCGCCCCCGAAGGGACGCGCCGCAGCTTCCACCGAGGGTCGATCGGGTCAGACCCTCTCGCCGCGCGGCTCCTCTCCGCGATGGCCGGCGAGGCCGCCCGAGACCTCTTCGGTGGATTCCTCGGCCAGTTCCTCCGGCAGCACGAGGTTGAGCACGATGGCGATCAGCGCGGCGGGCAGGATCCCCGAAGCCCCCAGAATGCGCAGCGTGTCGGGCAGGTGCTGCAGCGCATTGGGCGCGCCCGGCGCGACGTTCAGCACCTCCAGCTGCAGCCCCAGACCGATCGACAGAGCCACGGCGAAAATCACCATGTTGCGCCGCGTCCAATCGACGTCGGACAGCATCGAGATGCCCGAGGCCACGACCATGCCGAACATCACGATCACGCCGCCGCCCAGCACCTCGATCGGCACGGTGCGGATCACCCCGCCAACCTTCGGCACCAGCCCGCAGACGATCAGGAAGATCGCGCCGATGGTCACCACATGGCGGCTCATCACGCCGGTCATGGCGATCAGCCCGACGTTCTGGCTGAACGAGGTGTTGGGAAAGCCGCCGAAGATGCCCGCGATGGCCGAGCCGATGCCGTCGGCATAGGTGGCGCCAGAGATCTCGCGGTCGGTCGCCTCGCGGCCCGCGCCGCCCTTGGTGATCCCCGAGACGTCACCGACGGTTTCAACCGCCGAGACGAAAGCCATCAGGCAAAAGCCGATCACCGAGGCGATGGAGAACTCGAGGCCATAGCGGAACGGTTCCGGCAGCGCGAAGGCGGCGGCGTTCTGCCACGAGCCGGTGATGGCCTCCAAGGTCAGCATGCCGGTGAAGAGCGCATAGACATAGCCCACCAGAATGCCGATCAGCACTGCCGAGATGCTCAGCATGCCACGGGCAAAGAACTTCAGCCCCAGCGTCACCGCCAGCACCACCAGCGCCGCCGACCAAGAGGCCCAAGAGCCGTAGCTTGCGGCGCCGCTCGCCTTGGCGGGCACACCGCCCGCGGCATATTCGATGCCCACCTTGACCAGCGCGAGGCCGATCATCGTCACCACAAGGCCGGTCACCAGCGGCGGCAGGGCAAAGCGGATGCGCCCGATCACCGTGCCAAGCAGCGCGTGGAATACGCCGCCCACGAGGATGCCGCCGAACATGGCAGCCAGCCCATCCACGCCCTTGCCCGCAACCAGCGGGATCATGATCGGGATGAAGGCAAAGGATGTGCCCTGCACGATGGGCAGCGCCGCGCCCACGGGGCCGAGGGTTATCGTCTGCAGCAGCGTCGCCACCCCGGCGAACAGCATCGACATCTGGATGAGATAGAGCAGTTCGGGGAAGTCCGGGCTGTTCGAGCCAAAGCCGAAGCCAGCGGCACCGGCGACGATGATCGCAGGCGTCACGTTCGAGACAAACATCGCCAGCACATGCTGAATCCCGAGCGGGATCGCCTTGTGCAGCACGGGGGTGAAATCCGGATCGCGCAATTGCTCCGGTGTTCCGAGACTGTGGTCGGTCATGTCTTAGTCAGATCCCTGTTGGGGCGCGGGGCCGGTCTTGCTGCCGACATCCTCACGCGGTGGCGTGAATGAGGTAGGGTTCGTCGAACCAGTGCTCCTCGAGGTTGGGGCCCTCGCCGATCCGGTCGATCACGGCGAAAAGTCCCGGCGCGTGCAGCGGGGTCAGCACCCCGTGCCACGTGCCGCGGTGGAAATTGATCCCCTGACCGGAGCGGGTCAGGAAGGCGCGGGGCGCGCCGGGGCGGCCGCCTGCGTCCGGCGCGACCACCACGAGGAAAGGATCAAAGCTCATCGGCACGAAGGCCTGACTGCCCTGCGGATGCCGCTCGACCATCTCGAGCCGCAGCGGCAACTGGCGGGGCTCGGCCTTGAACAGGCTGATCCCGGCGCGGCCGTCGGTGATGTCGAGCGTGGCGCGATCGTGGAACCGCCCACAAAGCCCCTGATTGATGATCTTGTCGGGCGTGCCATCCGCCTCCAGCACCTCGCCGAACGGGGCAAAGGCTGCGGCGGTCAGCGGGGCGGCGTCGATCCGGCTCATGCGCCGAACTTGTCGAGCAGCCGCAGTTCGGCGATCCGTTCGACCTGTCGGCAGGCCTCGGCGAACTCGGTGGCGCGGTCGTTCTCGATACGGCGGCGGAAGGCCTGCATGATCGACGCCTTGTCGTTGTCGCGCACCGCGATGATGAAGGGAAAGCCGAATTTCGCGGTGTAGGTCTCATTGAGCTCGGTGAAAGCGGCGCGCTCGTCGTCGGTGAGCGCGTCAAGCCCCGCACCCGCCTGCTCCGAGGTCGACTCCGCCGTCAGGCGCTTCGCCTGCGCCAATTTTCCCGCAAGGTCGGGGTGCGCGGTCAGCACCGCCAGCCGCTTCTCGTCAGGGGCGTCGCGGAACACCCGCGCCAGCACCGAATGCACCCCCAGCGCGCTGTCATGCGTCGGGCCGAGCTGCAGCGCATGGGCGCCCTCGGCGATCCACGGGCTGTGCTCGAAGACACCGCCGAAAGCCTCGGTGAAGCTGGCCCGGTCCATCTCGGAGGGACGCGGGCCCGCCTTCGCAGGATGCTGCGCCGCCCAATGATCGGCGATCTGCTCGCGCGTGGCGAACCAGACCCCGTCGTGCGAGGCCATATACGCCAGCACCCGCTTCAGCGCGGCGACGCGGCCCGGGCGACCAACCAGACGGCAGTGCAGCCCGATCGACAGCATCTTCGGCGCGCCCTCCTGCCCTTCCTCATAGAGCGTGTCGAAACTGTCGCGCAGGTAGCTTTCGAATTGGTCGCCAGAGTTGAACCCCTGCGGCGAGGCAAACCGCATGTCATTGGCATCGAGCGTATAGGGCACGATCAACTGATCCTTGCCCGCGACCCGGCTCCAATAGGGCAGATCATCGGCGTAGCTGTCGGCGATATAGGCGAAATCGCCCTCTTCGGCGGCGAGCCGGACCGTGTTCATAGAGCAGCGCCCGGTGTACCAGCCGCGCGGCGGCGCGCCGGTCACCAGTGTGTGCAGGCGGATCGCCTCACGGATCTGCGCGCGCTCCTCTTCCTCGGGCATATCCTTGTGCTCGACCCACTTGAGCCCATGCGAGGCGATCTCCCAACCGGCGCGCTTCATCGCGGCAACCTGCTCGGGCGCGCGGGCGAGCGCGGTGGCGACGCCATAGACGGTGACGGGGATATCCTTCAGCAGCCGGTGCAGCCGCCAGAACCCGGCGCGGGCGCCGTATTCATAGATCGACTCCATGTTCCAGTGGCGCTGGCCGGCCCATTGCGCGGCACCGACAATCTCTGAAAGGAACGCCTCGGACGCCGCATCACCGTGCAGGACGTTGTTCTCGCCGCCCTCCTCGTAGTTGACCACGATCTGCACCGCGATCTTGGCGCCGTTCGGCCAGCGGGCATCAGGCGGGGTCTCTCCATAGCCGGTCAGGTCGCGGGGATAGCGGGTCGCGGGCAGCGGGCTCAACAGCGTCATGGGGGACGGGCTCCTTCGGTGTTGCCTCCGGGTCATCCCACACGTGTAATCCGGAAAATACCGGATGATTTTCAAATTCCGTTTGAAGCTGCCTCAACCGCCTTGCGGGCGCGCGGGCACACCCCTAGCGCCCGCTTTCCGCCGCGCGTTGCTCGGCCTGACGGATCGCTGCGCCGATGCGGTCGGTCACATAGTCCATGAAGAGCCGCGTCTTCGGGTCCTGCCCGCGGCGGTGTGTGAACAGACAGGCCATCTGGATCGGCTCGGGCGGGGTGGCCTCGGCCACCGGCACAAGCCGTCCGCTGCGCAGATACTCGGCCACCTCGAAGACGGGCTTCAGCGCAATCCCCTCGCCCGCCAGAGCCCAATCGGTCAGCACGTCGCCATCATCGGACTCATAGCGCCCCGAGACGGCAAAACGCTTCGTGCCCTCGGGCGTGCGCAGCGGCCATTGAAACTCCGTCGCGCCGGGGAAGCGCAGGTTGAGGCATTCGTGCTTTTCTGCGATCAGCGCCTCGCCCGAGGCCGGGTTGCCACGCCGCGCGACGTAGCTGGGCGCGGCGCAGAGCACGCGCGCGACGTCGGCGATCTTGCGCATACGCAGGGTGCTGTCTTCGGGCTGGCCAAGGAAGAACGCCAGATCAAGCCCTTCGGTGGTGAGATCAACCTTGCGGTCCGACAGGCGCAGGCGGATCTGCACCTCGGGATATTCGCGCAGGAACCCCGGCACCTGCGCAGCGATCAGCCGCCGCCCCACCCCCAGCGGCGCCGCGACGAAGAGCGAGCCCTTGGGATTTTCGGTGAGCTGCGCCACCTGCGCCTCGGCGCTCTCGAGCGCCTCCAGAACCTCTCGCGCGCCGGTATAGAAGGCGCGGCCCTGCTCTGTGGCGGTGAGATTGCGGGTGGTGCGCTGGAACAGCCGCACGTTCAGATGGTCCTCGAGCTGCGAGATTCGCGCCGAGGTGACCGCCGGCGAGATGCGCAGGTCGCGACCGGCGGCGGACATGCTGCCCAACTCATAGACACGCACGAAGGTCCGGATATTGTCGAGGTAGGACATTTTTCGGAATTTCTTGAAACTGCTTGGTAGAACCCGGAGATAGCAGAATAATCGACGCCGAACTAGGGTGCGGCATAACCATAAGAGGGAGACACCGGGATGTATGATCTCGCCATCATCTGGGACTGGCTAGGCTTTGCCGTGCGCTGGCTGCACGTGATCACCGCGATCGCGTGGATCGGCTCGTCGTTCTATTTCATCGCGCTCGACCTCGGTCTGCGCAAGGTGCCGCATCTGCCCGTCGGCGCCCATGGCGAGGAATGGCAGGTCCACGGCGGCGGTTTCTACCACATCCAGAAATACCTCGTGGCCCCCGAGCAGATGCCCGACCACCTGACGTGGTTCAAATGGGAAAGCTATGCCACGTGGCTTTCAGGCGCGGGCCTTCTGATGATCGTCTACTGGGCAGGCGGCGAGCTTTTCCTGATCGACCCCACCAAAGCGGACATCTCACTGTTCCAAGGCATCGTGATCTCGGCGCTGTCGCTGACCATCGGATGGCTGATCTACGACCGGCTGTGCAAATCGAAGCTGGGCGAGACGCCGACGCTGCTGATGGTGCTGCTCTTCGTGATGCTGGTGGTGATGTCATGGGGCTACAACCATGTGTTCACTGGCCGCGCCGCGCTGCTGCACCTTGGGGCCTTCACCGCCACCATCATGACCGCCAATGTGTTCTTCATCATCATGCCGAACCAGCGCATCGTGGTGGATGACCTCAAGAACGGCCGCACCCCCGATCCCAAATACGGCAAGATCGCCAAGCTCCGCTCGACCCATAACAACTATCTGACGCTGCCTGTCGTCTTTTTGATGCTGTCGAACCACTACCCGCTGGCCTTCGCTACCGACAATGCGTGGATCATCGCCAGCCTTGTCTTCCTGATGGGTGTGACGATCCGCCATTTCTTCAACTCGATGCACGCCCGCAAGGGGGCGCCTTACTGGACATGGGTTGCCACCGCGCTGCTCTTCATCGCCATCGCATGGCTGTCCACGGCCCCGATGATGGACAGCTACGAGGAGGCCGCAGCGCGGCCCCTCACCCCCTATGAAGAGAAATTCGCCGGGGCTGATGGCTTTGAGGATGCCTATTACGCGGTCGTCGGCAATTGCTCGATGTGCCACGCGCGCGAGCCTTCGTGGGACGGTCTGAACCATCCGCCCAAGGGTGTCGTGCTGGAGACGGAGTCGGATGTGGCCCGCCACGCCAAGCTGGTGTTCCTGCAGGCCGGTGCCAGCCACGCGATGCCGCCGCCCAACGCGATCCAGATGGATCCCGAGGCGCGCCGCGAGATCGTCAACTGGTATCACGCCGCGACCAAAGGCTGAGGCCCAGCGGCAGCGCACCCCCCAAACCACCCTGTGCTAGGGGCGTTGCCGCCCACCCGCGCAGAGCTACTTCTCTTTCATTCGTCACCGACACTGCCCTCATAGAAGGGCCGGTCGCACAAGGGGAGTATTCATGCGCACTTCTGTCACTTCGATGATCGTTGCGACCGCGACTTTGGTCAGCACATCGGCTTTTGCCGAAGACATTTCCTACACCGTCAATGACGAAGCCTTCACCGGCTATTGGGCCGAGGCGGAGTCGCCCAAAGGCCTCGTCCTGATCATGCACGATTGGGACGGGATGACTGATTACGAACGCGAGCGGGCCGACATGCTGGCCGAGATGGGCTATAACGCCTTCGCTCTGGACATGTTCGGTGACAAGACACCCACCGAAACGGTCGATCACCGCCGCGCGGCGACGGGTGCGCTCTATGAAGACCGCGAGCGGATGCGCAGCTTGATCAAGGCGGGCGTGGATGAAGCGCTGTCGCGCTCGGATGTCGCGCAGATGGTGGTCATGGGGTATTGCTTCGGCGGTGCGGTGGCGCTCGAAATGGCACGCAGCGACATGGCGGGCACCGCAAGCGGCTATGCCACCTTCCACGGCGGGCTGACGACACCCGAGGGCCAGACATGGCAGGGTGATGAGCCGCCGGTCCTCGTGATGCATGGCGGCGCGGACAGCTCCATCAAGATGGAGGACGTCGCCACGCTCGCGGGCGAGCTAGAAGGCGCTGGCACGACCTACACGATCGAAGTGTTCTCGGGGGCGCCGCATGCCTTCACGGTATTCGGCTCGGACAACTATCAAGAGCGCGCCGATGTCGCGAGCTGGGAGTCCTTCAACCGCTTTCTGTCGGCGCAATTGCCGGGCTGACGGGCGCATCATGAGCTTCGGAGCCTTCCCCCGGAAGGCTCCGGTCAGAAGCTACGCCAGCGCCGCGCTCACGCGGCCAGTCGTTCCTCCAGATCCAGCCACATGGTCGCCATGCCCTGACGCCGCGAGAGTTCCTCGTAGCCAGCCGAAAGATAGGCGTTATGCGCCGGGCCATTGTCGACCTCGACCTTCAGAGTGAGGGTCAAAGCACCAAGGTCCCGCGCCGCCTGCTCCACCAGATCCGTAAGCTCTGCACCCGCCCCGCCGCGCGCCTCTTCGGCCACATAGGCGTAGGTCAGATGCCGCACCTCGGGGCCGACACCCACGCGCAGGGCGAAGAACCCAACGTCCCGACCCGCATCATCGCGAAGGTAGAACGAAGCATCGTCACGCTCTCCAAGCCACTTGCGATGCCATTCCATCTCATCGAAGGGCACTTTGGCGTTGGGGTTGAGCAAGGGTATCTCGGCGTCGGGCAGCATTGCCGCCAAGGGAGCCAGATCGCGGTCACGGTTGTGGCGCAGGGTGAGGGCCATGGGTCCTTCCTTCGGCTGGGCCCGGCGCCCGCGCGCCGGGGGCAAAATGAAAGCCGCGTGCCTGCCATAGCCGCCCCGCCCGGGTCAACCGGGGGCAATAGCCCGGCCCTGTTCACAATCCATTCAGCAGACCTGCGGCCAAGGGGCGAGCGGATTGATATTGGCCCGATGCCACTATAGGCGAGCGGTAACGGCAGACCAGCGCACAGACCCTTTTGGCCATCGCTGCACGCGCCACGTTTCAGGACTTGTGAGGCTATCATCTCTTCTTTGAAGACCGAGCTACGCCAGGCTGCCAGCGACCTTGCATGGCTGGCAGAGATCCCGCGCCACGTCTGGCTGCGCCTGCTGCTGGTGCCGCTTGTTCTGCTGCTGTGGTCGGCACTGGCAAGAGTCATTCCCGAGGGCTATTTCGCTGGCCCCTATTTGACGCTCCGCGCGCTGTTCCTGATGCTCACCGATGACCGGCGGAAGTTCCCAATCGCCTTGTGGGAGACGCTTTCCGTCTATCTCTGTGGCCTCGGCGCGGCTGCGCTGATCGGTATTCCTGCTGGGTTGCTGCTGGGGCTGTGTCGCACACTGGGCCGAACGCTGTCGCCCTTCACCCATGGTCTTGCGGCAACGCCCGTCGTTGCGCTTATTCCGCTCATCATCCTGATGGTGGGGCTCGGCGCCGAAGCCAAGGTCCTTATTGTGCTGCTCGCCGCGCTGATGCCCGTGCTCATCGCCACCGAGGCCGGTGTGCGCGGCACCGATCCAGAACTGATCGAGATGGCGCGCAGCTATGGCATGGGCGCGCTGACCCGGCTGCGCCACATCATATTGCCCGCCGCGCTGCCCTCGCTTATGGCAGGCCTGCGGCTTGCGGCGATTACCGGCCTCGTGGCCACCGTAATTTCCGAGCTTTATACCGCGATGACCGGCCTTGGCGCGCTCTTGCAGTCGCTCGGCAACAGCTACCGTATGGACAGCTACTTTGCCGTCGTCGTCACCTTCGCCCTCATTGGGGCCGGCGCGACCGGCATCCTGACTTGGATCGAGCGCCTGCTCACGCCGCCTCCAGAGCGGCGCCGGTCCCACTGACAATCTGACCCCAGGAAGACACCATGTTCACCAAGTTCCCGCCCGCCCTCCTCGCTGTCGGCCTGTCGCTTCTGTCCACGACGGCGCTGGCGGAGCCTTTTCGCATCATCGTCACTTCGACCGAGGCGCCGCTGGTGCCCAACTCGGTGATGTTCTTGGCTGAAAGCGCGGGATACTTCGACGCGCAGGGGGTCGACGTCGAACTCGTCCCTGCGGCCCAAACCCCGATGGCGGTGGCTGCCCTGCGGTCCGGCGGTGGTGAGATGGCCAATATCTCGGTCGAAAGCCTGCTGGCGCTGCATGCCGAGGGCGGTGACGACCTTGTCGCGGTGCACTCCACCGACAAGTCCATTCCCTTCATGATCGTGGGGCGCAAGGGCCTGACGGTCGATACGCTTTCGGGTGCCGACTATGGCGTCGGCAGGATGCACAGCCTCGACTACGACCTGTCGGGCATCGTGATCGAGAACCTCGGGGTGAACTTCGACACGCTCAACGTGGTGCCGCTTGGCGCGCCTTCGGTGCGGGCGCAGGCGCTTGGCGCGGGCCGGATCGACGCGACGACGGTGTCGATCGGCACCTTCCTGTCCATGCCCGGCCATGAGGACTTCGACACGCTGGTCGATGTTGGCGAGTTCTTCCGGCAGGTGCCCATTGTCAGCAAGGTCGACGTGGTTCCCGAGGCTGTGTTGGCAGAGCGGGGCGAGGATCTGCAAAAGGTGCTGACGGCGCTGACGCTGGCGGCGCGCGACTATGCCGCGACGCCCGAAAAATGGGTCGAGGACATGGCCGCGGCGCGTCCCGACGTGGACCGCGAAACGCTCGAGGCGCTGGCGGAAACTTATCACGACAGCTGGACGGTGAACGGCGGCCTTCAGGTCGATGAGCTCTTCTACGCGATGCGCAGCCTTGGGCAGCCCTACAAGCGCAAGGATGGTGAGGATCTGCCGTTCCGCGTCGAACTAGAGGATTGGACGGCCTTCGGCCCGATGGACGCCGTGCTGGAGCAAGAGGGGGTATCGGATCTGGCGGATCCGGTCAGCCGATGAGCGCACCGCTGCTCAGCCTACGCGGCCTTGGCCACGCCCACGGGGATGGGCCGGTTCTCACGGATCTGACCTTCGAGGTCGGCGCCGGGGAACGGCTTGTGATCCTTGGGCCTTCGGGCTGCGGCAAGACAACCCTGCTGCGGATCATGGCCGGACTTCTGCCCATCGGCGAGGGGCAGGTGTTGCAGGATGGGCGGCCCCCCGTCGCCGGGCGCGGCGCGGCGCTGATCTTCCAGAACAGCCGGCTGCTGCCGTGGCGCCGTGTGCGCGAGAACGTCGAGCTGGTGTTGGCGGGGCGGCCCAAGGCCGAGCGCCGGGAGCGTGCTGCCGATCTGCTGCAACGGCTGGGACTGGGAGCGCGGCTGGAGGACTGGCCCGGCGCGCTTTCGGGGGGACAAAAGCAGCGGCTGGCGCTGGCGCGGGCGCTGGCCATGGACGTGCCGCTGCTGCTGCTCGACGAGCCCTTCGCGAACCTCGACCCGCTGGCGCGCGAGCAGATGCAGGAAGAACTGCTGCGGCAGACCGGCCTCGAAGGCCGGGCCTTTGTGCTGGTCACCCATTCGGTGGACGAGGCGCTGGCGCTCGGGGATCGCATCCTGCTGATGAAACCCCGGCCCGGGCGCCTCCTGCGCGAGGTGACCCCCGACCTTCCCGGCATCGGCATGGAACGGCGGCGCGCGCCGGGCTTTTACACCGCTCTGGCCGAATTGTCGGACGAGCTGCGAGGGGTCGCGCGCGACGGCTAGTTCCGGGCCTGCGGTCCCCCGAACAGAAAAAAGGGCACGCCGCAGCGTGCCCTTTTTCATTTTGCGATCTCCCCCGGGGCCTGCGCCCCAAGGGAGTCTTGTGGTCAGTTCGGCAGCTTGTAGGCGATGACCGAGTCGCCCAGCGTGGTGCCGAGCGTGCCATGACCACCCGCTGCGATGACGATGTACTGGTCGCCATCCTCACCGCGGTAGGTCATCGGCGTGGCCTGACCACCGGCGGGCAGCGGCATTTTCCACAGCGTCTTGCCGGTCTTCATGTCGAAGGCACGGATCGCGTCGTCGAGCGTCGCGCCGAGGAAGGCCAGACCGCCTGCGGTGGTCAGCGAACCGCCATGGGCCAGCATGCCCATCTCGAGCGCGAACGGGAACTTGACCCCGAGGAACTCTTGCCCCTTGACGGAACCGTTGCGCCATTTCCAAGCGGTTTCGCCATCGGTCAGATCGACGCCCACGCGGCTGCCCCACGGCGGCGCGTTGCACGGCACCTGAAGCGCCGAGAACAGCTTTTTGATCTGCACTGCATAGCGACCGCCCAGGTTCTCGTTGCCCGGATTGCTTTCGCCCGCAGGCGCATCGCTGTTGAAGACCGACGCGTTCAGATCGTCGCCCTTGCGCTCGAACAGCTTGTAGTGGTGGCTGATCCATTGCGGGGTGGCAATCATCCAGTGGTTGACCGGATCGACCGCGACCGAGCCCCAGTTGAACACGCCGATATTCCCCGGGAAGACCAGCGAACCGGCGGTGCCGACTTCGGGCGGGGTCCAGGGATTGCCGTCGTAGCGCGCCTCGCGATAGGCCAGACGGCACTGGATTTGGTCGAAGGGGGTGGTGCCCCACATGTCGGCTTCGGTCAGCGGCGCGGCGGTGAAGTTCAGCGCCGAAACCGGCTGCGTCGGCGACAGTTTCTCGCCCGGAATATTGGTCTCGGTCGAGACCGGGACTTCCGTGACCGGCATGATCGGCTCGCCAGTCCGGCGATCCAGCACGAAGATGTTGCCGATCTTGGTGGGCAGCAGCAGGGCGGGCACGTCCTCGCCGTCATGCGGCAGGTTCATCAGCACCGGCTGCGAGGGGTTGTCGCGGTCCCACAGGTCGTGATGGGTGGTCTGGAAGTGCCACTTCATCTCGCCGGTCTTGATGTCCAGCGCGACGAGGCTGTCGTTCATCATCTCGTCGATTTCGTCACGGCGCAGGCCGACCTGGTCGGGCGACATGTTGCCGAACGGGACATAGACAAGGCCCAGCGATTCATCGGCCGAGAACTGCGCCCATGCGACGGCCGAGTTGGGCTCGTAGAACTCGCCTTCGGCCAGCGGCGCGTTATCGCCGTAGGGATTGCCGGAATCGAATTTCCAGACCAGTTCGCCGGTGCGGACGTCATAGGCACGCACAACGCCCGAGGGGTTGTCGTTGTAGTAGTTGTCGGCGATCGAACCGCCGAGAATGACGAGGTTGCCAGCAACCAGCGGCGCGGCCGTCTGCATCAGTGCGGTCCGCTGCAGGTTCGGCTGCTTGTCGGTCAGGTCGACGAAGCCGTCTTCACCGAAGGTTTCGCACAGCGCGCCGGTATCGGCGTTCATCACGTAAAGACGATTGTCGACCGAGGTGGCCACGATACGACGCGGGCATTCGGCAACGGCGGCCTCGATGGCGGCAGAGCGGTCCGGATCATTGTCCGTCGGCGCTTGCGTCGCGGTCACGTCACTGTAGCCCACGCCCCGGCACATTTGGTGCTGATACTGCGGATCGCGCTGCATCTGCGGGTCAAAGGACCAGACCAGCTCGCCGGTTTCCGGCTTCAGCGCCTGCACGATGTTGTGCGGGGTGCAGAGGTAGAGAAGGCCGTTCACCTTGATCGGCGTCACTTCAAAGGTGTACTCGCCGGAATCCTCTTCGGCGACACGCAGATCGCCGGTGTGGTGTTCCCACGCAACTTCGAGCCCCGAAACGTTCGACGCGTCGATGTCCGACAGGGCCGAATAGCGCTGGCCAAGGTTGGTGCCGCCATAGGCAACCCAGTCTTCGGCGGGGTAAGCGACACCGCTGGGGTCGACATCGGGGTCGGCCGCTTCTGCCACCTGCTCAAGATCACCCTTGATCACGATGGGGTCGACGAACCAGGAAATGACGCCCAGAACGATGATCACACCCAGCGTCGCACGCAGAACGAAGGGGCCGCTCTTTGCCGAGGGCCGCCAGGTCTTTGCGGGACGGTCGATCAGCCCGTTCACCACAAAGGGAAGCGCGAGAAGCACGCCGAGGAAGGCGATCAGAGCGCCCCGCGGGATCCACTGCCACTTGTCAAAGCCGACCTCGAACAGCGTCCAGACGAAGGAAACGGCGAGTGTGAGCGCATAAATCCAGAGCCCGTTCTGGCGTCCGCGGAGCAGTTGGATACCGGAGGCAAGCAGGCCGAGGGCCATGAGCACATAGAAGGGGCTGCCGCCAGCGAGCGCGAGACGGCCGCCGTAGTAAAGCAGTGACAGCCCGAGGAGCGCTGCAATGGCGCCGCCTATTCTTGCTAACACAATAAAGTCCTTTGGTTACTTCAGGCGCAAACTGCGCCTATTTGTCGCCCTCCCTAAAACGCGGCGTATATGAGCGAATTTGTGAAGTTAAGAGAGCCGCAGTCACTGTTTGGTTAGGTGAAGTGCATATCTGCACAGGTTTTTGTGCGCTCTGGCTGCAATTGACGAAGGTCTTCGGTCTTGATGCCCGTGAGACGCTTGAGAAACAGAACCCAAGGCAGCGGCGGGCCGCGCGCGGCCTGAGACCCGGGTTGGGCCGCACGCTGCGCGGCGCGTCCGCCTTGAACGCTGCGTTGATGCGAGCGCCCGATCGCGTCACCCGCGAAGGGATTGCATCGGGACCGCCGCGCGTCGTACCCCGTGCCAACGCCTGCTCGCAGGCGGCAGAATGCAGAAGGACGCGCGGGTGCTGCAGCTCAGGAACATCTCGGTGAAGCTTGGCGGCGCGCAGGCGCTGCGGCAGATCTCTCTGACTGCGCAGGAGCCGCGCATCGGCATCGTCGGGCGCAATGGCTCTGGCAAGACCACGCTGGCGCGGGTGATCGCCGGTCTGCAAGCCCCCGACGTGGGCAGCGCCGAGATCGACGGTCGCGACATGGCACGCGACCGCAAGGCCGCGCTGCGCTCGGTCGGCATCCTTTTCCAGAACCCCGACCATCAGATCATCTTTCCCACCGTCGAGGAGGAGATTTCCTTCGGTCTCGTGCAACTCGGTCGGACCCGTGCCGAGTCGGCGGCGGAGGTGCAGACCATCCTCGCCCATTTTGGCAAAACGCATTGGGCGTCCGCACCGACCCACGGGCTTTCGCAGGGGCAGAAACAGCTGGTGTGCCTGATGGCGGTGCTGGCGATGCAGCCTGCGCTGATCGTGCTCGACGAACCCTATTCCGGGCTCGACATCCCCACCCGTATGCAGCTGATGCGCTACGTCGATGCGGTCGAGGCGCGCATCCTGCACATCACCCACGACCCAGAGAGCGTGCGCCACTACGACCGGGTGATCTGGATCGACGAGGGCGCGATCCGCGCCGACGGCGCGGCGGGCGAGGTGCTCGGACAGTTCGAGGCGCAGATGCGGCAATGGGGAGGGCGCGATGATCTCTCTGACCTCGCCGGTTGAAACCTGGGCGCATCATGTGCCAGCGGGTCTGAAACTCGCGGCGCTGTCGCTGGCCACCGTCGGGATGTTTGCGCTGCAGGATCCGTGGCAACTGGCGTTGGCGCTGGTCGCAGTGGTGGCGCTGATCCTCTCTGGCGGCGTAAAGTTTGCCGCCGGGGCCGCGCGCAGCCTGCGTATCCTGCTGCCCTTCCTCGGGCTGATTGCGGTCTGGCATCTGGTCACCGGGCAGCTTGCCGAGGGGCTCGCCGTCGCCCTGCGCCTGCTGGCCGCGCTGAGCCTCGCGAATTTTGTCACCATGACCACGCGGCTCACCGACATGGTTGCCGTCGCAGCTTGGCTGCTGACCCCCTTCCGCCGCTTCGGGCTCTCGACCCGTGCGCTGGAACTCTCTGTCGCGCTGGTGGTCCGTTTCACCCCCTCTATCGCGCGCAAGGGCGGGCTGCTGACCGAAGCGTGGCGCGCCCGGTCTTCGCGCCGCGCCGGATGGCAAGTGGTCATGCCCCTTGCGGCGCTGGCCATTGATGATGCAGAACATGTCGCCGAGGCGCTGCGCGCCCGGGGCGGTGTCGAGCCGCCCGACACGACCGGATAGGAGGATCCGCCTTTGGAACGCAATCTCACCCATGTCGCGCTTTTTGCCGCGCTCATCGCCGGGCTCGGGCTGATCCCGAAGTTCACCCTCGCCTTCGGCGTGCCGATCACCGCGCAGACGCTGGGCGTGATGCTGGCAGGCACCGTGCTGGGCGCGAAACGCGGCGCGCTGGCCTGTCTGCTGTTCATCGCGCTGGTGGCACTCGGTCTGCCTCTGCTGGCCGGTGGCCGCGGCGGTCTTGGCGTCTTTGCCTCGCCGACAGTGGGCTTTCTCGTCGGCTGGCCCTTTGCCGCCTTCGTCACCGGCTTCATCGTCGAACGCTGGCGCGGCAACCTCGCGTTGGTGGGATCCGTCGCCTCGGTGATCGGCGGCATCCTCGTGCTCTATGTCTTTGGCGTCATCGGCATGTCCGTCACCCTTGGCAAGACCATCCCCGAGGCAACGCTGCTGGTCACCGCCTTCATCCCCGGCGACCTGATCAAGGCGGTTCTGGCGGGGCTCATCACCTCGGCGCTGGCCCGCTCGCGCCCCGCGAGCGTGCTGTCGCGCGGGTGATCTCGCTATGAGCCTGTCGCCGGCGGAGCAGCTGCTGTTCGCGCGCCGCTCCGCCCGCGCCTTCCTCAAAGACCCCGTGCCGCGCGCTGATCTCGAGCGGATTCTGCGCGCGGCACGTTCGGCACCAAGCGGCGCCAACCTGCAGCCCGGACGGTTCCATGCCTTGACGGGCGCTCCACTGGCCGACCTGAGTGCTGCGCTGCTCGGGGCCATCGACGCGGGCCGACCGCAGGTCGCGCAATACTCCTATTTCCCGCAGCCTATGCCAGCCGAGCTGAAGGCCAAGCAGCGCGCTGCGGGCTATGCGCTCTACGCCGCGCTGGGGATCGAGCGGCGCGACCTCGAAGGCCGACGCGCCCAGTTTACCCGCAACTACGGCTTCTTCGGCGCCCCCGTCGGCATTGTCGTGACCATCCGCCCGGACATGGGCAAAGGCTGTTTTATGGACCTCGGTATGGCGCTGATGGCGCTGATGGTCGCAGCGCAGGGCATGGGCTACGCCACCTGCGGCATCGGCGCCTTGGCCAATCACGCCGATGTCGCTCATACCCATCTCGAGCTCGGCGATGACGAGCTGGTGGTCTGCGGCATGGCGCTGGGACGGGCCGACCCCAAGGCTCCGGCGAATAAGGTCGAGACCGCCCGCGACCCGCTCGACGCCTTCGCCACCCTGCGCGGTTTCAGCTAGAGAGCAGCACCGCCGTCCCGAGCCCGCCCGCGGCTGCGATTGTGGCAAGCCCGGTGCCGCCTCGCGCCTGCAACTCGTGGAACAGCCGCACCGCGTTGATCGCCCCCGAGGCCCCCACCGGGTGACCGCGCGCCAGTCCCCCGCCCCCGGGGTTGACGATGTCGGGACCAAGTCCCGCCCCCTCGACACAGGCGATGGCCTGCACGGCATAGGCCTCCATCACCTCGGCAACGCCGAGGTCCTCCGCCCGCAGGCCCGCCTGTTCGAGCACAGCCCGGATCGCCGCGACCGGCGCAAGGCCGGGCCGATCGGGCCGCCCGCCCAGCGTCAGCCCGCCACGGTAGCGAACGCCCTGACGCCCGAGCCGCGCCGCCACCCGCTCCGAGACCATCACGCACAGCGCCGCCCCGTCTGCCGCCACGGCGGCATTGGCCGCGGTGACCGATCCCGAAAGCACCGGCGCCCGTGCCACGAGCCGCGGCGAGAGCGCCCGCGTGAAGGCATCGCGGGCCAGCCCCGCCAGCGGTACGATCTCGCCCGAGAGATCCGCCGCCAGTGCCTTGCGATGGCTGCCGATGGCCCAGTCATCCTGCGCGGCGCGCGAAACGCCACCTTCCTGCCCCAGCGCGTCGGCGGCGACGTCCATTTCTGGGTCCTGCTCCGACCAAGGGGTGAACGGCGGGCGGTCGTAGGGCATGGGCGCGCCGCCGTCGGGGTCCGTGCGCAGCCGCAGCGGACGGCGCGAATAGGATTCCACCCCGCCCGCGATCACCACCTCCGCCTGCCCAGCGGCGATCATCGCGGCGCCGACCACCAGCGCGTCGAGCCCGCCGCAGCACTGCCGGTCAAGGGTCAGCCCGGCCACCCGTTCTGGCAGACCGGCCGCCAGCGCCACCAGCCGCGCTGGATTGCCGCCCGCGCCAAGCGCATTGCCCAGAACCAGCTCGTCGACCTCTTCGACCGCCAGCCCCGCCGCTGCGAGCGCGGCGCGCAGCACCGGAGCCGCCAACTCGTGCGTTTCGAGCCGCGACAGCGCCCCGCCGCGCGGTGCAACGGGCGAACGCAGCGCAGAGAGGATCCGCGCGCCGCTCATTCCCCTTCCTCCAGCCGCCGCGCGATCTCTCGCAGGTCCGGCTTGCCCGAGACGGTGAGAGGAAAATCCGCCATGCCGATCACCCGTCGCGGCGCGGCAAGCGCGCCAAAGCTTTCGCGGCAGCGCGCCAGCAGCCGCGCGCCGCTCTGCGCGTCGCAAAGCCCCGAGATCACCGCCACCAGATGCACCCCCCGCCGCGGGTCCGGGCGCGGCACCACGGCACAATGGCCAATGGTGGGATCGCAGAGCAGCAGCGCCTCGATGTCCTCGGGAAAGACATTCTGGTCGGCAATGGTCACCATCCGGCTGCGCCGCCCGGCCACCGTCAACTGCCCTTCTGCATCCAGCCGCCCCATCTCGCCCACGGTGAGAAAGCCCTCATCCCAACGGGTGTCGGTGCTGGCGCCTTCGGTGTAACCCTCAAAGAGATAAGGGCTGCGCACCCAGATCTCGCCGTACTCGCCCTCGGGCGCATCAATGCGGATCTCGACTCCGGGATAGGCCCGGCCCACCGCTCCCACGGGCGTCGAGGCGTCGCCCCAGCCGATAAAGCTGGTCTCGGCGGCGCCGTAGAATTCGCGCGCCTCGGCCTGCGGGCAAAGCGTCGCCAGCCGCGCGCGCAGCCCCTCGGGCATCCGGCCGCCCCCACAGAGGATGTGCCGCAGCGAGGGCAGCGGCACCCCAGCCTCGCAGAGCAGCCGCAGCTGCGTCGGCGTGGCATAGAGAAGGGAGGCCCCGGCCTCGCGCAGCGCCGCGGCCTGACGGGCGGGCCGCAGGTCGGAGAGGCACAGCAGATCCGCGCCGAGCCAGGCCGCCTCGGCAATGGCATAGAGCGCCAGCGAATGCTGCGGCGCGCCCAGCACAGCGTAGGTGTCAGACGGCGAGAGGCCGAGTTCCCCGGCGTTCACCCGGAAACTCGCGATCCAGGAGGCATGGGTCCGGCGGATCGTCTTGGCGGCGCCCGTGGTCCCCGACGAGCGACTTTGCAGGATCCCGCGCGCGCTGTGCGGCAGCGCGGAAAGTCCCTCGGCGCCGATGGTGAACCCCGCGCCCATGCGCAGCGCCGCGCAGAGATCGCACAGCAGCGGGTCGCTCTCCGTCCCGCGCAGCAGCCGGCAGTCGGGATGCCAATGGAACGTGGCGTCGCTCACCTAAATCGTCCTTCGGGTTGCAGCAGTCCCAGCCCTTTTCGCCAAAGATGCGCTTGGACGCAAAGCGCAAGTTCGCAGGCTGAAAGAAAGGGCCCACCGCACGAAAGCGATCTGTTGCCATGTCTGGCCGTATGAACAGATGTCTCGGACGGGGATCTCTTCAGCATTGCCCGTTTGGAAAGCCCTTCGTTTTAAGGGCTCCAGGATTCCCGCCGGCCTCGCATTCCCACATTCTGCGCAGACCTTTTTCAACATCGAAAATTCGAGAAATTTCTCTCCTGACAAAAATAGCGACATTTCAGGTTGTTACAGCCTTCATGGCCACCGCCTCGCGGGAGCCTAGAAGCCGCATTTTGGCACTCTTAACGTCGTGTCGTGCGGCAAGCGTAAGGCGGCTTGTCAGCCCGCAGTATTCGGAGGTTCCTGAGCGTAGCAATCGGCTGCTAGACGCAGGGTGGATGGCGGCGGTACGGCTTCCGCTTCAGACGATGGGAACCAATGTCCTTGCCCCGCCCCTTGTGTCAGAGCGTGCCGCTGTGCCGCTCCTGGCACGAGCGGCAGCAATTGGGCTGAAACCCAACATCCAAGCGAAAGACCCGAGGTGACCGCCGTGCCTGGGCAGCGGCGGTCGGCTGGTGGTCAGGACGCGAGCATACCGTGCGGATCGAGGACGAACTTCTTCGCAACACCGCTATCGAAGCTCTTGTACCCCTCGGCAGCCTGGTCCAACGGCATGATCGTTGCATTGACGATGTCCGCGATCGGCAGGCGGTCGTGCAGGATCGCCTGCATAAGCTGACGGTTGTATTTCAGCACGGGCGTTTGACCGGTGTGGAAGCTCTGCGCCTTCGCCCACCCCAGGCCAAACCGCATCGACAGGTTGCCGGATTTCGCCGCGTCGTCCACCGCACCGGGATCCTCGGTGACATATAGACCGGGAATGCCGATGCCACCCGCTACGCGGGTGATTTCCATCATCTGGTTCAGAACGATGGCCGGTTGCTCTCCACCCGAATGACCGCGCGCCTCAAAGCCGACTGCGTCGATCGCCGCGTCGACCTCGGGTGAGCCCGTGATTTCCGCGATCATCTCCGGCAGGTTATCGCCCTTGGAAAGGTCGACCGGGGTGAAGCCGACCTTGGCCGCGTGGTCGAGCCGCTCTTTGTTGAAATCGCCGATCATCACCACGGCGGCGCCAAGGATCCGCGCCGAAGCCGCCGCAGCAAGGCCGACGGGGCCAGCGCCCGCAACATAGACGATAGAGCCAACGCCGACACCCGCCTGCAGGGCTCCGTGGAAACCGGTCGGAAGGATGTCCGACAGCATGGTCAGGTCGCGGATCTTCGCCAGCGCCTGATCGCGGTCGGGAAACTTCAGCAAATTGAAGTCCGCATAGGGCACGGTGACATAGCGGGCCTGGCCTCCGATCCAGCCCCCCATGTCGACGTAGCCATAGGCTCCGCCCGCGCGCTCGGGATTCACCGTCAGGCAGACGCCCGTGTCCCCCTCGCGGCAGCAACGGCAGCGACCGCAGGCCACGTTGAAGGGAACCGAGACGACATCGCCGACTTGCAGCATTTCCACGTCGGACCCGATCTCGATCACCTCGCCGGTGATCTCGTGGCCCAGAACCAAGCCCGGCTGGGCGGTCGTGCGTCCGCGCACCATGTGCTGGTCGGAGCCGCAGATGTTGGTCGAGATGACCTTCAGGATGACCGCGTGCTCTAGTTTGCGCCCGTCCGGGGCCTGGAGCTTCGGATCGTCGATCTTCTGAACCTCGACAGATCCCGGACCAGTGTAAACAACACCGATATTGCTCATGTGCGTCTCCTCCATAGATCTTGCACAGGCGAGGCGCCGCATGTCGGCATACCAAGGGACGCAGGGCCTCATTCGCAGGATGCTAGCCTTGGCGAGTTGGATCACATGGCGGGAAACGACGTTGCCACGAACGCCAGCGACAGAACGATTTTCGATGACTTGTCTGGTCAGAGCCACCCTGAGCTGCCGGTCGCACTAGGCCCTGGACCCAGCCCTTTCCTGCCGTTCGCCTGACCTAAGCATTCCTTTCAGAGGCCGATGGCGCCATGATCGCGCTGACCTGCTCCCGGTTTTCCGTGCCCCATTCGCACAGGGGGACCAGCGCCTTGACGAGGGTCTCGCCGAAGGGCGTCAGCGCATAGTCAACCACGGGCGGGACGCAATGATGATCGCGCCGCTGCAGGACCTTCATCTCGACCAGATCGCGCAGCTGCTGGATCAGCACCTTTTCACTGATCCCGCCGACGCGCCGCCGGATCTCGGAGAAGCGGGTGGGCCCGCTCTGGACATGAAAGAGGATCAGCGGCTTCCATTTGCCGCCGATGACGGCCAGCGCCACATCCAGACCGCAGGGCGTGTTCATTCGGTCCATGTCAATTTCACCCTTACCTTTTGGTAGGTTCTACCATTCAGGTAACCACGTGTCTACTTGGATGCCATGGCCACGGCCATTTGCGAAACACCATGCCCTGTTCGGGAAAGGCACCCAAGATGACGGATCACAAGAACACCATCGAGACGCTCTACACGTCGGCCGAGGCGGCCACCCTCGACATCGAGACCTTCGTGTCCTGCTTCGGACAGGACGGCTACGCCCGCGACATTCCCAGCCAGAGGGAGTTTCGCGGCTCCGATATCGCGCTCGTCGCAAGCGGGATGGCCGAAGCCTTCCCCGACATCCACCGGGAGCTTTTCAGCATCGACGTGTCGGGCGATACAGTCGTCGTCGAACTGGCCATCCGTGGCACGCATCGCGGCACGCTGATGACGCCCGAGGGACCCCTTGCGGCAACCGGCAAGGTCATCGACGTCCCTTGCTGCGATGTCTTCAGGATGAAGGACGGGAAAGTCGCGGCCTTTCACTGCTACAACGCGTCTCCGATCATGCAGCAGCAGCTGAGTTGACACATCATACCAAGGCTGCCCGAGAGGCAGCTTTGGCTCCACACGGTCATTCGCCTTGGCTCGCGAAAGCGACGGCGCAGCGGAGCTTCCTGTCTTCGCCGCGGATGCGTGCGCGCCCCCTGAGCAACCGCGCCTCTGTCCATGGCCCGGCCTACGACCGCCGGCAGAGGGGGCTGGGCCGAATGCCCCCCCCAGCCCAGTGCCTCATTCCCGCGGCGGCCCGACGAGCCTGTCATAGAGGGCCAGAAGAGCCCTCTGCGCCTTGTCCCGTTCCAGCATCGAGAGGCCGCGCAGGCTGACCATGCCGAAGGCCATCGCCAGCAACTGATCCGCAGCGTCTTCGATATCGAGTTCCCGCGGCACGTCGCCCTGGCTTTGGCCGTTGCGCAGAAGCTCGGTCATCATGCCGCGCCAGACGCTGATGGACCCGACCAGCGCCTCCCGGACGCGGCTGTGCATGTGGGACGCGGCCAGCGCATCGCGCCAGAGCCGCTCGCTGATATCGTCCGCAGGGTGACCTTCGGCACCGAGCAACAGGGCGCATTTGTCCCGCGTCGTGGTGGCGGGTATCCTGTCGCGGAGTTCCTCGAACATCCGCGCCCAGACCGCTCCGAGGGCTTCGGCCCGCAATGCATCGGCCGAGGAGAAGTGATGGTGGATCTGTCCCGGTGAGGCCCCCATCTCTCGCGCGACGGCCCGCACGGTGGCCGCCTCGAAGCCTTCTCGGGTGATCAGGGCGACCGCGGCCTGCACGATCGCGGCCCGGCGGTCGTCCTTGTTCAAATAGCTCATCTTCTGTGGCCTCCGCCCTCAAAAACACCCCTTGATCATGCGGTCTAGCGCAGTTATGGACGCGCGTCCAATTTGGACATGCGTCCAAATACGAGAACCTGCCCAGAGCAGCTTCAACATCTGGTGAGATATGAAACGCGTTACGATCGCCGCGGCCCTTCTGCTGCCGCTCATGGGCCTTTCCGGCTGCAAGGAAGAAGAGAATGGCACCGCTGCGGCACAGCCCGCACCGCCGCCACCGGAAGTGGGGGTGGTGACTCTGCAAGCCGAGGACCTGCCGGTCGCCTCCGACCTGCCGGGGCGCATCGCGGCAACCCGGATCGCCGAGGTCCGGGCGCGGGTCGACGGCATCGTGGAGAGCCGGGTCTTCACTCAGGGTGGCAGGGTCGAGGCGGGCGACGAGCTCTTCCACATTGACCCGGCCCCCTACCAGATCGCCGTTGAGGCGGCGCAGGCCGGTGTCGCGCGCGCCGAGGCGGCGCTTGACGAGGCGAGCCATGCGGCGACCCGGATCGAGACTCTCACTGCCAGCAACGCCTCCTCGCGCGCGCAGCTCGACAGTGCGCGGGCCGCGCAGCTGACCGCGGAAGCCGAGCTTGCGGTGGCGCGCTCCGAGTTGCACGCGGCAGAGCTTGACCTGAGCTACACCCGTGTCACCGCTCCGATTTCCGGCGTGATCGGGCGTGCTTTCGTGACCGAGGGCGCCTTGGTACAGGCCAGCGGGACCGAGGTGCTGACGACCGTTCAGTCGCTCGATCCGGTCTATGCCGATATCGTCCAGCCGGTGTCGGAACTGATGCGCCTGCGCCGCGCCATGGCGGATGGAACCCTCAGCCAGATGGCGCCCGGCGTGGCCCGCGTGCGGCTGTTCCTCGACGACGGCACGGAATACGCCACCGCGGGTCAGCTGCTCTTCTCCGAGGCCACGGTCGAAGAGACCTCCGGGCAGGTGACGCTGCGCGCCGAGTTCCCCAACCCGGATGGCGTGCTGCTGCCGGGCATGTTCGTCCGCGTGGCCGTCGACATGGCACTGGACGGGGATGCTGTCGCGGTGCCCTCTCAGGCCGTGACCCGCGACGCGGCGGGCGCGGCGCTGGTCTGGGTCGTCGACGGCACGCAGAAGGCCGAGCAGCGCAAGGTCACGATCGACCGCCCCGAGGGCAACCGGCTGGTGATCGACAGCGGTCTTGCCCCCGGCGAGACGGTCATCGTGGACGGACTGCAGAAGGTGGCGCCGGGTGCGCCCGTGGCGCCCGTCCCATGGAGTGATCCCACGGCGGCCGCTTCCCGGGCGCGGGGCTGATCATGGCACGCTATTTCATCGACAACCCGGTCCTTGCTTGGGTCATCGCGATCTTCATCCTGCTGGCGGGCCTGCTGGCGCTGCCGAACCTGCCGGTATCGCAATATCCCAATGTCGCCCCGCCGCAGGTGACCATCACCACCACCTTCCCCGGCGCGGCCCCCGAGGACCTCTACGGACAAGTGACCCAGCCCATCGAGCAAGAGCTCAATGGCATCGCCGGGCTGATGTATTACGAGTCCACCTCCGAGGCGACCGGCAGCGTCACGATCAATGCCGTCTTTGAGTCCGGCACCGAGGTGTCGCAGGCGGTGGTCGACATCCAGAACCGCATCAAGCGGGTTGAGACGCGCCTGCCCGCGCAGGTGCAGCAGCAGGGCATCCTGGTGGACGAGGCCGCGACATCCTTTCTGATGATGGTCGCCCTGACCGCCGACGAGAAGGCCGGGATGGATGCTGTGGCGCTTGGCGATTTCATGTCGCGCAACGTGCTGAACGACCTGCGCCGAGTGGAAGGCGTCGGCAGCACGACGCTCTTTGCCTCCGAGCGGGCGCTGCGGATCTGGGTCGATCCCGACAAGCTGGTCGGGCTGAACCTGACCATGACCGACATCACCGCCGCCATCACGGCGCAGAACGCGCAGGTGGCCGCGGGCTCGGTCGGGGCCGATCCCAACCCCGCGGGCCAGCAGGTGCAGGCGTCGCTGCTGGTGACCGGCCAGCTGAGCACGCCCGAGGCTTTCGGCAACATCGTGCTGCGCGCGCGGCAGGATGGGGCGCTGGTCCGGCTTTCCGACGTGGCGCGGGTGGAGATCGACGCGCAGAGCTACGCGCTGAGCACCTTCCTGAACGGCAAGCCGACCGCCGCTGTCGGCATCCAGCTGTCTTCCACCGGCAATGCGCTGGCCACAGCCGAAGGCGTGCGCGCCGCGATGGAGGGCCTGAAGCCGCTCTTCCCGGAGGGCGTCGACTACGCGATCCCCTATGACACCACCCCCTTCGTCGAGGCCTCCATCGAGAAGGTCGTCCACACGCTAATCGAGGCGGTGGTGCTGGTCTTCCTCGTGATGCTGTTGTTCCTGCAGAACCTGCGGGTGACGCTGATCCCGACCATCGTGGTGCCGATCGCGCTGGCGGGCACACTGGCGGTGATGCTGGCGACGGGCTTCTCGGTCAACGTGCTGACCATGTTCGCCATGGTGCTGGCCATCGGCATCCTCGTCGACGACGCCATCGTGGTCGTCGAGAACGTCGAGCGCATCATGTCCGAAGAGGGGCTGTCCGCGCCGGAGGCCTCGAAGAAGGCGATGAAGCAGATCTCCGGCGCCATCATCGGCATCACGCTGGCGCTGATGGCGGTCTTCGTGCCGCTGGCCTTCTTCCCCGGCTCCATGGGGGTGATCTACCGCCAGTTCTCGGTCACCATGGTCGTGTCGATCGCGTTCTCCGCCTTCCTCGCGCTGTCGCTGACGCCGGCGCTCTGCGCCACTCTGCTGAAGCCGGTTTCGGCCGGGCATCACCACGAGAAACGCGGCTTCTTCGGCTGGTTCAACCGCGCCTTCACGCGCACCTCGAACCGCTACGGGCGGCTGGTCGGCGGCCTCACCCGCCGCGCGGGCGCGATGATGATGCTCTACGTGGTGCTCGTCGCGGGGCTGGGATGGTCCTACACCAAGATCCCCACCAGCTTCCTGCCGCAGGAGGATCAGGGCTTCCTCTTCACCAACATCCAGGGGCCGGCCAACGCGACCTCCAACCGTCTGCGTGCATCGGCAGCGCAGGTCGAAGCCCTGACCGCCGCCGAGGACGCGGTGGACAGCACGATCGTGGTGCAGGGCTATTCCTTCTCGGGTCAGGGCGCCAATGCCGCCGTTGCCTTCATCACCCTCAAGGACTGGTCCGAGCGCGGGCCGGAGGACAGCGCCGATGCCATCGTGGGGCGAATGAACGGCGGGCTTGCGCAGATCCGCGACGCCAGCGCCTTTGCCCTGTCGCCGCCGCCGATCCTGGGCTTGGGCAACTCGGCGGGCTTCTCCTTCCGGCTGCAGGATCGCGCCAACCGCGGCGATGCCGTCCTGCGCGAGGCCGCAGGTCAGCTCCTGGCTGGCGCCGCCGCCAGCCCGGTGATCGCCATGGCCTATCCCGAGGGCCTGCCGCCCGCACCGCAGCTGCGCCTCGATGTCGACCGCGAGAAGGCCAATGCCTTCGGGGTCAGCTTCGAGGATGTGAACACCACGATCTCGGCAGCGCTCGGCTCGGCCTATGTCAACGACTTCCCCAACATGGGGCGCATGCAGCAGGTCATCGTGCAGGCCGAACAGCGCTCCCGCATGACGGTTGAGGAGGTGCTGAAGCTGAACGTCCGCAACAGCCTTGGTGGCATGGTGCCACTGTCCTCCTTCGCCTCGGCGGAATGGACGATGGGCCCGACGCAGCTGGTCGGCTACAACGGTTATCCGTCGATGCGGATCTCGGGCGTTGCCGCGCCCGGATACTCCTCCGGGGATGCGATTGCCGAGATGGAACGCCTCGCCGGGGAGCTGCCGCGCGGCTTCACCTACGAATGGACGGGGCAATCCCTGCAGGAGATCAAGGCTGGTTCCCTCGCACCGCTCCTCGTGGGGCTGGCGATCCTCTGCGTCTTCCTCTGCCTTGCCGGGCTCTACGGCAGCTGGTCGATCCCGCTGTCGGTGATGCTGATCGTGCCGATGGGCGTCATCGGCTCGGTCGCGGCGGTGACCCTGACGGGACTGGCGAACGACGTCTTCTTCCTTGTCGGGCTGATCACCATCGTGGGCCTCTCGGCCAAGAACGCGATCCTGATCGTCGAGGTGGCGAAGGACCTGATGAGCGACGGAATGAGCCTGAACGAGGCGACGATCACGGCCTGCCGCCTGCGGTTCCGCCCGATCCTGATGACGTCCCTGGCCTTCACCATGGGGGTGGTGCCGATGGCGATCGCCAAGGGCGCCAGCGCGGCCAGTCAGAACGCTATCGGTATCAACGTGGTGGGCGGGATGCTGTCGGCGACGGTGCTGGGGGTGATCTTCGTCCCGGTGTTCTTCACCGTGGTCATGCGCCTCTTCCGGAAGCGCAAGGCGCCCGCCGCAGTGGCAACCGTCCCCGCGGAGTGAACCACCCGGCCCCGACGCGCGTCGTCGGGGCCGGTTCATCGCGGCGGCCGTTCCCCTGCGCGGGCGTGCAGCGAAGAATTTGGCGCTTCCGCCAAGGGCACGGAGCGGGGCTTGCGGCGAAGCGGCGCCGACTGACAAGACTGCGGATAATCCCGCAGTTCATCCCTTGCTTGCTTTTGCGCAATCCTTAACGGTTCTCAGGTCACCGGAAAGAGTTTGTTGAACTCCTCCGCTCCACTCCGAGAGAAGGTCACGATCCGAGTCTTCTGGTCCCGCTTCGCCCAGGACAACTCCTCGAACCGACCGAGGAATCCGCGCCCCAGGCTGCCCGCCAGATGCGACCGCCGTTCACTCCAATCGAGGCATTCTCGACAAACCGGCGCGCGCGCCTTGCGCAGGCCAGCTACGTCGATGCCAAATTCAGCGGAGAATGACGCTCCATTTTCGGTCAGTCTCAGATCGTCACCATCAAGAACCAGATATCCCTGCGCGATAAGGCTGTCGAACATCTGTGTGCCCATATCCCCGGCGAGATGGCTGTAGCAGACACGTGCCTGGCGCAGTTCCGCATCCCGCGGGCCGGTGCGTTTGCGCAAATGACCCGACCCCGCTGCGAGACCCATCAGACCTTCGATCACATGCGCAACCTCGTCACTGGCAAGCGCGAAATACTTGTGCCGTCCTTGTTTGCGAGGCCTCAACAAGCCGCCCTCTTCGAGCTTCGAGAGGTGCGAGCTGGCGGTCTGGATCATCACCCCTGCTTCTTCCGCCAGTTCGCTGACCGTCAGGGCTTTCCCGCTCATGAGCGCGGTCAGCATGTTCGCGCGGGCGGGATCACCGATCAATGCGGCTATACGCGCGATATCCGGACCTTCTTTCATAGTTCGATCTTGATCGAAGCATCCGCAGAAAGCAAACGGCTATTGTCGGAAAACACACTGCAAGGAGCCCATCATGCTGACCTGTGTTATCCGCTACCACATCGATCCAACAAAGAAGGCTCAATTCGAGGAGTATTCCCGCAATTGGGGGCAGGCAATCCCGCGCTGTGGTGCCGACCTGATCGGCTACTACGCCCCGCACGAGGGGTCATCCACGCTTGCTTACGGCATCTACAATGTCGCGAGCCTTGCAGACTACGAAGCCTACCGCGCGCGTCTTGCCGCCGACCCTCTCGGCCGCGAGAACTACGAGTTTGCCCAGAAAGAGAAGTTTCTGCTCCGGGAAGACAGGACCTGGCTCAAGCTCGCCTCCGCGCCGCACGGAGACGGCGCATGATCGCCGTCATTTTCGAGGTCAAACCGGCGGAGGGTCGCAAGGATGAGTACCTCGACATCGCTGCCGAGATGCGTCCGATGCTCGAGGATGTCGAAGGCTTCATCTCGGTCGAGCGGTTCCAGAGCCTCACCGATCCGCGCAAGATCTTGTCCCTGTCGTTCTTCGAGAATGAAGACGCGATCGCACGCTGGCGCAACCTCAATGCCCATCGAGGCGCACAAGCGAAGGGGCGCAGCGGGGTCTTCGATGACTACCGCCTGCGCATCGCGGGCGTGATCCGGGACTATGGTATGTTTGACCGGGCGCAAGCGCCGACCGATAGTCGAGAGGTGCACACGAAATGACGTCATCACGGATCTACCGTTACTGGCGCTTTCGTCAGTAAACCGCACATTCTCCACACCCGGACGGATGAGCAGGTTGGGCTCGAACCGGGCCTTCGCCGCGCAAAGTCTGAACGGCAGCTTCAGAAGCGTGCCACCATGCGGCTCTTGGGCGGCCCCCCTCGCGACCGAGAGGGCGGCCTCCGTGACCTCGCCGCCCACGGCCCGCGAAAGCGAGCTGATGCGCCTTCGTCAGGCTTTCCAGGAAAAACGGCGGGCATCGACTGAGCAGCGGCTCAGGAAGACCCCCCAACCCGGTTCGCGGTCGTGATCCAGGACAGCTGTGACATGTCGAAACGGACGCGGAAGTAGAGGCACTCCCAGCGCGCAGAAGTTGACGGTTCAAGAAGCGAAAGCAGCGCGTCGGCGAGACGATGCGGAGTTCCGTTGGTGGCGTGAACTATGCCAGCCTTCTCGACCTCATCTACAATCACCATGGAATTTCCGGTCCGATGGCGAAGGATGGTATCCACCGGCTTTCCCGGACTTGCCGAACTCAAACCGTGCTGCGCTCCGGAGTTCGAGAACCCGGCAGGTTCACCGCCATCGCGATAAGATGGGAAACATGCCAATTTCGTATTATTTTAGTCAGGTATTGAGCATTCCGCATGATCGTGACACACAGAGGGCAATTCGGAGTTAAACTTCCCCGTATTGCCAGCCTCGGGCATCCTTCGCCGGGCCAGCCATCCAAGGAAAAGTCAGGAGACCCAAGTGTTGCGTATTCTCCGCATGAGCGTGCCGCTTCTCGCGTTGCTGCCCCTGCCCCTTGCTGCCCAGACCGCCGACGCAGGCGATCCGGCTGATGGGCTGTCGATCGAACTCAACACGACCAAAAGCGTCGAACAGGGCTGCCAGCTGAGCTTTCTCATCCGCAATGGCCACGAGACCGACATCGACAGCGCCATCTACGAGACGGTGCTGCTCGACACCAACGGTCAGGTCGACCGGCTGACGCTGTTTGATTTCGGCGAATTGCCCGCGGGGCGCCCGCGTGTCCGGCAGTTCGTGGTTCCCGGCACGGGGTGTGACGGGCTGGGCCAGATTCTCATCAATGGCGCGAACCGCTGCGAAGCGGCTGGCGGCGAGTCGGACCTCTGCACCAAGGGGCTCGACCTGAAGTCGCGCAGCGACGTGGAGGTGATCGGATGATCGACATGGTTGTTGATGGCGTGCGTCGCATCGCCGAACTGGGCGGGCCGGTCGTGCTGCTGCTGGTCGCCGTCTCGCTGCTGACACTGGCAGTGGTATTCTACAAGCTCTGGCAGTTCGCCGCTTCCGGCGTCGGGCGTCACGCGGCGCTGCGCGAAGCGGTCAAGGCTTGGGACAATGGCGATCGCGCCGGGGCCCGTGAGGCGCTGAACCGCTCGCGCTCTTACCTGCGCCCGGTGATCGACATGGCCATGTCGGGCCAGAGCGATGCTGCCCGGCTCGAGGCCGAAGCCGAGACCCGTTTCGCACGGCTCGAGAAAGGCTTTCGCCTGCTCGACTCGGTGGCGCAGTTGGCGCCGCTTCTGGGTCTCTTTGGCACGGTGCTGGGGATGATCTCGGCGTTTCAGGCGCTGCAGGATGCGGGCAGTCAGGTCGATCCGTCGATCCTCGCGGGCGGCATCTGGGTGGCGCTGATGACCACCGCCGTCGGGCTTGTGGTCGCCATGCCCACCTCCGTGGTGCTGAGCTGGTTCGAGGCACGGATGGAATCCGAGCGTGTGCTGGCGGAACGCGCGGTGCACACCATCCTCTCGCCCAATGGCAGCCGCGACGCGCAGGTGCAGGCACAGGCGCAAGGGGCGCCGCGCCATGCGTAAGATGCGCCGGCGGCGGAAACTGTCGATGACCTCGCTCATCGACGTGATCTTCCTGCTGCTGCTGTTCTTCATGCTGACCTCGACCTTCACGCGCTTTGCCGAGGTGGAACTAGCCGCCGCCGGGTCGGGCGCTGCGGTCTCTGGCGAGACAAAGCCGCTGTTCCTGCAGCTCGGGGCCGAGGATTTGCGCCTCAACGGCACCGTGCTGACCTTGGAAGATTTGCCGGCAAAGCTCGACGAGACCCGCGGCGATATCGCCGAGGACGCCGAGCCCAAGCCGCTGATCGTGGCGCTGCGCGGCGAGGTCAATTCGCAACGGTTGACGGATCTGCTGGTCGTCCTGCGCGGCGTCAGCGGCTACCGCGCCATGGTTCTCGGAGCGTCATGATGCGCCGCAGAAAACAGAAATCCGAACGCGAGCCGACGATCGCGCTGATCAACATCGTGTTCCTGATGCTGGTGTTCTTCCTCGTCGCTGGCACCGTTGCCCGGCCGCTCGATCCCGATCTGAAGCTGGTTCACACCGCGGATCTGGAGGGCGCCGCGCCCGCCGACGCGCTGGTGCTGCATGCCGATGGCACGATGAGCGTTCAGGGCACACCGATCGAAGACAGCGCCGCCGCGCTTGAGATGCTCGGCGACGGGGCCAAGACGCTGGCGCGCATCGTGCCGGACCGCGATCTGCCCGCCGCCGATCTGATCCGTGTCGGGCGCGAATTGCGCGCCGCCGGAGCCGAGAAAGTGGTGATCGTCACCGAAAGGGGGCTGGAATGATCGCGTCGTCGCGCAAGGTGAAGATCGCCGCAGCGGTGCTCGCGCTTTCGGCGCATGGGGCAGCGGTTCTGGCGGTGATGCCGCCCAATGAGACCGCCGAGATGGAAGGCATGGCGGGCGGGACCGATCTCGCGCTCGGCACCGCTTTTGCCGACATGGCCGTGGGCACGCTCAGCAGCCAGCCCACCGAAGAGACCGCCGAGCCGATCACCCCCGAAAAGGTGACGCCAGAGCAGGTCGAGCCGGTGCCGCAGGCGCAGCCTGAAGCCATCACTGCGCAGCGCCCGGAGGCGCCGAGCCCTTCGGAGACCCCCGAGCCTGCGGAAGACATGACCGCCGCCCTGCCTGTGGTGCCGCCGCTCGAGGCGGAGCCGGTGGTGCCCGTCGCGCCCACAGAGCAGGCTGAGCCCGAAGAGTTGCCAGATACGCTGGAAGCCTTGCCTCCCGAGACCGTCACCCCGGCGGAGCCCGAGATCGCCGAGGCCACGCCGACCGAGCCGGAAACGCTGGAGCCCGAGCCGCAGGAGCCGGAGACGGTGGAGGCCACAGAACCTGAACCTGAGCCCGAAGCCACACCAGAAACCGAGGTCACCGAGGCCGCGCCACAAAGCTCTATGCGGCCGAAACCGCGCAGCCCGGACCTGGCCGAGCGCCAGCGCACCCCCGCTCCGCAGCCGCAACGCCAGCGCGAACCGGATCCCGAACCGCAGAGGCAGGCGCAGCAGCCGCAGGGCAATGCCGATCGCAACGCCGCAGCCGGGGCCGCCACGGGCCGCGCGGGCGGCAGTTCGGCCACGTCAGGCGGTGGCGGCCAGTCGCGCGAGGCGGGCAATGCGGCCGCCAGCAATTATCCCGGACAGGTGATGCGCAAACTCTCACGCGTGCCACGCCCGCGGATCAACGCCCGCGGCGCGGCGGTGATTGCCTTCCGCGTGTCGGGCGGTGGCGGGCTCGCCGGTGTCTCGGTGGCGCGGAGTTCTGGCTCTGCGGCGCTTGATCAGGCAGCCCTGCGGGTGGTGCGCAGCGCCGCGCCTTTCCCCTCGCCGCCCGCCGGGGCACAGACAAGCTTTACCGTGCAGATCAAGGGGCGGTAAGCACATCAGCGGCGCGGGGCAGCGAGTCCCCGCGCCCGCATGGGCCAGCCGTGATGCCAAAATCGCGATCTAAAGGACGAGGCCGCCGCGCACCAACATCAGCGACATCGCCTGCTCCGGGCTGGGCGTTCCGAGCCGCCGACAGGCGCGCTCCAGAAGCCGCTGCACCTGCGAGACCGGCCTCGCGAGATGATCGGCAATCTGCTCGGGGTGCAGGCCTTGGCCCAGATAGCTCAGCACGTCGCGCTCGGCACTGCTGAGCCGCGACCAAGGCGCGCCAAACGCCCGATCACCAAGATCGTTCAGCCCCGGCGTCCGCATGGCCGCAGACAGCATCGCCGAGACCGCACGGAACGCCTTCTCGGTGCCGCTCCCGAACAGCTCTGACGGGTGGCGGTCGCAGGCCAGCGCAAAGGTATGCTCGGCGGCGCCTTCAACCCATGTGTGATTGACGTAGTGACAATAGCCATGCGCCAGCGCCAGTTCGTGCAGGTCCCGCGCCCTCGGGTCGGTCTGCAGCGGCAACCGCTCTGCCAGATTCATATATCGCGGCACCCGACCCGCGATGGCGGCGCTCTGGATCGGATCGACCTCGTAAAGCCGCTCTGCCGTGAATGGCTCGAGAAAGCGCTGCTCCATTGAGGTGCGCACCCATGCCACGCCGCGGCTGTCGCGCATCACGGCACCGCAGGTCATGGCGCGGGCCCCGATCTTGTTGCCGATGGAAACAGCGGCCTCCCACGTCTCGCGCGGGGTGTTCGCCTCGGCGAGGCGCGCAGCGGTTTCCATCACCAGATCGGCGTAGCGTGTTGTCACCTAGGCCCCATGCATCGACAGGTCTTTGCAAGACCATCAGTGCACGGGACCCGGGCAAAATCCAGCAGGTAACGTTCTCTTAACCTTCAACCAGAAGCAGAGAGCACCACGCCTGCGAACACCACGATCAACCCAAAGATGATCGCCGCCAGCCGCATCACCAGCAGTGCCCGCCCGATCAGCCCGTAGGAGATCAGCGCCAGCCCCAACCCGACGCGGACAAAGGCGAAAAGCGCCCTGCCCGGTGCCTCGGCCAGTTCCAGCAGGCCGGGGTTGGCCACCATACCGAGCGGAATGATGTAGAGCCCCACTCCCAGCGCCATGGCGCTGCCCGCGACCTTCACCCAGTTCTCGCCGATCATGCCCGCCGCGATGAAAACCGCGCCGCAGACCGGCGGGGTGATGGTCGACAGCAGCGCGAACCAGAAGACGAAGAGATGCGCCTGAAGCGGCTCCAGCCCAAGTTGCGTCAGCGCCGGTCCGGCGACCGACACGCAGATCACATAGGCAGCGGTGGTCGGCACCTCCATGCCCAGCACGAGGCAGGCGAGCGCGGTGAGGATCAGCGAGGGCCAGAGCATTCCGCCCGAGCCCGAGAGGATCAGCGAGGTGATCTTTACCCAAGGCCGGTGACCGCCAGAACGCCAATGACGATCGAGGCGCAGAGGATGATCGAGGCGATCATCGCCACTTGTTTGGCCGAATTGACCAGCGCCGAGGCCACCCGCTCGCCGGTCTGGCGCGCATCGAAGCTCAGCGAGCCATTGGTCAGCAGCAGCAGCGCCCCCGCGAGGATCGCAAGGCAGGCGGCGTACTGCGGCGTGTAGCCCAGCCCGAACATGCCGATCATCAGCACGGTGAAGGGGACGAGGAAGAACAGCGACGTGATGATCACGTCGCGCTTCGCCGGTCGGTCCTCGGCGGCGATGCCCTTTAGGTCATAGCGCGTGGCATAGGCGTTGATCCCCACCCAGACCGCCCAGAAATAGAGGATCGCCGGCAGGATCGCCGCGCCCATGATCTGCGTGTAGGGCGTGCCGGTGAGCTCGACCATGACGAAGGCGCCCGCGCCCATCAGCGGCGGCATGATCTGCCCGCCCGAGGAGGCCACGGCCTCGACCCCGGCGGCGAGCTTCTTGGGGTAGCCCAGCTTCGTCATCGCGGGCAGGGTGATCGCGCCCGTCGAAGCGACATTGGCGCTGGCCGAGCCCGAGATCGAGCCAAACAGCGCCGAGGACAGCACCGAGACCTTGGCCGCGCCGCCCTTCAGCCGCCCGGCGGCGGCAGCGGCGACATTCATGAAGCCCTGCCCCGCCTCACCGGCGTTGAGCACCGCGCCGAAGATCACGAAGATCGACACCACGCCCACCGATGTCGCGGTCAGCGAGCCCCAAAGGCCGCCCTCGGCGATGGTCATCGTGCCAAGGAAGCTCTGGATCGGTGTGCCCGCATGGCCGAACTCGCCGGGGATGTGCTGCCCGAAAAGCGCATAGGCCAGCGCGATCACCGCCACCAGCGGCAGCGGCCAGCCGATGGCGCGGCGCGCGGCCTCGATCACGCAGAGCAGCAACACCGCCGCCACGCCGATCTGGAAGTCGCTTTCCAGAAAGCCGTATTGATCGCCCAACATCTCGTGGTTCAGCGCGATCCAGCCAGCAGCACCGACGCCCAGCACGGTCAGCACCGCGCCCGAGATCAGCTGCCAGCGCCCGGTGGCACCAAAGATGAAGACCCACGGCAGGACCACCGCCATGTGCAGCGGACGGCTGACGAGGTTGGGCACCAGACCCGAGAAGACGAGCCCGAGGTGATAGACCACGACCAGCGCCGCCAGTCCGATCCACACCGCCCGCTTCCATGCCGCCTGCGGCATCTGCGTCTCAAGCCCCATCGTCTGCCTCTTTCTCAAATGAGGTCGGGCCGGACAATGATGCCCGGCCCGCCTGAACTGGTTTTACGCGGAGTTACTTCTGCGCGTCCGGCAGCGCAATGCCCGCTTCTTCGTAGTAGCGCACGGCACCCGGATGCATCTCGCCCTCGATGTTCTGCAGCAGCGCCGGATCGACACCCGTCCACCAGGGCGACTCCTCGCCCATGCGCGCCTTTTCTTCCCAAAAGGTCTTGGTCAGCTGGTAGGCGGTCTCGTCGTCCATCTTGGTGGTCGTGTAGGCGATCACCGGCAGCGAGGTGGTGGTGATGTCGGCGTCCTGCCCGGCGTAGGTGCCTGCGGGGATCACCAGCTTGGCACGGCCGGTCTCGGCGACCTGTTCGTCGCTCAGCGACAGCACGGTCACATCGGTCGAGGCGGCGGCCTCAACGACGTTGGGCGCCGGGAAGCTGCCCGCGGTGACAAAGCCGTCGATCTGGCCATTCTTCAGCGCCGGGACGGCGTTCGACAGTTCCACGTCAGCGATCTCGACCTTGCCGTCGAGGCCGAAGAGACCGAGGTACTTCTCGCCCTCACTGGCTCCGAAGCTGCCCTTGCCGAGCAGAATGGTCTTGCCCTCCATCGCGGCGAAATCGGTCGCGCCGCTGTCTTTCGACATGACAAAATGCATGGTCAGCGAGGGCAGCGGGAAGAGCGCGCGGATCTCGCCGAAGGCGGGGTTGCCCTTGCCCTCGAACGCACCGGTGCCATTGCGGGCGCCGCTGACCAGCGCGGGCGGCGAGGTGAAGACGTAATCGCCGCCACGGGCGCGCACTTCCATCACGTTCTGCTGGCTGCCTTGGCTTTCCTCGACGGTGACGATCACGCCGCCATCGGTGCCTGCCTTCATCGCCTCGGCGATCTGCACGGCCATCTGGTAATAGGACGAGCCCGACTTGGCCGCCTTCAGCGTGACCCGGGTTTCGGCCTGCGCCGGCAGGGCTGCCAGCGTGGCGAGGCTGGCCGCAAGCGCGGCCTTTGCGAGAAATTTCATCGTGAGGCTCCTCCTGGACTTCGCGCGCGACCTAAACACCTGTGATCACGTGGGGTCAAGCCGATGGCAGTGCCAGCCTGCGCCTCAGCGTGTCCCGAAGCAGAAACTCATCTCGGCGCGGCGCAACTCGCCGGGCCGCAGCACCGGACTTTGCGCGCCCCAGCTCTCGGGCATGTTGATCGCATCGGGCCAGATCTGCGGCTCGAGGCAGATGGCATCATGTTTGCGCGCGGCATAGCCACCTTTGCCCGGCACGGTACCGTCGAGAAAATTGCCGGTGTAGACCTGCAGGCCGGGAAGGTTGGTGCTCATCCACATTACCCGCCCGCTCACCGCGTCCGACAGTTCCACCTCGCCCGCGTCCAGACACAGGCAATGGTCATAGCCGTCGAGCGCCCCCGAGCGCACGGCGGTGAGCGGCTGCCGCCCGTCGCGGAAGTCGAAGGGACTGGCGCCCACCGGCACCACGCCCGTGGGGATCTTCGCCTCGTCGACCGTCAGATAACGCGACGCGGGCACCTTGAGCCGGTATTCGAGCGCCGAGTTCGGACGCCCCGCCAGTGCGGAAATCCCGGCCAGCGCAAAGAAACTGTGGTTGGTCATCGACACCAGCGTCGGCGCGTCGGTCTCGGCCTCATAGGTGATCGTCAGGCAGGGCTGGCCACCGTCGTTCGTGCGCAGGGCATAGCAGGCGCGGGCCAGAAGCTGCCCCGGAAAGCCCTGATCGCCCGCCGCGCTGACCATCTCCAGCGTGACCGCGCCGTCGCCAAGCTCGGAGACCTGCCAGTTGCGCCGGTCGAACCCGTCGGGACCGCCGTGCAGCGTGGTTTGCCCCTCGTTCTGCGCCAGATGGTAAGCCTTGCCGTCGAGATCGAAGCGGCCACCGGCGATGCGGTTGGCGACGCGCCCCACGGTGGCGCCATAGAAGGTGCGGTGCTCGACGTAGCCCGCCAGATCGTCGAAGCCGAGCACGATGTCATCGAGCTGCCCCTCGCGGTCGGGCACATGCAGCGCCTGCAGCGCCGCGCCATAGGTGATCACCTCGGCGCGCACGTCTCCGGCGCGCAGGGTGATGCGCTCGATCGGCGCCCCTCCCGGCGTGGCGCCGAAAACATGTCGCTCAGGGATCATCATGGAAGGCCTCGACACGGCTCTGTGCGCCCAGCAGGAACGCGTCGGCCACCAGTTGCAGCGGCGCGAGATCGACGTCGGACTCGCCCGCCGCGATCAGTTCGGCAAAGCGGGCATAGAGGCGGCGGTACTCGCGGTCCTCGGCGGCGATGCGCGCCTCTCCTCCGACAAACAGCTTGGCCCCGCCCTCGCGCAGCAGCACCTCGGGGCCATCGGTTTCCACCCGGATATCCCATGTCTGCGGGCCGGTCTGGCGCCAGTCGAACTCGGCCACCACCTGCGCGCCCGAGGCGGTCAGCATGTCGAGCTTGGCGGCAATGGGCGCTTGCTTGTTCTGCGGCACTTCCAGATGCGCCGCGACGGGATGCAAAGGCTCGGGCAGGATGCGGGTGAGGATCGAGAGCGCATTGATCCCCGGATCGAAGACGCCAAGCCCGCCCGGCTGCCAGATCCATTCCTGACCCGGATGCCAGTGCCGCACGTCTTCCTTCCAGATGATCTCGGCCCGCTTGATCTTGGCCCCCGCGAGCAGCGCGCGTGCATCCTCGACCGCCGCCGCCTCGCGCGAGTGCCACGTGGCAAACAGCGTCACGCCCCTGTCGCGCGCAAGCCGCGCCAACCCTTCGACCTCGGAAACGCTCGCCCCGGGCGGTTTTTCCAGCATCACATGCTTGCCCGCACGGATCGCCGCCACCGCTTGCTCGAACCGGCCCTGCGGCGGCGTGCAAAGCGAGATCGCCTGCAGGCCGGGCTCTTTGGCCAGCATCTCGTCGATGTCGTGATAGGAGGGCAGCGTGTCATGCCCGGCGTGGCGGCTGGCGATGGCGGCCAGCTGCAGCGCCGGCACATCCTCGAGCGAGGGCAGATGCTGGTTGCGCGCGATGGTGCCAAGGCCAACGAGGCCAAGCTGGATCGGATCGCTCATCAGGTGTCTCCCCTGTCGAGTATGAAGGCGGGCTCTGCCCGGCCCTGCCCCGCGCCAAGCTGGGCAAAGAGCTTGCCCGACAGCGGCGCCTCGGCCAGCGCGTCCGGGCCAAGGCCCTGCGTCGCCGTGGTGCAGTAGAGCGTGGTGAAATCCGGCCCGCCAAAGGCCGGGCAGGTCGCATGTGGCGCGGGCATCTCGTGGCGCGCACCAAGCACGCCCTCGGGCGAGACCTCGACCACCGCCCCCGCCCCCCAGAGCGCCACCCAGAGCGCGCCCGTGGCATCGGTGAGCGCGCCATCGGGGCTCAGCCCGTGTTCGGTGAAATCGACAAAAAGCTCGGGCTCCGCCGCAGGCCAGCCCGCCGCGTCCAGCGCCACGCGGTAGAGATGCGCCTTGGCGGTGTCGGCGAAATAGCCGCAGCCGCGCTCCCGGTCGAAGCAGATGGCGTTGGGAATGCTGATGCGGTCCGCGATGGTGCGCAGCGCGCCGTCGGCATAGCGGTAGATCGCACCGGCCTTGTGTTCGGCCTGCTTGCCCATGGTGCCGATCCAGAACCCGCCCCAAGGGTCCGCGCGCCCGTCGTTCGAGCGGGTCGAGGCACAGTCCTTTTCCAGATCGACGAGATGCCCGAAGACACCGGTGGTCACGTCATATTCCCAAAGCCCGGTCTCCGAGGCGATGAGCATACGGTCCCGGTCGATCCATGCCGCGGCGGAGCACATCTCGGTCAGCGGCACGTCCCGCGTGTGCCCCGAGGCGGGATGATGCGACAGCAGGCGTTTGCCGGTGATGTCGAACCAGAAGATCTCGCCCCGGAGGGGGTGCCACAGCGCCCCCTCGCCCAATTTGCAGGTCCGGTCGTCAAACAGATCCATCAGTGGCTGTCCTTGCCCACGTCATTGCCGCGGCAGCCCTTGAGGAAGTCGAGATCGGCGCCGGTGTCGGCCCCCTCGACGTGGCTTTGGTGCAGCCATGCGTAGCCGCTGCCGGGCAGATCATGCGTCGGCTTCCAAGCGGCAAGGCGCGCGGCCAGTTCCTCATCGGGAATGTCGAGGTGCAGACGGCGGCTTTCCACGTCGAGCTCGATCATGTCGCCATCCTTGACCACCGCAAGCGGCCCGCCCGCCGCAGCCTCGGGCGAGGTGTGCAGGATCACCGTGCCATAGGCGGTGCCCGACATACGCGCGTCCGAGATGCGGATCATGTCGGTGATGCCCTTCTTCAGCACCTTGGGCGGCAGCCCCATATTGCCAACCTCGGCCATGCCGGGATAACCCTTGGGCCCGCAGTTCTTCAGCACCATGATGCAGGTCTCGTCGATGTCGAGCGCCTCGTCGTTGATCTTGGCCTTGTAGTCGTCGATGTCCTCGAAGACGACGGCGCGGCCCTTGTGCTTGAGCAGATGCTCCGACGCCGCTGAGGGTTTCAGCACCGCGCCCTTGGGCGCGAGGTTGCCGCGCAGCACGGCGATGCCGCCCTGCTGGGTCAGCGCCTTCTCAAGCGGCAGGATGACGTCCTCATTGTGGTTCACCACGTCTTTGACCTCATCCCAGATGCTGGCCCCCGAGACCGTCAGCGCGTCCTTGTGCAACTGGCCGCTCTCGCCGAGGCGTTTGAGCACCACCGGCAGGCCGCCCGCGTAGAAGAACTCTTCCATCAGGTATTTGCCCGAGGGCATCAGGTTGACGATGGTCGCCACATCGCGGCCGCAGCGGTCCCAGTCGTCCAGCGTCAGGTCGATGCCGACCCGGCCCGCCAGCGCCAGCATGTGGATCACCGCATTGGTCGAGCCGCCGATGGCGCCATTGGTGCGGATGGCGTTCTCGAAAGCCTCTTTGGTCAGGATGTCCGACGGCTTCAGATCGTCCTTCACCATCTGCACGATGCGGCGGCCCGAAAGCTGCGCCATCACGCGGCGGCGGCTGTCCACCGCCGGGATCGCCGCATTGCCGGAAAGCGCCATGCCAAGCGCCTCGGCCATCGACGCCATCGACGACGCCGTGCCCATCGTGTTGCAGGTGCCCGAGGAGCGGGACATGGACTGCTCCGCCTCGAGGAACTCTTCCTGCGTCATCTCCCCGGCCTTCACCATCTCGGAGAATTTCCACAGATGCGTGCCCGAGCCCACGCGCTCGCCCTGGAAATAGCCGTTCAGCATCGGCCCGCCGGTCACGACGATCGACGGCACGTCGCAGGAGGCGGCGGCCATCATCAGCGAGGGCGTGGTCTTGTCGCAGCCGACCATCAGCACCGCGCCGTCAATCGGCTGGCCGCGGATGGTCTCTTCGATGGCCAGCGCCGCGAGGTTGCGGAACATCATCGCCGTGGGACGGAAGGTGTTTTCCGAGGCCGAAAACACCGGCACCTCGACCGGGAAGCCGCCAGCCTCCCAGACGCCCGCCTTCACCTTTTCCGCCAGTTCGCGCAGGTGGCCGTTGCAGGGGGTGAGATCGGACCAGGTGTTGAGGATGCCGATGATCGGGCGCCCGTCGAACAGGTCGTGCGGGTAGCCTTGGTTCTTCAGCCAGCCGCGGTGGTAGATCGTGTCGCGCGAGTTGCCCGAATACCAATGGGTCGAGCGCAGCTTGCGCGGCCAGGGGGCGGGGGTGAAATCCTTGACGGACATGGGTGCCTCCAGAGCGGCTTTATTGGGGGCTGAGCACGCGGCTCAGCCCTGTTTCGATTTGTTGTAGACGTCGAAGATCACGGCAGCGAGCAGCACCAGCCCTTTGATCATCTGCTGGTAATCGATGCCGATGCCCATGATCGACATGCCGTTGTTCATCACGCCCATGATGAAGGCGCCAACCACCGCCCCGACGATCTTGCCCGAGCCGCCCGCCATCGACGCGCCGCCGATGAAGACCGCGGCGATCACATCCAGCTCCATGCCGAAGCCCGCCTTCGGGGTCGCGGTATTGAGACGCGCGGCGAACACCAGACCCGCCAGCGCTGCCAGAACGCCCATGTTGACGAAGGCGAGGAAGGTGAGGCGCTCGGTCTTGATGCCCGAGAGCTTGGCCGCCTTGCGGTTGCCACCCAGCGCATAGATGCGGCGACCGATCACCGTCTTTTGGGTGATGAAGGCGTAGATGATGATCAGCACACCCATGGTGACCAGCACGTTCGGCAAGCCGCGGAAGGTGGCGATCTTGAAGGTCAGGAAGAGCAGCGCGCCGCAGACGATGGCATTGCGGATCCAGAAGAAGTTGGCGGGCTCGCCCTCGATGCCATAGGCCTTGTCACGGGCGCGCTCGCGCAGCCCCAGCCAGACGATGGTGACGGCGGCGATGACGCCCACGGCCATGGCCAGCAGGTTGAAGTTCCGCGACCCGGCGATCTCGGCCAGCCCGGAAGTCATCGCAGCTGGGAAGAGATCGGGCACGAAGCCGGTCGACAGCATCTGGAAGCCCGGCGGGAACGGCCCCACCGACTGCCCCTGCAGCAGCCACAGCGAGGCGCCGCGGAACACCAGCATCCCCGCCAGCGTCACGATGAAGGACGGGATCGACCAATAAGCCACCCAATAGCCCTGTGCCGCCCCGATGAGGCCGCCGACCATCAGACAGGCAAGGATGGTCAATGGCACGGGCCAATCCCATTGCACGATCATCACCGCCGCCAGCGCGCCGATGAAGCCCAGCACCGAGCCGACCGACAGGTCGATGTTGCCCGAGACGATGACGATGAGCATCCCCAGCGCCATGATGATGATATAGCTGTTCTGCAGGAACAGGTTGGTGATGTTCACCGGGCGCATCAGCGTGCCGCCGGTCACCGCCTGAAAGAACACCATGATGGCGATCAGCGCGAAGAGCAGCCCGTATTCACGCATGTGGTTGCGCAGGTAGTGCTTGAGCCCTTGGCTTTCAGGCTGGCCTGCGGTTTCTGCCGTTTGAGTGGACATGTCCCCTCCCCCTCACTCGCTGACGATGAGCGACATGATGCGCTCTTGGCTGGCTTCCTCGGCGGAGAGTTCCCCGACAAAAGCGCCTTCGTTCATGACATAGATGCGGTCGCACATGCCCAAGAGCTCGGGCATCTCCGACGAGATCATCACCACGGCTTTGCCCTCGGCGGACAGTTCGTTGATGATCGAATAGATTTCGTATTTCGCGCCGACGTCGATGCCGCGCGTGGGCTCGTCGAGGATCAGCACCTCGGGCTCGGTGAACAGCCACTTGGCCAGCACCACCTTCTGCTGGTTGCCGCCCGACAGGTTGCCGACCTGCTGCATCACGGTGGGCGTGCGCGTGGCCAGCGCCTTGCGATAGCGTTCGGCGACCTCGGTTTCCTCAGCCTCGTTCAGCACGCCCTTGTCCGAAACGCCGCCAAGGTTCGACAGCGTGGTGTTGAACCGGATGCTCTCGTCGAGGATCAGCCCCAGAGATTTGCGGTCCTCAGTGACATAGGCGAGGCCATTCTCGATCGCGCGGTCCACTTTCGACACGTCAATCGGCTTGCCGTGCAGCGACACCTCGCCCGAGATGTTCCGCCCCCAGCTCTGACCAAAGATCGACATGGCCAGCTCGGTCCGGCCCGAGCCCATGACGCCCGCGATGCCGACGACCTCGCCCGCGCGGACGTTGAAACTGATGTTCTTGATGACTTGCCGCTCGGCGTGCTCGGGGTGCCAGACGTTCCAGTCCTTCACCGCCATCACCACCTCGCCGGCGCGGCGGGTGCGGTCGGGATAGCGCTGCGACATGTCGCGGCCCACCATGTCCCGCACGATCTGATCTTCCGAGAGCCCCTGCGAGGCATCAAGTTCGGACACTGCCATGCCGTCGCGGATCACGGTGACCGTATCGGCGACATAGCGCACCTCGTTGAGCTTGTGCGAGATGATGATGCAGGTCACGCCCTGCGCCTTCAGCTCAAGCATCAGGTCGAGCAGCTTGCGGCTGTCGTTCTCCTGCAGCGCCGCCGTCGGCTCGTCGAGGATCAGCAGCTTCACGTCCTTCGAAAGGGCCTTGGCGATCTCGACAAGCTGCTGCTTGCCCACGCCGATGCTGTCGACCAGCGTGCCCGGCGCGTCGCGCAGGCCCACTTTGGCCAGCAGTTCCTCGGTGCGGCGGAAAGTCTCCTGCCACTGGATCACGCCGCCTTTCTGTCGCTCGTTGCCAAGAAAGATGTTCTCGGCAATCGACAGCTGCGGCACCAGCGCCAGTTCCTGGTGGATGATGACGATGCCCTTGTCCTCGCTGTCGCGCAGCGTTTTGAACTCGGCGAGCCCGCCATCGTAATGGATTTCCCCGTCGTAGCTGCCCACGGGATAGACCCCGGAGAGCACCTTCATCAGGGTCGATTTCCCGGCACCATTCTCGCCGCAGATCGCGTGGATCTCGCCTTCGCGGACCTGAAGGTTCACCTGGTCGAGCGCTTTCACACCAGGGAATTCCTTGGTGATGTCGCGCATCTCGAGCAGAAGAGTCATGACCCGTACCTGCCTTGTATGAAGTGAAGGTCGGGGGAGGCCAAAGGGCCTCCCCCTGATGTCATGCCCCCGGAAACAAGAAGGGGCATGGCGGGAGGATCACTTGATCTGATCTTCGGTGTAGTAGCCCGAGCCGATCAGAACCTCTTCCCAGTTCGAGGCGTCCACCGGGACGGGCTCGAGCAGGTAGGACGGAACGACCTTCACGCCGTTGTCGTAGGTCTCGGTGTCGTTGATCTCGGGCTCGGAGCCTTCCATCACGGCGTTGACCATGCCGACGGTGACGCGGGCCAGTTCACGGGTATCCTTGAAGATGGTCGAATATTGCTCGCCTGCGAGGATCGACTTCACCGACTGCACTTCGGCGTCCTGACCGGTGACGATCGGCATCTTCAGATCGCCCGAGCCATAACCAACGCCCTTGAGCGACGAGAGAATGCCGATGGACAGACCGTCATAGGGTGCGAGCACGCCGTGCACGTCCTTGTCGGTGTAGTTGGCCGACAGGATGTTATCCATGCGTGCCTGCGCCACCGCACCGTCCCAGCGCAGCGTGCCGACCTTGTCCATGCCCATCTGGCCGGATTGGACGACGATGTCACCGCTGTCGATCAGCGGCTGCAGCACCGACATGGCACCGTTGTAGAAGAAGTAGGCGTTGTTGTCGTCCGGCGAGCCACCGAAGAGTTCCACGTTCCACGGCTTGCTGTCGGGGAAGCGCTCTTCGAGACCTTCCACCAGCGAGGTCGCCTGCTGCACGCCCACTTTGAAGTTGTCGAAGGTAGCGTAATAGTCGACGTCGCCGCTGTCGCGGATCAGGCGGTCATAGGCCACGATGCGCACGCCCGAGGCGGCGGCGTTGGCCAGAGCGTTCGACAGGGTGGTGCCGTCGATGGCGGCGATCACCAGCACGTCGACACCCTTGGTCACCATGTTCTCGATCTGCGCGAGCTGGTTGGGGATGTCGTCCTCTGCGTATTGCAGATCGGTCTCGTAGCCGGCTTCCTGCAGCTGCTTGACCATGTTGTTGCCGTCGTCGATCCAGCGCGCCGAGCTTTTGGTCGGCATGGCGATGCCAACGGTGCCCTTGTCCTGGGCGAATGCCGCGCTGGAAAGCGCAACAAGGCTCACCGCGAGCGCACCCGCGAGTTTCTTGAAAGTCATCGGTATCCTCCCGTTAAGGGGGCGTCTCCCGCACCCCACTTGTCCCCGCGGACTCCTTATGGACTCCCTTGGCGACGTCAAAAGTCCTACTTAATGGCGACATACCGAACAAATACCATTATTGGTAATCTGCATATCGGTATAGGTATGTGACATGTCCGAGCTTCTGAAGAACCTGCGCCCCGCCCAGATCCGCCTGATCGCCGCCATTGCGGAACACGGGCAGTTGCAAGTGGCGGCGAATGTGTGCCGGATGACCCAGCCCGGGGCCTCACGGATGCTTGCCGATCTGGAAAAAGCGGTGGGCGCTCAGCTGTTCAGCCGCACGCCGAAGGGGATGGAGCCCACGCCCACCGGCGCTCTGCTCGCGCGGCACGCCCGGCGCATCGAGCATGACCTGCGGCGCATGGCAGAGGATTTCGACGATTTGCACTCGGGCCTTGGCGGCACGGTGCGGGTCGGCGCGGTCACCGGCCCGGCGCTTGGCCAGCTGGTGCCACAGGTGCAACGGCTCAAGGCCGAGTCCCGCTCGGTGGACATCTCGATCGAAGTCGCGCCTTCGGTGGCACTGGTGCAGGCGCTGGAGCGCGGCGAGCTGGATTTCGCCCTCGCCCGCCTGCCACCACAGGTCAACGAGCGCGAGTTCCTTATTGAGCCCGCCCGCGACGAGATCGTCCAGCTGCTTGTGCGCGAGGGGCACCCGATGCTGGCGCAGGGCTCGGTGGCCATCGCCGATCTGCATGGCACGCGCTGGATCCTGCAGCAGCGCGGCGCGCCGATCCGCGCCGCCATCGAGACCGCCTTTCACGACGAGGGGCTGACCGCGCCGCCCGATGTGATCACCACCTCTTCGCTGCTGGCGATCATCGCGCTGCTGAAGGACTCAGACGCCGTCGCGCCCATGTCGCAAGAGGTGATCGACCTGATGCTGGAACCGCCCGTCTCTGCTGATCTGCGGCGGCTGCGGCTGAACCGGCTGATCACCGTCGAGCCCTATCTGATCATTCAGGCGCGCGGGCGTCATCTGTCGACCGCCGCACAACGGCTGCTGACCATGGTTCAGGAAAGCATCCGGGCGTTCTGAGCCGGATCAGCCCGCCCGTTTCACCCCGCCCGCGGGCGCATCGGTCACCACTTTTTCCATCGCACGCCGCGCTGCATCCGGCGCCCCGGCGCGGATCGCGTCGACGATGGCGCAATGCTTGTCGACGCTGCGCGCCAGATCTCCGGGATCGCGCGCCTCCTCGGCCTCCGCGATCAGCTGCGCATAAAGCGCCGCCTGCACGAGATCCCCGAGCGATTGCAGGAAACGGTTGCCCGAAAGCTGCAGGATCAGCTTGTGAAACTCGAGATCGGCCATGGCAAAGGCGCTGCGGCTTTCGGCCTGCGCCAGCGCCTCGCAACTCGCGGCAAGGCGCTTGTGCTCTTCCGGCCCGGCCCGCTCGGCCACCAGTGCCGCGGCAGAGGGCTCGATGATCAGGCGGATCTCGCTGAGATCATGCACGAAGCGCCCCGGCGTCTTCTGCTCGGAATGCCAGCGCAGCACGTCGGGATCGAACATGTTCCACTCGGACGACGGCTGCACCCGCGTGCCGACCTTCGCCTTCGAGGCCAGCATCCCCTTGGCGATCAGCGTCTTCTTCGCCTCGCGGATCACCGTGCGCGACACGCCGAACATCTCTTCGAGGTCCGGGTCGAGCGGGATCATCGCGCGTTCGGGATATTCCCCGGCGACAATGGCCAGCCCAAGCTGGTCGACAACATGGGTGGTATGGCTTTGGGCGCGGTCAGAAAAACCGCCGCCCGCCGTCAAAGTCATGATCGCGCGTCTGATGCGGTCAGATGCCTTATGCGCGCCGTCGTTGCCCAACCCAAACCCTTCTGCAGCATGATGAAGGCGAACAGCAGGCCCCCGATCACGATCTTCGTCCACCAACTCGAAAGCGTGCCGTCAAAGACGATATACGTCTGTATCAGCCCCATGATCAGAATGCCAAAGAAAGTGCCAGCGACAAATCCGCTGCCCCCGGTCAGAAGCGTGCCGCCGATGACCACAGCGGCGATGGCATCAAGCTCCACCCCCACGGTCGCCAGCGAGTAGCCCGCCGAGGTGTAGAGCGTGTAGACGATCCCCGCGAGCCCGGCCAAACCGCCCGAGACGGCATAGATGCCGATGGTCGTGCGGGCCCGCGGCACCCCCATCAGCTGCGCCGTCTGCGCCGAGCCGCCGATGGCATAGACGTTCTGCCCAAAGCGCGTCCGGTGCAGCACGATCATCGCCGCCACATAGGTCAGCAGCATCAGCGCCCCGGTGAGCCGGAACCGCCCGCCGCCCGGCGCCTTCCAATAGAGCGACTGCAGCCAATCATAGAACTCATGGGTGATCGGCACGGACTCGGTCGACAGCACATAGGCCAGCCCGCGCATCAGGAACATGCCCGCCAGCGTGACGATGAAGGGCGGCATCTCGAGGTAGTGGATGATCCCGCCCATCGCCGCGCCAAAGCCGGTGGTGATCAGCAGCACCAGCGCGAAGGCCACCAGCGGGTGAATGGATGTGTCGCGCAGGATCACCGCGAGGAAGACCCCGGTAAAGGCGATCACCGAGCCGACCGAGAGGTCGATGCCACCCGACAGGATCACAAAGGTCATGCCGACCGCGGTGATCCCAAGGAAGGCGTTGTCGGTCAGCAGGTTGGCCACCACCCGCGTCGAGGCCATCGCCGGGTATTGCGCGGCGCAGAGGACGAAGGCCAGCACGAAGGTCGCCAGCGTGATGTAAAGCGGAAGCTTGGTGGACTGGCTCACGGCTGGCCCTCCTCTGGCTGGGTCCGCCGCGCCGGCTTGGGCCGTTCGCGCAGGACCGGCCCGGTCGAGGCACGCAGCAGGTAGAGGCTGTGGCGCACGCGCGGGCTTTGGATGACGAGGATGGCGATGATGATCAGCGCCTTGATGACGAGGTTGAATTCCACCGGCATGCCCGACAGCAGGATCAGCGAGTTGACGCCCTGAATGATCAGCGCCCCCAGCAGCGACGCGGTGATCGAGAACCGCCCGCCGAGCAGCGAATTGCCCCCGATGACCACGGCGAGGATCGCGTCGAGCTCCATCCAGAGCCCGGCGTTGTTGGCATCCGCACCCTTGATGTCTGCGGCGACGATGACGCCCGCGAGCGCCGCGCAGAGCCCCGAAACCAGATAGACCGCGATCAGCAGCACCCGCGCGTTGATGCCGGCAAGGCGCGAGGAGGTCTGGTTGATCCCCACGGCCTCGATCAGCAGGCCAAGCGCAGAGCGGCGGATCACGAGGCCCACAGCACAGGCCACGGCGATCCACAGCCAGATCGGCGTCGGCACGGCGGCGATGGTGCCCGCGCCCAGCCGGATCAGGCCGGGATCGTTGAACGTGAGGATCGCGCCCTCGGTCAGCAGTTGGGCGATGCCGCGCCCGGCGACCATCAGCACCAGCGTCGCGACGATGGGCTGGATGCGAAAGATCGCCACCAGCACACCGTTCCACAGCCCGCAGGCCGCGCCCGCCGCCAGCGCCATGAGCACTGCCACCGTCCAATGCGCGCCGCCGGTGACGGCCGAGGCCGCGACCGCCCCGGCGATGGCCATGACCGCGCCAACCGACAGGTCAATGCCGCGCGTGGCGATGACCAGCGTCATGCCGGTCGCCAACAGCGCGGTGGGTGCGCCGCGGTTGAGCACGTCGATCAAGTTGCCGAAGAGCCGCCCGTGCTGGAACTCGACGTGGAAAAACCCGCGAAAGACCAGAAAATTGGCCGCCAGCACCAGCGCCAGAATGATGATCTGCGGCATCACCCGCCTCAGCGTGGATGTCATCATGCCGCGTCCTCCGCCGCGATGGCCTCGACGATGGCCTTGGTGGAAATCTCGGCGCCCGAAAGCTCGCCCACCTGCCGCCGGTCGCGCAGCACGACGATGCGCGACGAATAGGCCACCAGTTCCTCCATCTCCGAGGAGGCGACGATCAGCGCCATGCCCTTCTCGCGCAGGTCCTCGATCAGCGCGATGATCTCGGCGTGCGCCCCCACGTCGATGCCGCGGGTCGGCTCGTCGAGGATCAGCAGTTCGGGCTCGGTCGCCAGCCAGCGCGCCAGCAGCGCCTTCTGCTGGTTGCCGCCCGAGAGCAGCCGGATCGGCATGTCGAGCGAGGCAAGGCGGATATCCAGCGCCTTCACGTAGTGCTGGGCGATCTCCTCGGCCCTGGCGCGGGGAATGGGACGGTGCCAGCCCTGCCGCGCCTGAAGCGACAGGATGATGTTCTCGCGCACCGACAGGTCGCCGACGATGCCGTCGGTCTTGCGGTCTTCGGGGCAGAGCGCAAAGCGGTTGCGGATCGCCTCGCGCGGGTTGGTGATGCGCAGCCCCCTGCCCCGCAGTTCTGCCGTGCCCTGATCCGCCGCGACCACGCCAAAGACCACATTGGCGGTCTCGCTGCGGCCCGAGCCGAGCAGCCCGGCAAGGCCGACCACCTCACCCTCGCGGATGTCCATGTCAAACGGCTCGATGCTGCCGCGCTTGCCGAAGCCCTTGAGAGAAAGAAGCACTTCGCCCGGCTCGGACTGCGCGCGGTGATGGGTCGCCGCCTCGAGTTGGCGGCCGAGCATCAGCGTGACAATCTCGGTCTGGCTGACATCGGCAAGCCGCCGCGTGCCCACCACCCGGCCATTGCGCAGGATTGTCGCGCGGTCCGAGATGGCAAAGACCTGATCAAGGAAATGGGTGATGAAGACGATGGCCAGCCCCCTGCCCTTCAGTCTCTCGATCACCGAGAACAGCAGCTGCACCTCGTCATGGTCGAGGCTGGCGGTGGGCTCGTCGAGGATCAGCACCTTGCCCGAAAGCTCGACGGCGCGGGCGATGGCGACGATCTGCTGGATGGCAATGGAATAGCTGTCCAAAAGGCGGCTCGGGTCGATGTCGAGACCGTAGTCGCGCAGCACCTCGCGCGCCTCGGATCGCATCCTGCGGTGATCGACCATGCCCCAGCGCATCGGCTGGCGGCCCAGAAAGAGGTTCTCGGCCACCGTCAGGTTCGGCAGAAGGTTCACCTCCTGATAGACCGTGCCAATGCCGAGGCTCTGACTGTCCAGCGGATCGCGCGGATCGATCTCGGCGCCCGCAAGCGCGATCGTGCCGCCGTCGCGGGTGTAGGCTCCCGTCAGGCATTTGATCAGCGTGGATTTTCCCGCGCCATTCTCGCCGAGGAGCGCATGCACCTCGCCCGGATAGAGCGCCAGTTCGACGTCATCGAGCGCGATGGCGCCCGGAAAGAATTTGCTGATGCCGCGCGCGTGCAGCACCGGTTCTGGCGTGACCATCCCGTGTCCTCCCCCCTGAAACAGGGCCCCCCTTGCAGGGCAATGCGCCCCCCGGCCCCCGCCGGAAGGCGCCCTTGGCAGGGGCATCGCCCCCGCCGCGCAGCGTCAGTATCCGAGATCCTTCTTGCTCTCGTAAATGGCCGCGTTGTCGTCATCGCTGGTGTAGAGCTTGGACTCGGTCTGGATCCACTTCGGCGGCATGGTGCCGTCCTTCCAATAAGCCTCCAGCACATCAAAGGCCGGACCCGCCATGTTCGGCGTCAGTTCCACCGTGGCATTGGCCTCGCCTGCCTTCATCGCCAGATGGATGTCGGGCACCGAGTCGATGGACACGATCTTGATGTCCTCACCCGGCTTCAGACCCGCCTCTTTGATCGCCTGAATCGCGCCGACGGCCATATCATCGTTATGCGCATAGAGCGCGCAGATGTTCTCGCCGCCCTCGGACTTGAGGAAGCTCTCCATCACCACCTTGCCCTGCGCCCGGGTGAAATCGCCGGTCTGGCTGCGGGTGATGCTGACATTGTCCGCCGCGGCGATGGCCTCTTCAAAGCCCTTCTTGCGCGAGATGGCGGGCGACGATCCGGTGGTGCCCTGAAGCTCGACCACCGGGCAGTCTGCATCGCCCACGGCCTCCACCAGCCAGTTCCCGGCCACCATGCCCTCATGCACCTGATCCGAGGTTACGGCGGTCATATAGAGGTCTTCGGGCGCGTCGATGTTGCGGTCGAGCAGGATCACCGGGATCTCGGCATCCTTGGCCTCTTCCAGCACCTCTTCCCAACCGGTAGCGACGACGGGCGCCAGCAGGATCGCATCGACCCCCTGCGCCACGAAGCTGCGGAGCGCCTTGATCTGGTTCTCCTGCTTCTGCTGCGCGTCGGCGAACTTCAGGGTGATCCCGCGCTCTTCGGCCTGTTGCTTGGTGACCGTGGTCTCGGCGGCGCGCCAGCCGGATTCCGAGCCGATCTGGCTGAAGCCGACGGTCTCGCCCTCGGCAAGGGCAACGGCAGGCACAAGGATAGCGGCGCTTGCGAACAAGCTTTTCAATATATTCATGATTTCCTCCCTTGGACCTCTCCTCAGGTCCTGAGGTTATTAAGTATTACTTTATTACTATTGTAAAGCGTCGTGTTGCGGCGCTCTTGGTGTGGGCTTCCAGCCTGGGACCATCGGGGGCGCTGCCCCCGCCGCCGCTGACGCGGCGACTCCCCCGGGGATTTTTCCGTCTAGACGAAGGCTCAGGAGCCGATCTCGATCCGGCGCAGGCCGGGAAATTCCTGTTGGGCCATGCCGTGCAGCGGCCGCATGTGATGCGTCAGCACGTATTGCGCGGCGAAGGCCGAAGGCGCCTTGAGCATCAGCAGGCCATTCTCGAAGCTCTCGAGCGCAAGCCCCGAGAACCAGCTGCGATAGAGCCCCGGATCGCTTTGTGCCAGCCGCGCGAGCGTGCGCGGCCACGGCGTGTCGGCGGGCGGCATGGGCTCGGCACTGCGGGCCGCGGCGAAATCCACGCGGACGACCTTTTCGGCGGGTGGCGCGTCCTGCGGTTGCTGCACCTCCATCCGGGCCGAGAAATCGGGGCCGACCTTGTCCCAATGCGGCTCGCTCAGCCGGTAAATCTCTGCGTAGTTCAGCCGGTAGGCCGCCACCCTGCCCCGAACGCCGGGACGCAGTTGCAGCAGGATTTCAAGCTTGGTCAGCCGTTTGACCTCTCGCTTCACGGTTCGCTCGTCCACCGACCAGAGCCGCGCCATTTCGCGCTGCCCCACGGTCAGCTCGTCGTTGCGCCAGTTGTAGCGCGCCGTGACGAGCGCCACGAGCCGCAGCATCGAGGTCTGGAATCCGGGCGATCCGTTGAGCCCGGCCACCGCTATGGCGGTCAATAGGTCATATTTCTGGGACCCTGCCTGAGGTCCCGTAAAACGTTTGAAGTCCATGCTCGTCTGCTCTGCCGCCTGATTGGGTTCGGCTTCATTGGCCGATTCCCCGTTGGCTTCGACAGTGCTGGATTTTCCCGTCGTTTGTCAACGGGGGCTCAAATACGGGACGGGATCCCTAATCCAAATTTATTTGGAAAAAATCGGTATATTGGTAATGGGTGACACGCATGTTGACACCGTTTCAAGGGGGGATTGTCACCATATCTGCCCCTTCCCGGCTGAGGGTGTCACGAAAACTGTGCCTGACCCGCCGCAGAAATCCCGTAAATCTGAAAATCTTCGCGAAAATACGAGAAATCGAGACTCTGGGTTTTGCCCTTTCTGCAATTCGCGTTATTGAAAGGACAGTAACAGAAAACACGAGCAGGCTCATGAGAGATCATACAGACCTTCAATCGATGAACGAACGCAGCCTCGCGCAGCAGGCTGCGGTGCGTCGCGCGACCTTCTCCCCGGCAGAGGAAAAGATCCTGCGTCCCTTCTCTATCTGGGAGATCAGCCACTTCATGTTCGACGTGCCTGCGGACACGCTGCGCAAGAAGCTGGCCGATGATCCCTCGCTGCCGCAGGGCTCTGTCGAGGAGGATGGCCGCCAGCGGTGGTTCACCCTGCAAGAGATCAATGAGCTGCGCCGCCGCCTGCGCTTCCGCGGCAAGTCGCTGCTGCCCCACCGCCCGGCCGGGCGCGCGATGCGCGTCGCGGTGTCGAACTTCAAGGGCGGCGTTGGCAAGACGGTCGTGGCCCAGCACCTCGCCAATGCCGCCGCGCTCGACGGCTACCGCGTGCTGGTGATCGACTTCGACCCGCAGGCGACGATGACCCACTCCATGGGCCTCACCGAGGTGAAGGAATGGAACACCGTCTGGGGCATCATGTGCCGCGACCTCTGCCGCGAGGCGGACCGGATCGCCGCCGCTTATGATGACCCGGCGGACTGCCCCTACCCCACCGCCGATGAGCTGCCTGAGGATGTGCAGTCGATCGGCGCGCAGCGCATCCAGGACTTCATCCAAAAGACCGCCTGGCCGACCATCGACATCATCCCCTCCTGTGCCAACGCCGCCTTCGTCGAGTTCGCCTCGGCGCAGTACCGCGCCATGCATAAAGCGTGGAGCTTCTTCGGCTGCGTCTCGCGCTACCTCGATGAGTTGCCCGAGGATCAATACGACCTAATCATCTTCGACTGCCCGCCGGCCATCGGCTACCAGTCGCTGAACGCGGCCTTCGCGGCGGACATCCTCTATATCCCCTCGGGCCCCGGCTATTGGGAATATGACTCCACCACCAGCTTCCTTGGCCAGCTTGGCGATGCGCTCGAGGATATCTCGGACGGGTTCGCCAAGGTCGCCGAAGATGCGGGCATCCGCCTGCCCAAGCGCTTCGCGGACGTGCGCCTGCTGATGACGCGCTTCGAGCAATCGAACCCGCTGCACGTGGCGATGATGGATGCCTTCCGCAATGTCTTTGGTGCCGATGTTTGCAAGCACGCCATCGAGATGACCCGCGCGGTCGAACAGTCGGGCCGCTTCCAGCAATCGGTCTATGAGCAGGACTACCGCCAGATGACCCGCGAGACGTGGAAGCGCGCGCGGCAGAGTTTCGACTCTGCCTATGATGAGTTCAAGGAAGTGGTGCTGCGCGCATGGGAAGCGAAAGGCGCGAAGGAAGAGGTTGAGGCATGAGCAGCAAGAACAAGTTCGGTTTCGGCCCCATCGAGCCCGCGCAGGTCAAACCGCGCCGCCGCGATCCCGGTCCGATGGGCGCGGCGGTGCGCGAAGCTGCGAGCAGCATGACCGAGAGCACCGAGAACCTCGTCGAGCAGCGCCGTCAGAATGCCACGGACGCCAAGGCGTTCCGGCTCGCGCAGGAAGAAGGCCGCGTTCTGGTGGCGGTGCCGCTCGAAGACATCCGCACCGATGATCTTCCGCGCGACCGTCTGGACCTCTCCAGCGTCGCGGCGTCCGACGAGATGGAGGAACTCAAGGCCTCGATCCGCGAGCGTGGGCAGAAAGAACCGATCGAGGTCTATCGCACCGAGACCGGCTTTCAGCTCAAGAAAGGCTGGCGGCGTCTGACCGCGCTGCAGCAACTGCTGACGGAAACCGGCGATGCGCGGTTCGCCAAGGCCGTGGCGCGCGTCGCAGAAGAGGCGGGGACGCGGATCGATCTGTATATCGATATGGTCGAAGAGAACGTGATCCGCGAGGACCTCAGCTTCGCCGAGATGGCGCAGGTCGCGATCACCGCCGCGCAGGACACCGGGCTCGACGGGATGGGGGCCGAGGAACTGGTCGGGCGCATTTACGCGTCGCTGCATAAGATGAAGCGCTCTTACATCCGCAGCTTCGTCTATCTTCTCGAGCATCTCGACGAGGCGCTGCCGTATCCGAAGTCCGTGTCGCGCAATCTCGGTGTCGATGTGGCGCGCAAGATGCAGGCCGCGCCGGGCCGGATTGCTTCGCTGAAATCGGCGCTGTCGAACGTCAGCTCGGTGGATGAGCAGACAGACGTGCTGAAGAAGTTCGTTCTTAGTGCCGAACGGTCCGAGGGCAAAGCCGAGCAGGCGCCGCGCCAGCGCAGCGTGAAATACGAATTTCACGTGGGCCTGTCGAAAGTGACCGCGCGCAAGGGCGAGTGCCGCATCCTCTCGGAGATCGATTTCTCCTCGGTCGACCGCAAGCGGCTGCAGAAGGCGGTCGAGGCGTTCGAGGCGGTTCTGCGCGACGAGTAACCCGCGGGTTACGGGGCAGGGGATGGTAACCCGGCCCACAAACTAAGGCATGAGAGGCCGGTAACCCATGGGTTACCGGCCTTTTGCTTGGAGGTGTGATTTAGGTCAGGGGCGCGCATTGCGAGTGTGGTTGAAGGCCTTGATGCGAGCGGCGCTGAGCATTCTGATTGTTGTGGCGGATGGCACCGGCAACGACCCGTTAGCCAGTGACTGAGGCTGCCTCCCGGTGTGGGGGGCGACATCAAATGCGACTCTGGGTAACCCATGGGTTACCCAGAGTCGCCGGGCAGGGGGTTCGAACACGCCATGTCAGTCCTGCGGGGTGGGTGTCCGCTTCGATTTGCAGCGCAACTGGCGAACCCAGAGCAGCCGAAAAACGGGCCCATGATCACACCGCTAGAACCGGGTTCAGCCGCATGCGGGAACGTCAATACCGGGAGTCATGGAAAACGCGGAAAATCAGGTGATTCGCGCCAAAATCACTGCGAATCAGGACTTTAGAGCCGATTCGAAGCTCATATCAGGCCTTAAATGCATGTAAAACAACAAAAAACCCGACGGTTTTCACCGCCGGGCAGGGGGCAAGCGCCCCAGAAGCCGGAAAGAGCCCGAAAAACCCCTGTCTCAGACGATCCCGCCGCCCGCACCACTGACCTCCGGGCGCTCCGCAGAGACCTTCGCGCGGTAGTTCGATGCCCGATACGCGGCGACCGGATCAACCGCCGCGCCAGCCTCAAAGCGGGCCATGGCGAGGATCGGTTCGACGTCGGTGCGATAGGCGGCCTTGAGCGTCGCCGCCGCCATCAGCGCGTCGTTCTCTTGCTGGAAGCCTGCAAGGGCAGGGCGGTCCACCAACAGAGCCTGCGCATAGGCCCGGCGCACCTCGTTGGCCGAGGAAATCAGGCTCTCGATAGGGTCTGTGACGTTGTGCGACTGATCCAGCATATGGGCCGGCGCAAAGCCCTCCTTGCCCTCCGCCGCGACCAGTTCGTTGAACACGAGGAACAGCCGGAACGGGTCTATGCTGCCGGTGTCGAGGTCGTCGTCGCCGTATTTGCTGTCGTTGAAATGGAAGCCGCCCAGCTTGCCGAACTGGATGAGCCGCGCCACGATCATCTCGATATTGGTGTTGGGCGCATGGTGCCCCAGATCGACGAGGCAGAGCGCTTTATCGCCCAGCTCTTTGGCGATCAGATAGTTCGTCCCCCAGTCCTGCACGACGGTGGAATAGAAGGCGGGCTCGAACATCTTGTGCTCGGACAGCAGCCGCCAGTCCTCGGGCAGAGCCTTGTAGATGTCCTTCATGGACCCGAGGTAGCGCTCGAACTGCGCGGTCAGATCGGTCTGTCCGGGGAAGTTCGAGCCATCACCGATCCACACAGTCAGGGCCTTCGACCCAAGCACCTCGCCGATTTCGATGCATTCGAGATTGTGCTCCACAGCCTGCGCGCGCACCGCCGGATCGGTGTGCGACAGCGAGCCGAACTTGTAGCTCAGAGCCTGCCCGGGCTGGTCCTGAAACGTGTTTGAGTTCATCGCGTCAAAGCCAAGCCCCAGCGCGGCGGCTTTCTGGCGCAGCGCCGCAGGGTCCGCCTTGTCCCACGGGATGTGCAGCGAGACGCTGGGCGTCGCGGCGGTGAGCTGATGGATGACGCCGCAATCGTCGAGCTTGTCGAAGATGTCGCGCGGCTCTCCTCCGCCGGGAAAGCGGGCGAAACGCGTGCCGCCGGTGCCCACGCCCCAACTGGGCACAGCCACGCCATAAGAGCCTACTTTGCGCTTGATAGTGTCGATATCGACCCCGCGCCGGGCGAGTTGCGCGCCCAGCATTTCGTAGTCGAACTTGAGCGCATCGGCGCGCCCCTCGTTCTGCGTGGCGATCAGATCGCTGCTAATCATGAAATCCCTCCCATGCCGCCTCTCCCGTGGCGGCTGCTGGCGGGCGAGACGCTCGCCCCGCCGCCGTATCAAACACAGTTTTGGCCGAAACAGAGCCTTACCTTGTGAAGGCTTCCTTGTTGCCGGCATCGACGTTGAGGATGTTGCCGGTGGATTTTGCCGAGAGGTCAGAGGCGAGGAAATAGGCCGCCTCGGCGATATCCTCGGGCAGCACCGAGCGCTTGAGCATCGAGCGGTTGCGATACATCTCTTCGAGCCCCGCCTTGTCGGTGCCATAGGTCGAGGCGCGCTGGTCGAGCCATTCGCCCTCCCAGATGCGCGAGCCACGCAGCACCGCGTCGGGGTTCACCACATTGACGCGGATACCATGCTCGGCGCCTTCCAGCGCGAGGCAGCGGGCGAGGTGCAATTCCGACGCCTTGGCGGTGCAATAGGCCGAGGCGTTGGGCGAGGCGGCAAGCCCATTCTTCGAGCCGATGAACACCAGCGCGCCGCCGAGGCCCTGTTTGCGCAGCAGGCGGAACGCCTCCCGCGAGGCAAGGAAATAGCCCGTCGACAGGATGTCCATATTGCGAGACCAGAGCGCCAGAGAGGTCTCTTCCACCGGCGCAGACGAAGCGATGCCCGCGTTCGACACCAGAATGTCGACGCCACCGAACTCCACACAGGTCTCTGCATAGGCGCGGGCGACGGCGTCTTCGCGGGTCACATCCATGGCGACCGAGCGCACGACATCGCTTGAATAGAGACTGGAAAGCTCGGCGCCGACCCTCTCTGCGGCACTGATGTCGATGTCGGCCAGCACCACGCAGGCCCCTTCGCGCAGCAGGCGCTCCGCCGTGGCCGCGCCGATACCGCCGCCGCCGCCGGTGACCAGCGCGACACGCCCCGCGAGCGACTTGGGCTTCGGCATGCGCTGCAGCTTGGCCTCTTCCAGCAGCCAGTACTCGATATCAAAGGCCTCCTGCTCGGGCAGGCCCTGATAGTCGCTGACCGCAGAGGCGCCGCGCATCACATTGATCGCGTTCACGTAGAACTCGCCCGAGATGCGCGCCGTCGCCTTGTCCTTGGCGAAGGTGATCATGCCGACGCCGGGGATGAGATAGACGACCGCATTGGGGTCGCGCAGGGCAGGGGAGGTCTGGTGCTTGCAGCGCTCGTAATAGGCGGTGTAGGCGTCGCGGTAGGCCTCGACCTGCGCAGGCAATTCGGCAAGAACAGAGTCTATATCGGGGTTTTCAGGGTCGAATGCCACAACCAGGGGCGCGATTTTGGTGCGCAGGAAGTGGTCCGGGCAGGAGGTGCCCATGGCGGCGAGCGTCTCGAGCGCATGGGCGTTGACGAACTCCAGCACCGCCTCCTGATCGTCGAAATGCCCGACCATATGCTGATTGCCGGACACCATGCCGCGAATGGCGGGCATCAGCGCGGCCGCCACCTCGCGGCGCGCTTCCGGGGCGAGGCTCTGGTGCTTGGCACCGCCGAAGGCCGGAGTGCCCGAGGTCTTCTCTTCGAGCCATGCGATGGCTTCGTTGATGATCCCGATGGTGGTCGCGTAACAGCTCTCGGCGGTATCGCCCCATGTGAAAAGACCATGGCTTTCCAGCACCACGCCTTCCGCCTCGGGGTTCTCGCGGCAGAACGTCTCGAGCCAGAGGCCAAGCTCGTAGCCGGGCCGCTTCCATGGCAGCCAGCCGATGCGGTCGCCAAAGATCTCCCGCGTTAGAGCCTGCGATTCCGTCGAGGCGGCGATGGCAATGATCGCGTCGGCATGCATGTGGTCCACATGCGCGCGGGGGACATAGGCGTGGAGGGGCGTGTCGATGGAGGCCGCGCGCGGGTTCAGGTTGAAGGTGCAATGGGGCAGGTAGCCGACCATCTCGTCTTCGTGCTCGGGGCCGCGGTAGACACCCTTCAGCGCGCGCAGTTTGTCCATATAGAGGGTCGAAAACCCGTCCAGCTTCATCGAGCCGACATCGCCGCCAGAGCCTTTGACCCAGAGCACCTCGACCTCGTCCCCGGTGAGCGGATCGCGTTCCATCACTTTGGCCGAGGTATTGCCGCCGCCGTAATTGGTGATTCTCTTGTCCGACCCCAGAAGGTTCGAGCGGTAGAGCAGCTTTTCCGGCTCGCTCATCGCCGCCGCCTTGTCGCTATCCCACAGATTTTGCAGGCGGTCCTTGGCCCGTGTCAGCATGGTGTCCTCCCAATGTCGCGGTCCGATATGGCCGCCTCCTCGCCCTGAAAGCTGCGGCGCTGCTCCCATTCTGTCAACCACAAACAATCAAAATCAATCATGCTGCGGCGTAGTATGATCGAAAATGAAAAAACGTGATTGACTTGATGGGGGATTCGTCCAATCTGAGCGGAACAGGAGGACCCGATGCACGAAACCGAGCGCCATAGGATCATATTGTCTGCCGTGCAGGAGCGGCCGATCGTGACGGTCTCGGAACTCGTGTCTCTGACCGGCACCTCCGAGGCGACGATCCGCCGCGACATTGCCACGCTGCATGCCGCCAAGCGGCTGCGCCGTGTCCGTGGCGGTGCCGAGGCGCTGACCCCGCCGCCGCTGCCGGGACTGGCCGGGCGCACCTTCGCGGTGAATCAGGCGATCAACAGCGATCAGAAGCAGGCCATCGCCCGCGAGGCCGTGGCGCTCTGCGATGATGGCGAGGCGATCATCATTAACGGCGGGACAACCACATTTCAGATGGTGCACCCGCTGGCCAATCGCCGGCTGCAGGTGCTGACCAACAGCTTTCCCATCGCCGAACATCTGCTGAAGAATTCCAAGAACACGGTGATGCTGCCCGGTGGCGCGCTCTACCGCGAACAGAACATCATCCTGTCGCCCTTCGCGAGCGACATGACGCGGCACTATTATGCCAAGCGGATGTTCATGGGGGCCCACGCGCTGGGGCCCATCGGGCTGATGGAGGCCGACCCGCTGCTGATTCAGGCCGAAGAGAAGCTCATCGATCAGGCTGACGAACTGGTCGTGCTGGTCGACAGTTCGAAATTCGACAACCGCTCGAGCCTTGTGCTCTGCCCGCTCGAGCGCATCGACATCGTGATTACCGATGAAGGCATTTCCGACCGCACCGCCTCGATGTTGGAGGCAGCCGAGATCCGGCTGATCGTGGCGCAGACCGGTCGAGTGCGAGACGCCGGGGCGGGGTAACCGCCGCGGCACATAGGGAACGGCTCATAACTTAGGGAGGAGACAATGGGCATTACGAGACGGATTTTCGGAGGCACGGCGCTTGCGGCGCTGATGCTGGCGGGCGGTGCCGCGCAGGCGCAGGACAATGTCCGCATCGCGCTGGTGGTGAAAGCGCTCGGCATCGGCTTCTTTGAGGCCGCCGCCAAGGGCGCCGAGGAGGCGGCCAGCGAGCTTGGCAATGTCGAGGTGATCTACACCGGTCCCACCGACACCACCGCCGAAGGGCAAATCGAGGTGATCAACTCGCTGATCGCACAGCGCGTGGACGCCATCGCGGTCTCGGCCAATGACACCGACGCGCTGGTGCCCGCCCTCAAGAAGGCGATGCAGCGCGGCATCACGGTGATCTCATGGGACAGCGGCGTCGCGCCCGAGGGGCGGCAGCTGCATCTCAACCCTTCGTCGAACCCGCTCATCGGCAATATGATCATCAAGCTCGCCGCCGACAACCTGCCCGACGGTGGCGAGGTCGCGGTGCTCTCGGCCACCACCACATCGACGAACCAGAACATCTGGATCGACGAGATGAACAAGGTGATGGGCGACTATCCGGGCATCGAGGTGGTGACCACGGTCTATGGCGACGATCTTGCCGACAAATCCTATCGCGAGGCGCAGGGCCTGATGCAGACCTATCCCGACCTCGACGCGATCATCGCGCCGACCTCGGTGGGCATCGTCGCCGCCGCGCGTGCGGTCGAAGACGCGGGCAAAGTGGGGCAGGTGAATGTCACCGGCCTTGGCCTACCGTCCGAGATGGCGGGCGCGATCGAGAGCGGCGCGTCGAAAAGCTTTGCCATCTGGAACCCGATCGATCTGGGCTATTCGGCCACCTATCTCGCCTATGAGCTGGCCACCGGCGACGCCGAGGCCGCACCGGGGGCCGAGATCCCCATGGGCCGCATGGGAACGCTGACCCTCGATGACAACAATGAGGGCGCCATGGCCGATCCCTTCGTCTACGACGCCAGCAATATCGACGAGTTCAAGAGCATCTTCTGATCCGCGCCTGAACCCGGCGCAGAGTCTGGCCCCGGCGCGCCGCAGCGCCGGGGTTGCACCCAAACCCATGAACCCGGGGGCCTCGATGCAAGTCAGCCTCACCACCCCGCCCGTCGCAGCAGCGTCGGCCGATGCCGCGCCCGTGCTGCGGCTCGAGGGGATCACCAAGACATTTCCCGGCGTGAAGGCGCTCGACGGCGTCACGCTCGAGCTTTACCCCGGTCAGGTCACCGCGCTGGTGGGCGAGAATGGCGCGGGCAAATCGACCATCGTGAAAACGCTCACCGGCATCTATCAGCCCGATGGCGGCACCATCACCCTTGGCGGCGCGCCGGTGCATTTCGCCACCGCGCAGGACGCCACCGCCGCCGGGATCACCGCGATCCATCAGGAGACGGTGCTCTTCGACGAGCTTTCCGTCGCCGAGAACATCTTCATCGGCCATGCGCCGCGCGGCCGTTTCGGGCTGATCGACTGGCCGAAGATGCGCAAGGCCGCGCAGGAGATCCTGTCGCGCATCGACGCCGATCTCGATCCCGACATGCCGCTGCGCGAGCTTGGCATCGCCTCGAAACACCTCGTGGCCATCGCCCGCGCGCTTTCGGTGGACGCACGCGTGGTCATCATGGACGAGCCCACCGCCGCGCTGTCGCACAAAGAGATCGAAGAGCTTTATGAACTGGTCGAGCGGCTGCGCGCCGAGGGCCGCGCGATCCTCTTCATCTCCCACAAGTTCGACGAGATCTTCCGCATCGCCGACCGCTACACGGTCTTTCGCGACGGCCAGCACGTGGGCTCGGGTCTTATCTCCGAGGTCGATGAGGCCGAACTGGTGCGCCTGATGGTGGGCCGCTCGGTGGATCAGATCTTTCCGCAGCGCGCCCATAACGTCGGCGATGAGGTGCTGAAAGTGGTGGGCTACGCCCATCCCACCGAGTTCGACAAGATCAATTTCACCCTGCGCCGCGGCGAGATCCTCGGCTTTTACGGTCTGGTGGGGGCCGGGCGCTCAGAGGTGATGCAGGCGCTGTTTGGCGTGACCAGACCCAGCAAGGGCGCGGTGCGCATCGACGGGCAGGTGCGGGTGATCCGCTCGCCCGCCGAGGCGGTCGAAAATGGCATCGTCTATGTCCCCGAGGATCGCGGCAAGCAGGGTGCCGTCATCGGCCTGCCGATCTTTCAGAATGTCACGCTGCCCTCGCTGGCGCAGACTTCGCGCCGCGGCTTCCTGCGGCTGTCGCAGGAATTTGCCCTCGCGCGCGAGTATACCGAACGCCTCGATCTGCGCGCCGCCGCGCTGGATCAGGACGTCGGCAATCTCTCGGGCGGCAACCAGCAGAAGGTGGTGATCGCCAAATGGCTGGCGACCCAGCCCAAGGTGATCATTCTAGACGAGCCCACCAAGGGCATCGACATCGGCTCCAAGGCCGCCGTGCATGGCTTCATGGCCGAACTTGCCGCGCAGGGCCTGTCGGTGATCATGGTCAGCTCGGAGATCCCCGAGGTGCTGGGCATGTCCGACCGCGTCATCGTCATGCGCGAGGGCCTCATTGCCGCCGAGCTGGAGGGCGATGCGCTGACCCCGGAAAACCTCGTCCGCCATGCCGCCGGGATCGGAGCGCAGCCATGACCTGCGCGCCCGCCCATGCCGCTTCTTCTCTTTCCAAATACGCCGGGGGTGAATTCGCGCAGCGAAGAGGGGGCAGCGCCCCCAGCCGCCCTCTGGTTTCTGCGCCAGACCAGGGAGCCTGTGAATGACGACCTTCCTGAAATCCCGCGAAGCGATCCTTTGCGCAGCCATCCTTGCGCTGCTCGCGCTGATCGCCAGCCGCTTTCCGGCCTTTGTGGCGCCGGGCAATCTTGTGCGGGTCTTCACCGACACCTCGCCGCTGATCCTGCTGGCGCTGGGGCAGACCGTGGTGATCCTCACCCGCTGCATCGACCTGTCGGTGGCCGCCAATCTCGCGCTCACCGGGATGGTCTGCGCCATGCTCAACGCCGCCTATCCCGGCGTGCCGGTGGCGGTGATCCTGCTGCTCGCGCTCGCCATGGGCGCACTCATGGGCATGTTCAACGGGCTGCTCGTGTGGAAGCTGAACATCCCGCCCATCGTGGTGACGCTGGGCACGATGACCATCTACCGCGGCATCATCTTCGTCATCTCCGGCGGCGCATGGGTCAATGCGCATGAGATGAGCGCGGCCTTCACCGGCTTTCCGCGGGCCAACCTGCTGGGCCTGCCGGTCCTTGCATGGATCGCCATCGCCGTCACCGCGCTGTTTCTGATCGGCATCGCCCGCGCGCCGCTGGGCCGCGCCTTCTATGCCGTGGGCGGTAACCCGCATGCGGCGGTCTACACCGGCATCGACGTGGGCCGCACGCAGTTCATGGCCTTCACCATCTCGGGCATGCTGGCCGGTCTGACGGGCTATCTTTGGGTGGCGCGCTACTCGGTGGCCTATGTGGACATCGCCGGCGGGTTCGAGCTGGAAGTGGTCGCCGCCTGCGTGATCGGCGGCATCTCGATCGCCGGAGGGGCGGGGACGATCCTCGGCACGCTTCTCGGGGCGCTGTTTCTGGGCATCGTCAAGAACGCCCTGCCGGTGGTCGACATCTCCCCCTTCTGGCAACTGGCCATCTCCGGCACGGCGATCATCGTCGCGGTGGCGTTCAACGCCCGCTCGGGGCGCTCGAGAGGCCGTATCATCCTCAAACGAGCGGAGGGCCACGCATGACCGATAGCGCTATCATCGCGAAGGGCGACGCGGCCAAAAACGGGCCCACAGATACCCATCATGACAAGACGGCCCCGCGCCACATCCCCGACCGGCTGCACAGCCCGGTCCAGCGGTTGCTGAAAAGCTGGGAACTGCTGCTTTTTGCCGTGGCGGTGGCGATCTTCACCGCCAACAGTTTCGCCTCGCCCTATTTCCTCGACGCGTGGAACCTCAGCGACGCCACCTTCAACTTCACCGAAAAGGCGATGATCGCCTTTGCCATGGCGCTGCTGATCATCAGCGGCGAGATCGACCTTTCGGTCGCCTCGATCATCGCGCTGGCCTCCACCGCCATGGGCGCCGCCGCGCAATATGGGGCGGGCACCCCCGAACTGGTGCTGATCGGCCTTGCCACGGGTCTGGTCTGCGGCACGGTCAACGGGCTGCTGGTGACGAAGATGGGGCTGCCCTCGATTGTGGTGACCATCGGCACGATGAGCCTCTTCCGCGGCATTTCCTATATCGTGCTCGGCGACGGCGCTTACCGCGGCTACCCGGCCGAGTTCGCCTTTTTCGGGCAAGGCTACGTCGCTTGGGTGATCTCCTTCGAGTTCGTGCTCTTCGCTGTGCTCGCCGTGCTCTATTACCTGCTGCTGCATCGGACCAACTTTGGCCGCATGGTCTATGCCATCGGCAACAATCCCACCGCCGCCAGCTTTTCCGGCATCCGCGTCGCGCGGGTGAAGTTCATCCTCTTCCTGCTGACCGGGCTCATGTCGGGCGTCGCGGCGATCTGCCTGACCTCGCGGCTCGGCTCGACCCGGCCCTCCATCGCCTTTGGCTGGGAGCTTGAGGTGGTGACCATGGTGGTGCTGGGCGGCGTGTCCATCCTTGGCGGCTCGGGCTCGATCCCCGGCGTGGTGATCGCCGCCTTCGTCATGGGGCTGGTGACCTTCGGGCTTGGGCTTTTGAACGTGCCGGGCATCGTCATGTCGATCTTCATCGGCGCGCTGCTGATCGGGGTGATCGCCCTGCCGCGCCTCTGGGCGATGTGGAGGCGCTGATGGAGAAATATGCTTTCCGCATGGTGCTCAACCCCGGCTGCGCCGAAGAGTACAAACGCCGCCACGATGCGATCTGGCCCGAACTGGCCGCATTGCTGAAAGACGCGGGCGTCGAGGATTACTCGATCCACCTCGACCCCGAGACGAACCACCTCTTCGGTGTGCTTTGGCGGCGCGAGGATCACGGCATGGACGCGCTGCCGCAGACCGAGGTCATGCAGCGCTGGTGGGCGCATATGGCCGATATCATGCAGACCAACCCTGACAACGAACCGCTGGCCGTGCCGCTGCAACCGATGTTCCATCTGCCATGAGCGGGCGGCCCCCTCCACGCCGTGTCGCCGTCTGGGACATCGGCAAGACCAACGCCAAGCTGGCCTTGGTCGATATGCAGAGCCTGTCCGAGATTGCCGTGCGGACGCGGCCCAACACCGTGCGGACGGACGGGCCCTATCCGCATTACGACATCGACGGGCTCTGGGACTTCTTGCTGGACGGGTTGAGCGAACTTCAGGCCGAGCAGCAAGACGCACAGGGGATCGACGCGATCAGCATCACCACCCATGGTGCCTCGCTGGCGCTTCTCGACAGCGCCGGGGGCCTTGCCTGCCCGGTGCTGGATTACGAACACACAGGTCCCGACGATCTGGCCGAGCAATATGACGCCATCCGGCCCGGCTTTGCGCGGACCGGCTCGCCGCGGCTGCCGATGGGGCTCAATGCCGGGGCGCAGCTGCACTGGCTGCTGGAAACTCAGACGGGCCTGCGTGACCGGCTGGCGCAGGTGGTGACCTATCCGCAGTTTTGGTCGGGCAGGCTCACCGGGCGCTTTGGCTGCGAATATACCTCGCTTGGCTGTCACACCGATCTGTGGATGCCGCGCGAAGCGGGCTTCTCGCCGCTGGTCGCGGCGCTGGGGCTCGAGGGGAAAATGGCGCCGCTCAATCATGCCAGCGATTGCGCCGGGCACATCCTGCCGCAGATCGCCGCCCGCACCGGGCTTGCGCCGGACACCCCCGTGATGTCGGGCATCCACGATTCCAACGCCTCGCTGCTGCCGCATCTGCGCAGCCTGCCGCAGCCCTTCGCGGTGGTCTCCACCGGGACATGGGTGATCTCCATGGCGGTGGGCGGGCGGCAGATTGCGCTCGATCCGGCGCGCGATTTGCTGATCAACGTCAACGCGGATGGCGGGCCGACCCCGTCGGCGCGCTTCATGGGCGGGCGCGAATACGATCTGCTGAAAGCGCAGATCGCGCCGCATGATCCCGCTGATGTGGCCGCGGTCTTGGCACGGGGCGCGCATCTTCGGCCCTCGGTCGAGCTCAGCTCGGGCCCGTTCCCCGGACGACACGGCGACTGGACCGAGGCGTTGTCGCCCGGCGAGAAGTCGGCCGCGCTGGCCTTCTACCTCGGGCTGATGACCGCCGAGTGCCTGTCGCTGATCGGCGCCGAGGGGCCGGTTGTCGTCGAGGGGCCATTTGCGCGCAACGCGCTGCTGCTCGACATGCTGGCGGTGGCGACGGGGCGCGAGGTGGCCTGCTCTGCCTCGGCCACCGGCACCAGCATCGGCGCGGCGCTTCTGGCGGCAGGCGAGGCTCCGGCGAGCGCGGTGCAGGCGCATGAGGTGACCTTGGACCGAGGCGCGCTTGACCGTTACGCGGCGGCATGGCGCGTGGCGGTGCGGGGCGATCCCTCCGAGGGGTCTTTCCCCCGCCGCGCAAACGGCTAGGGTGCGCGCAAGCGAGGCGGTTTCCGCCCAGCCATGCGCGATTTCCCGAATCCGAGAGGTTTTCCCATGCCCTTCCCGTCCAACCCTCAGACCGTCGCCGTCATCGGCACGGGCACCATCGGCGCCAGCTGGGCGACGCTGTTCCTCGGTGCCGGACTGAGTGTCCGCGCCAGCGATCCCGGTGAGGGAGCCGAGGCGAAGCTGCGCGCCTTCGTCACCGCCGCATGGCCGTCGATGGAAGCGCTCGGGCAGACGTCGGGCCGCAGCGCCGAGGACGCGCAGGCGGCGCTGAGCTTCTTCGCCACGCCCGAAGAGGCCGCCACCGGCGCCGAGCTGGTGCAGGAGAACGCCCCCGAGCGCATCGAAATCAAGCGCGAGACCTACGCCAAGCTGGAATCCGCGTTGGCTCCCGAGGTCGTCATCGCCTCGTCCACCAGCGGCATCATGCCCAGCGAGCTGCAGGCCGAGATGAAACATCCCGAGCGGCTGGTCGTCGGCCACCCGTTCAACCCACCGCACCTCGTGCCGCTGGTCGAGGTGGTGCCGGGCAAGCTGACCTCGGCAGAGGCGGTCGAGGCCGCGATGGTCTTCTACAAGTCGGTCGGCAAGGTGCCGATCAAGCTGAACCGTGAGATGATTGGCCACATCGCCAACCGCCTGCAGGCTGCCGTGCTGCGTGAAAGCGTCTATCTGGCGCGCGAGGGTGTGGCGTCGATGCAGGACATCGACCTTGCGGCGTCCATGGGCCCGGGCCAGCGGTGGGCCTTCATCGGGCAGGGCAAGATCTTTGCGCTGGCGGGCGGCGTCGGCGGCATGGGGCATTTCCTCGATCATCTCGGCGAGGCGGTCGAGACATGGTGGGATGATCTGGGCGATGCGCGCCTTGATCCCGAAACCCGCGCCATGCTGACCGAGGCCTATGGCACGCCGACCGAGGAAAGCTTTGCCAAGGACGTCGCCTTCCGCGACGCGGCACTGTTGCGCCGTCTCAAGGCACTGTCGGAGGATTCTGAGGGTGAAAGTCCGGAACAAGGCGCGTAGCGCCGCCGGACAAGCGCCGGCCCGTCCGGGCGGGCTGGCGCTTTTTCATTGAAGCGCAGGGGATCGAGGTTCGTCGGATCTGCCTGACATAAAGTGCTGACCTCCGAGGCCGCAGCGCCACCCCACGGGCCAGCGCTTGTCCGGCTTCATCCCGACACATGCGCCAAAAGCAGGCTGCTTTCCGAGTTGAGCACCCCCGGCACGTCGCGGATCTCGCGCAGCACCCGGTCGAAATTCACCAGCGAGTCCGTCCTAATCTCCACCACCAGATCCCATGCGCCGTTGGTGGCGTGGATGGTCGAGACCTCGGGGATGCGCGTCAGCGTGCGGATCACATTGCGCGACAGCCGTCCCTGCAGTTCTACCATGGTGATCGCGCGCACCTCGCCTTCCACATCCTGATCGGTCTCGATGGTGAACCGCCGGATCCGCCCTTCGGCCACCAGCGCCTCGAGACGGGCGCGCGCAGTGGTGCGCGAGATGCCAACGGTCTGGGCAAGCTGCGTGATCGGCATGCGCGCGTCGCCGCGCAGCGCGGCGATGATCGCACGGTCGGTTTTCGGAAGCGGGCTCATGCTGTACGGTTTGACTCATATGCTGAACAAAGTGAGCAGATACTAATGCGTTTTGATCACATTGACGATCACATTCGTCAGCAACTCGCGGCATCATGCGCGCAAGCATAACGGAGAGACCATGCCCAGAACCTGTTCCCTTCTCGGCGCCCCGATCCAGACCGGCGCGTCGCAACCGGGCTGCCTGATGGGGCCCGCCAGCCTGCGCACCGCCGGGCTCGAGCCGACCTTGGCCGGGCTCGACTGGCAGGTGACCGACCTTGGCGACCTCAGCATTCCCGCGGTGTCCCCGCGGGGACACGCCAATGGCGCGATCCACAACCTCGCCGAAACCATCGCATGGATCGAGGTGCTGGAAGCCGCCGCCTTCGACGCCGCCAGCGCGCACGACCTGCCGATCTTCATGGGCGGCGATCACTCGATGTCCGCGGGCACCGTCGCGGGGATGGCGCGCTACGCGCAAGGGCAGGGGCGTCCGCTCTTTGTGCTCTGGCTTGACGCGCACCCCGATCTGCATTCGCTCGACACCACGGAAAGCGGCAATCTGCACGGCACCCCGGTGAACTATTTCACTGGCCAGTCTGGCAATGACGCTTACCCGCCGCTCGCCGCCGCCGTGCCGACCCAGAACATCTGCATGATGGGCATCCGCTCGGTCGACCGGGCCGAGCACAGGCTGATCTCGGAACATGGGATCGAGGTGCACGACATGCGCGCCATCGACGAGACCGGCGTTCTGGCACCGCTGAAAACCTTTCTCGAAAAGGTAAAGGCCGCGAACGGTCTGCTGCACGTCAGCTTCGACGTGGATTTCCTCGAGCCGGGCATTGCGCCCGCCGTGGGCACCACCGTGCCCGGCGGCGCCACCTTCCGCGAGGCGCATCTGATCATGGAGACCCTCGGGGACTCCGGGCTGGTGCGCTCGCTCGACCTTGTTGAGCTTAACCCTTTCCTCGATGAGCGCGGGCGCACGGCGAAACTGCTGTGCGACCTGACGGCGAGCCTCTTTGGCCGCCGCGTGCTTGACCGTATGACCCGGAGCTTCTGATGATGGCCGTGAACCCTTCCGATCTCAAACCCTCGGCGCTGGCCTTCGTGCCCTTCGTGTCGGTCGAGAACATGATGAAACTGGTGCACGCCCATGGCGTCGAAGCCTTCATCACCGGCCTTGCCGAGGTGATCGAGGATGACTTCAAACGCTGGCCCGAGTTCGACAAGACGCCACGCGTCGCGAGCCACTCGCGCGACGGGGTGATTGAACTGATGCCGACGGCGGATGCCGAAAACTACGGCTTCAAATACGTCAACGGTCACCCCAAGAACATGCGCGAGGGGTTCCAGACCGTCACTGCCTTCGGCGTGCTGTCGTCGGTGGCCAATGGCTATCCGATCCTTCTGACCGAGATGACCCTGCTGACCGCGCTGCGCACGGCGGCGACCTCGGCGCTGGTCGGCAAATACCTTGCGCCGAAAGGGGCCGAGGTCATGGCGATGATCGGCAATGGCGCGCAATGCGAATTTCAGGCGCTGGCCTTCCGCGCGCTCTGCGGGATCAACCGCCTGCGGCTTTATGATGTGGACCCGGCGGCAACCGACAAGGCCGAGCGGAACCTTCTGGCGCAGGGCTTTGACGTTGTGCGCTGCGACAGCCCGGAAGCGGCGGTCGAAGGGGCGCAGGTGATCACCACCTGCACCGCCGACAAGCAATATGCCACGATCCTCACCGACAACATGGTCGGCAGCGGCGTGCACATCAACGCCATCGGCGGCGACTGCCCGGGCAAGACTGAGCTGCACCGCGATATTCTGCTGCGCTCGGACATCTTCGTGGAATACCCCGAGCAGACCCGGATCGAGGGCGAGATCCAGCAGCTGGACGAAGATCATCCGGTGACCGAGCTTTGGCAGGTGATGCGCGGCGAGGTGGCCGGACGGCGCGAGCCGAAGCAAATCACGCTGTTTGACTCGGTCGGCTTTGCGATCGAGGATTTCTCGGCGCTGCGCTATGTGCACCGGCTGGTCGAGGGCGGGGCGTTCTGCGAGCAGCTTGACTTGCTGGCCGACCCCGACGATCCCCGTGATCTGTTTGGGATGCTGACCCGCGCGGGCTAAACGCCAGTTTGCCCGGCGGCGGCTTTAAGCGCCCTCAGGTGCCGTAGGCCGCCAAGAAAACGCGCACCGCGTCCTTTGCGACGCGGGCGATTTCATCCTCGCTCGGCGCATCGGGGCGGCGGCCAAAGAGCCGCGGGCGCCATGTGAGCGTGGTCGAAAGCTCCACGAACTGCCCGGCGGCAAGCTCTGTGTCGGTGACTTTCAGGTTGCCCGCCTCGGTCTCGCGCTGCAGAAAATCCTGCAGGCAGCTTAGGAAATGCCGTGCGCCCGCATCGTAAAAGCGCGTGCCCAGTTCGGGCATGCGCTCGACCACGCTGATGACGATGCGCTGCGCGCGGATCACCTCTTCGGAATTGAGCTGCGTCGACAGGCCCATGGCATAGGCAAAGAGCCTCTCTTCGATGGTCCCGGCGTCGGCCAGACGTTCGAAGATGCCATCAAAGAAATCCTTTCGCTTCTCCTCGACCAGCGCGACGAAGAGATCTTCCTTATTCTCGAAGTAGACATAGAGCGTGCCCTTCGAGACCCCCGCCGCCTTGCAGATGCTGTTCATCGAGGCGGCGTCGAATCCCTGATCGACAAAGACCTTCCATGCGCCGTCGAGGATCTGACGGCGCTTCTGAGGATCTTCGCCCGCTGCGTGGCGGCGTTTTTGCGCGCAGGCCTTGGCCCGCTCCGAGAGGATATCGAGTTTCATGCCTCTCATATAATCGAACCGATCGGTTCGATGAAGTCTTGATTTCGTATCGGCACCCGCCTATGTGGTATCGAACCGAGCGGTTCGATCCGTCGAATCTCCCCCGCTTGGTGCTTTGTCCCGAGATCCGAAAGTCCGCCCCATGTCCCGTCACGACCGCATCGAAGCCACCGATCCCGACACACGTCCCGCAGCGCCGCAGCCTGAACAGGCCACCACTCACGAAGGCGCGGCGCCGCCGAAAAAGTCCGGACGCAAGAAGCGCATCCTTGGGGGGATCGCGCTGATCGCACTGCTGGCCGGGGGATATGAGGGCTATGGCTGGTGGACCGAGGGGCGGTTCATGGTCGAGACCGATGATGCCTATGTGCAGGCGGATCTCTCGCTGGTTTCGTCCAAGCTGCAGGGCTACGTCGAAGAGATCCCGGTGCAGGCCAACCAGCATGTCTCTAAAGGCGACGTGCTGGTGCGCATCGAGGATGGCGATTACCGCATCGCGCTGGAACAGGCGCAGGCGCAATTGCCGACGCTCGAGCGCACGCTGGCCCGGATCGACGCGCAGACCGCCGCGGCGCAGGCCAGCGTGACGCAGGCCGAGGCCGAGCTTTCCGCTGCCGAGGCCGCGCTGCGCACGGCGCAAACGGCTCAGGTGCGGGCGCAGGGACTGGCCGAGCGCAAGGTGACCTCGCAGGCCGATCTCGACGATGCCAATGAGGCGCTGGAGACCGCCAAGGCAAACAAGGCTGCCGCCGAGGCGGCGATCAAGGGGGCGGAAGCGCAGGTCGAAGTTCTGAAAGCCGAGCGCGCCGAGACCGAGAGCAGCCGCCGCGAGATGGAACTCGACATCGCGCAGGCGCAGCGCGACCTCGATCACACGGTGCTGCGCGCGCCCTTTGACGGAACGGTCGCCAATATCGCCATCGAAGAGGGCGAATTGGTCAGCATCGGCGCGCGGCTTGCCGCCGTGGTGCCGGACCACGGGCTCTACGTTGAGGCCAACTACAAAGAAACCCAACTTGCCCATATCCAGCCCGGCGAGACCGCGAAGGTGAGCATCGACGCGCTGGAAGGCCATGAGATCGAAGGCCGCGTGGTCTCGGTCGCGCCGGCCACGGGCTCGGTCTTCTCGCTGCTGCCGGCGGACAATGCCACCGGCAACTTCACCAAGATCGTGCAGCGCGTGCCGGTGCGGATCGAACTGCCCGAGGACACCCCCGGCTTGCGCGCGGGCCTGTCGGTGGTGGTGGAGATCGACCAGCGCACGGCGCCTGAGGGCACCGAAGTTGCAGGGGTCTCGGAATGAGCACCGACGCAGATATCAAGGCCGGAGAACCCGAGCTGACGCCGCGCAGGGTCGCGGCGTTTTTCGTCATGGTCTTCGGCATGTTCATGGCGATCCTCGACATTCAGATCGTCTCGGCCTCGCTGCCGGAGATTCAGGCGGGTCTCGGCGCCTCATCAGATGAGATCAGCTGGGTGCAGACCTCGTACCTCATCGCCGAGGTGATCATGATCCCGCTCTCGGGACTTCTGGGACGGATGATGTCGACGCGCTATCTGTTTGCCGTGTCGGCGGGGGGCTTCACCATCGCCTCGTTCCTCTGCGCCACGTCGGGCTCGATCAACGAGATGATCCTGTGGCGCGCGGTGCAGGGCTTTCTGGGCGGCGGCATGATCCCGTCGGTTTTCGCGGCGGCCTTCACGCTGTTCCCGGCCTCGAAGCGGGCCATCGTCTCGCCGATGATCGGGCTGGTGGCGACGCTCGCGCCCACCGTTGGCCCGACCGTGGGGGGCTATCTCAGCCACGCGATGAGCTGGCACTGGCTGTTTCTGGTGAACGTCCCGGCGGGCATCCTCGTGACGATCGGCGTGCTGGCGCTGGTGGATTTCGACAAACCCGAGTGGAAGCTCTTCGACACGTTCGACTGGATCGGCCTTGGTGCGCTGGCCTGTTTCCTTGGCGCGATGGAATACGTGCTGGAAGAAGGGCCGGGCAACGACTGGTTTCAGGATGAGATCGTCGCCGTGCTGTTCGTGGTCATGGTCGTGGGCGGCGTCATCACCTTCTGGCGGGCGTTCACCCTCAAGAACCCGGTGGTGGATTTCTCGGCCTTTTCCGACACCAACTTTGCCGTCGGATCGCTGTTCAGCTTCGTGATGGGCATCGGGCTTTACGGGATGACCTATCTCTACCCGCTCTATCTGAGCTCGATCCGTGGCTACGACAGCCTGATGACCGGGCAGACGGTCTTTGTCTCGGGGCTTGCGATGTTCGCCTCGGCGCCGCTGGCGGGGATCCTGTCGTCGAAGATGGACCTGCGGCTGATGCTGCTGCTGGGCTTTCTCGGCTTCGGGGTGTCGTCGTGGATGCTGACCGGCATGACCGCCGAGTGGGATTTCCAAGAGCTGCTGTGGCCGCAGGTGCTGCGCGGGCTGTCGTTGATGATCTGCATGGTGCCGATCAACAACCTCGCGCTTGGCACGCTGCCGCCGCAGAAGATGAAGAGCGCCTCGGGCCTTTACAACCTGATGCGCAACCTTGGCGGCGCCGTGGGGCTGGCGGTGATCAACACGCTGCTCACCGACCGCGGCGCGCTGCACACGGCGCGGCTCAATGAGGCGGTGAACTGGAACAACCCCGAGGCGCTGCGGCAGCTCGACATGCTTGCGCAGAACCTCGCGGCGCAGGGCATCGACGGCGACAAGGGCGCGCTGCAGCAGATGGCCGGACGCGTGGCGCAGCAGGCGACGGTGATGTCCTTCATCGACGTGTTCATGCTGATCACCGTGCTCTTTGCCGGACTGGCGGTGATGGCGCTGGCGATGAAGCCGCCGAAAGCCGGGGCAGGGGGCGCGGCGCACTGACGCTGCCTATGGCGCATTGCGAGCCGGGCAAGCGCCGGCCCGGGGGATGGCGCAAATCCCCTCGAGGTCTGCACTTTATCCCCGCCAAATCCGACCACCCCGCGAGCGCAGCACAACAATGACAAAGCGCCAGCCCGTAGGGACGGGCCGGCGCTTGCCCGGCGGCCTTCGGCCTTGTTCCGGGCGAAGTAAGCGCTGTCGGAAATGAAAAAGGCCGCCGGAATATCCGGCGGCCTTTTTGTCATTCTGAAAGCGGAGCCTTAGCCCTTGCGGTGCTTCTTGGGGCCGGCCTTCTTGTGGGCACCGTCGGTGTCGCGGAAGGTCTTCTTGGCACCGAACTTGCCCTTGGGCTTGTCGCCGTCACGGCGCGGGCGGTCGAAGTCGCCGTCCTCGGATTTGCGCTTGAAGCCACTTTTGCCGGGGCCGCCGAAGGCTTTTTTCTTGAAGCCGCCTTCCTTGCGGAACCCGCCGCCGTCCTTCTTGAAGCCGCCGGGCTTCTTGGGACCGCGCGGCGCGCCTTTCAGCTCTTCGGGGAGGCCATCGACCTCTTCCATCACGAGGCCCTGCGCCACTTCCATGTCGGGGCCGAGCGCCTCGAGGAAACCGTCGACCGCATTGGCGGCGATTTCGACATAGGTCAGCTCGTCGGCAATGCGGATCGCGCCAAGCGACTCGCGGGTGATCTGGCCGGCGCGGCAGATCTTAGGCAGCAGCCAACGCGGGTTGGCATTGCCTTCGCGGCCGACGGTCACGGTGAACCAGCGGCTCGGGCCAAAGGGCTCGGAGCGCGGCGCGCGCTCGGGGCGCGCATCCACCGGCAGCAGTTCCTCGGGGGCCGAGCGCAGGCCACGCCACTGGCGCACCAGAGCGGCGGCGATCTGCTCTGCCGAGTATTTCTCGGTGATCTGCTTGATCAGCGTCTCGTCGGTCTCGGGCGAGGGATCGGTCCAGACCGGATCGGCCATCAGGCGAGCTTCGTCCTTTTCAAGGACGGCATCGGCGCTGGGGGCTTCGAGCCATTCGGCCTCGACCTTGGCAAAGCGCATGATGCGCTCGGCCTTCTTGCGGTCGCGCAGCTGCACGATCAGCGCCGAGATGCCCTTGCGACCGGCGCGGCCGGTACGGCCCGAGCGGTGCAGCAGCGCTTCGTTGCTCTGCGGCAGTTCGGCGTGGATCACCAGATCGAGGTTCGGCAGGTCGATGCCGCGGGCCGCCACATCGGTGGCGACGCAGACCCGGGCGCGACCGTCGCGCATCGCCTGCAGCGCGTGGCTGCGTTCGTCCTGGCTCAGTTCGCCCGAAAGGCCGACCACGGCAAAGCCGCGGTTGGTCAGACGGGTGACCAGCCGTGCCACGGTGGCGCGGGTGTTGGCAAACACGATGGCATTGGGCGCTTCGTGGAAGCGCAGCAGGTTGGTGATCGCGTTTTCCTGATCGCCCTGCGCCACGGTGATCGCCTGATAGGAGATGTCCGAGTGCTGCTTCGATCCGCCCTGCACCGAGATGCGCTGCGAGTCGCGCTGGTAGCGCTGCGCCAGTTGCGCGATCTGCGGCGAGACGGTGGCCGAGAACAGCAGGGTCTGGCGGTCGGGGTTGGAGGCTTCGAGAATGGTCTCGAGGTCTTCGCGGAAGCCGAGGTCGAGCATCTCGTCGGCCTCGTCGAGCACCACGGCCTTGACCTGCGACAGGTCAAGCGCGCCGCGGCGCAGGTGATCGCAAAGACGGCCGGGGGTGGCGACGACGATATGCGCGCCGCGCTCCAGCGCCCGGCGCTCGGTGCGCGCGTCCATGCCGCCCACGCAGGAGGCCATCACGGCGCCCGCTTCGGCGTAGAGCCACGACAGTTCGCGGCGGACCTGAAGCGCCAGCTCGCGCGTCGGCGCGATGATCAGCGCTTCGGGGGCACCTGCGGCGCCGAAGCTTTCGGCGTCACCCAGAACGGCGGGGGCGATGGCGAGGCCGAAGCCCACCGTCTTGCCAGAGCCGGTCTGCGCGGAAACCAGAAGGTCGGCACCGGCGATGGCCGAGTCGGTCACGGCTTCCTGTACCGGGGTGAGTGTTTCGTATCCGCGGGCTTGCAGAGCGGCTGCGAGGGTCTGTTTCAAAGTCTGAGATCCGATCCAAGGACTGTCGGCGAAGGATGTCGGTACGAGGAGTCAGACCGAGTCAGGGCGCCGGGAAAGGGTGCGCTATATACCCTGCATCCGAGTCCGTAAAGCGTCGATTAGGGTCAGCCGAGCATGGCCGAGATGAGATAGAAGCATACCGCCGACAGCAGCGCCGAAACCGGAACGGTCACCACCCATGCGGCGGCGATGGTCAGGAAATGCGAGCGGCGCACGAGTTTGCGGCGCTGACGCTCTTCCACCGGAAGCGGCTTGCGGCCATTGGCCTTGTTCAGCTTGCGGGCGCGGCGGGCCATGTACCATTCGCGGAAAAAGCCCACGCCGAAGATGCCGCCGACGGCGATATGGGTGGAACTGACCGGCAGGCCCAGCCACGAGGCGATGATGACCGTCACCGCCGCCGAGAGCGCCACGCAATAGGCGCGCATCGGGTTGAGCTTGGTGATCTGGCTGCCGACCATGCGAATGAGCCGCGGGCCGAAGAGGATCAGACCGCAGGAGATGCCCACCGCGCCGATCACCATCACCCAAAGCGGGATCGACACTTCGGACGCGCCTTCGGTGCCGGTCTGCAGCGCATCGACGATGGCGGCCAGCGGGCCAACCGCATTGGCCACGTCATTGGCGCCATGCGCGAAGGACAGAAGCGCTGCCGAAACCACCAGCGGCAGCCGGAACAGCACCTTCAGCGAGGCGTTGCGGTTTTCCAGCCCTTCGGACTGGCGGCGCACCAGCGGCACAGAGATCAGGCCGATGAGGATCGCCGCGCCAAGGCCGATCAGCAGCGCGATCGGCATGTCGATATGCATCACCTTCTTCAGGCCCTTCAGGGCGAGATAGGTGGCAAACGCGCCCGACATCAGGCCGATCAGCACCGGCACCCAGACACGGGCGGCGGCGATACGGTCGGGGACATACATCACCCGCCACTTGATGAAGGCCAGCATCCCGGCGGCGATCACCCCGCCCATCACCGGCGAGATCACCCAGCTTGCAGCGATGGCGCCCATGGTTGGCCAGTTCACCGTGGCAAAGCCCGCCGCGGCGATGCCCGCGCCCATCACGCCGCCAACGACGGCATGGGTGGTGGAAACCGGCGCGCCGATCCATGTGGCGAGGTTGACCCAGAGCGCCGCCGAGAGCAGCGCCGCCAGCATCGCCTGCACGAAGAGCCCGCCGTGATCGAGGCTGGCCGGATCGATGATGCCCTTGGAAATGGTCGAGACCACATCGCCGCCCGCCAGCAGCGCGCCGGCGCTTTCGCAGATCGCGGCAATGGCAATGGCCCCGGCCATCGACAGCGCGTTCGAGCCCACGGCGGGGCCCATGTTGTTGGCCACATCGTTCGCGCCGATGTTGAGCGCCATATAGGCCCCGAAGGCGGCGGCGACGACGATGATCATCGTGCCGGGCGTGGCACCGGCGACAAGACCGGCCAGCAGTGCCATCAGGGCGATAAAGACCAGCGAGATGCCCAGACCGACGAGCGGGCGCGCGGTATAGAGCGACGCCGACTCGAGCAGGGACATCCGGTTGAGGTCCTTGTCCAGCGTCGGCCAATCTTTATTGGTGTCATGCGCGCTCATCGCCGCATCCTTCATCCGTGTCAGTCAGAGAGCGGCGGTCAGCGAAACTTTTCGAGCGCTTTCAGGATCGCCGGCAGGCGGCGGAACAGGGCGCTGAGCTCTGGTTCTTGAACCATGCCCGCAGCCTCTTCGGGGCTGACCCAGCGCCGCTCGCGCTGCCCGGCCTCGGGGAAGTTATCTTCGAGTTTCGTGACCTCGGTGGCATAGACATGCACTTTGGTGTCTACCGGCAGGCCGCCATCGAGCCGCTTGTCATAGTGGTAGGTGCCGATCTCGGTGGGCGGAACGTCCGGCGGGGTGACCCCGGCTTCTTCCCACGCCTCGCCCATCGCGGCGCCTGCGGCGTCGAGCCCGGCCTTGGGCCAGCCCTTGGGCACCACCCAGCGCCCGGTGTCGCGCGATGTGATCAGCAGAACCTCAAGCGCGCCGCCGTCCGGGGCATAGCGGTAGCACATCGCCGCGATCTGGAATCGCGGCGGCCGCCGGAAGGCCGGGCCAAGAAGCGTATGCAAGAGTTTCCGAAACATGGCGGGCCTCCTAACACCAAAGGATCGGCGACTTCAATCTGTCATGGCGCTCTGTCGCTTTTATGTCGCATCTGTGACGCATGGTCATCGGCCTTGGGGATGGGCTTTTGCTGCGCTCATCTGCTTGACGGCGGCCCGGCGGAGCCACAGCTTACCGCTCAAAACAGACTCAAGGAGCTTGCCATGACGTCCACAGCCATCGACCCCGAGCTGATCGACCGCCTTGCCGAGGTTGCCGTGCGCACCGGCGTAAACCTGCAGGAAGGTCAGCAGCTTGTGCTGACCGCACCGGTTTCGGCGCTGCCGCTGGTGCGGGCGGTGACCCGCGCCGCCTATCGCGCCGGTGCCTCGCTGGTGACCCCGCTGCTTTCGGATTCGGAGGTTGCGCTCGCGCGCTTCGAAGACGGGCAGGACGTCACTTTCGATGTGGCTCCCGGCTGGCTCTATAACGGTATGGCCGAGGCCTTTGGCGAGGGCGCGGCACGCATGGCGATCGTCGGCGAGGACCCGATGTTGCTTGCTGAACAGGACCCGGCGAAGGTCTCGCGAGTCGGCAAGGCGAACTCCAAGGCCTACAAACCGGCGATGGAAGAGATCACCAACTTCAAGATCAACTGGTCGATCTGCGCATGGCCGGGCGTGGCATGGGCCAAGCGTATGTTCCCCGAGCTTTCCGAACCCGAGGCGCAGGCCAAGCTGGCCGAGGCGATCTTTGCCGCCTCGCGCGTCGATCAGGCCGATCCCGTCGCCGCTTGGGCCGAGCATAACGCCGCGCTGCGCACCCGCACCGAATGGCTGAACTCCGAGCGTTTCGCGGCGCTGCATTTCACCGGGCCGGGCACCGATCTGACGGTGGGGCTGGCCGACGACCACGAATGGCACGGCGGGGCCAGCTCGGCGCAGAACGGCGTGCAGTGCAACCCCAACATCCCCACCGAGGAAGTGTTCACCACGCCGCACGCGCAGAAGGTCGAAGGCACCGTGCGGTCGACCAAGCCGCTGTCGCATCAGGGCAGCCTGATCGACGGCATCGAGGTGCGGTTCGAAGGCGGCCGCATCGTCGAGGCCAAGGCCGAGAAGGGCGAAGCGGTGCTGAAGGAACTGCTGGCGACCGACGAGGGCGCGGCGCGTCTTGGCGAAGTGGCGCTGGTGCCGCATGGCTCGCCGATCTCGCAGTCGGGTCTGCTGTTCTACAACACGCTGTTCGATGAGAACGCCGCCTGCCACATCGCGCTTGGCCAGTGCTATTCGAAGTGCTTCCTCGAGGGCGCCTCGCTGAATGCCGAGGAGATCGCGGCCAAGGGCGGCAACAGCTCGATGATCCATGTCGACTGGATGATCGGCGGGCCGGAGACCGATATCGACGGCATTCGCGCGGATGGCACCCGCGTGCCGGTCTTCCGCAAGGGCGAATGGGCCTGATCGCGCGCGCGCTTTGACGCATGCGTCAATGACATCCCCCGGCCCGGACGGTTTCCCCGTCCGGGCCGGTTTTCCTTAAGGTCGCAGTTTCGACAAAAGTCTTAACGCTACGTTAATTTTGCTGATGGCCCATGGGCCGACTCGCGCTACACTGGCCGCCGCTGCCACACGAGTGAGGGGGGTTGGATCATGCGCAAGACACGGACGGTGACCATCAGCGGAGAGATCCTCTCCTATGCCGAGGGGCTGGTCGCCCGGGGCGAATATCACGACATCGACGCCGCGATCGAAGGCGAGCTTCTGAAGGCGCGCGCCCGGCGGTCGGGCAAGATCAGCCCGTTCCAGAACGAGCTGCGCCAACGCCTGATGATCCAGCCCGACCAGTCGAGCGAGATGGCCCTCACCGCCGAGCCGTTCTTTGGCAACGACCCGGCGCTGGCGCGCATCCTCGACGACCGCAGCTAAGGGCATCTGCCGCGATCAATCGTGATCGTCGCGCGGGCGACCGTGTTCGGTCAGCGCGGCGATCAGCGCAGAGAGCACCTCTGCGCGGCTGCTTGTCGGGCGCTGCACGAGCCCGAGCCTGCGGTGAATGGGAGGCGCGCCGAAGGGAAACCAGTCCAGCGCCGCGGTGATTGAATCCTGCAGCGCCACATAAGGGATGATCGCAAAGCCCATCCCCGCGCGCACGCAGCCCACCACCGCCGTCATCGTATTGACCGAGACCACCTGCCGCGGCGCGACGCCAAGCCGGGCGATTTCGGTGTCGATCTGCCGGGCCAGCGGCACCTGCGTGCGGTAGCGGATATAGGGCACGCGGCGGATGAGGTCTTGGATCGCCAGCCCGCCGGTGCCCGGCGGGGTGATCACCACCAAGGGCTCGCTCAGCACTTCGGTCCAGCGCAGGCTTGGCGGCACGGCCACATGCTCGGCCACCAGCGCGGCGTCGAGCTGCCCCGAGACCACCTCGGCCATCAGTTCTTCGGACATGCCGATGCGCAGGCGATGGGTCAGCTCGGGAAAGCGTCCCCGCAGGGACGCCAGCGCCTGCGGCACCAATGAGTTGGCCCCGGTCCGCAATGTGCCGAGCGCCAGCGTTCCGCCAACCTCGCCGCCGCTGACCGAGGATTTCGTCTCGGTCACGATGCGCAGGATCTGCCGGGCGGAGCGCAGCATTTCGGCGCCCTTGGCGGTGAGCACCGGCGGGCGGCGCGTGCGGTCGTAAAGCCGCACGCCCAGCTCCGCCTCGAGCGCCGAGACCTGCTGGCTGACCGCCGACGCGGTGAGATTGACCGCCTGCGCCGCAGCGGCGAAGCCGCCGTGCTGCTCGATGGCGAGAAGGGTTTCAAGCTGACGTGTATCCATGGTTGTAAGTTAAGCAAAACTACAAATGATGGCAATAATTACGCGCTTTGTGTGGCTCGGGCTTGTGTTACGTCTTTTGGCGCAAGCAAAACCACTGGCGGGCAAACCGCCGGTTCGCAACAGGGAGCCTCCCAATGAAACTCCGCACGGGCTTTGCCGCCCTTCTTACCGCAGCCACCATGATCGCCGCGCCCGCCAGCGCCGCCGATTACCCCGATCACCCGGTCGAGTTCATCGTGCCGTGGTCGCCGGGTGGCGGCTCGGACACGCTGATGCGTCTGATCGCCGGCAACATCGAGCCCTATCTCGGCACCGAGATGCCGATCATCAACATGCCCGGCGTCGGCGGCACCGTCGGCCTGCGCGAAGCCTCGCGCCGCGATGCCGATGGCTACACCATCAGCCAAGTGCACGAAGGCCTGCTGGTCGCGACCGAAACCGGTATCACCGATCTGGCGTGGGACGATTTCGAGCCGATCGCGCTGATGACCGCCTCGCCGCAGTACCTTGTGGTGCACCCGACCGAGGACTACTCGGATTTCGAGGAATTCGTCGCCTACGCCAAAGAGCACCCGGGTGAGATCACCATGGGCGTGACGCTGGGCGGTGTGCCGCACCTGCACGCGGCGATGATCGAACAGGCCTATGGCCTGCAGTTCCAATACGTCGGCTACGAAGGCACCGGCGAGCGCGTCCGCGCCCTCGTCGGCGGCAACCTCGACGCGGCGATCGGCGACATCTCCTCGTCGAAGCAGTTCGTCGACAATGGCGATCTGCAATTCCTCGCCGTTGGCGCCACCGAGCGTGCGGCAGAAGCACCCGACGTGCCGACCTTCAAGGAACTCGGTGCCGATCTCGAACTGCAGGTGACCCGCGGCATCGTGATGCCGAAGGGCGCGCCGCAGGAAGCCCGCGACACGCTGGAAGCGGCGCTTGAAGAGCTGTCGAAGGACGAGACCTACATCGAGCAGACCAACAATGCCGGTGCATCGGTCATGTTCCGCGGTCAGGACGCCTACAGCGCCTATCTCGCCAAGCTCGACGAGACCGTGAAGTCGCTCTCCGAGGTTCTCGCACCGTGAGCGAGACCGGCTACGACAAGAAGCTGGCAAAGGAGGCGGGCGAGATCGCCCGTCTCCTGAGCTATGTGCTGATCCTTTTCGCCTCGGTCGGTCTGTTTCTTGCAGCGGCCGGGATTCCGACATCGCGTTTTGAGCGCCTCGGCGCTGGCGCCTTTCCCAAGATCGTCTTTGCGGGCATCGCTTTGATGGCGGTTGTCGCCATCATCGACGCGCTGCGCAAAATCCCATCGGACGCCTATGGACGTTTCGCCGCGCAGACCTGCGCATGGGCGCGCCGCAGCTACCTCGTTTTCGTGACGCTGGCGGCGTTGGCGGTCTACCTGATCCTGATCCCGGTGCTGGGCTTCTCCATCGCCAGCTTCCTCTTCATCCTCGGGGTCGAACTGGTGCTGATGCCGCGCCGTCCGGCGAGCATACTGATCGCGGTGGTCGTGGCGGTTGTGTTCTCCTTCGGGCTGAACTGGCTGTTCGCCGAGGTCTTCAACGTCTTCCTGCCGCGCGGGGTGCTCTGACATGGACAGCTTTATCTCCGGCGTCGCGCAGATCTTCACGCTCGCCACGCTGATCTACATGCTTGCCGGTTCGGTGGCGGGCATCATCGCCGCCGCCATCCCCGGCTTCACCGTCACCATGGCCATCGTGCTGACGCTGCCGCTGACCTTCACCATGGAGCCGCTTCAGGGCATCGCGGTGATGCTGTCGGTCTATGTGGGCGGCTATACCGGCGGGCTCATCTCGGCGGCGCTGCTGGGCATTCCCGGCACGCCCTCGTCGGTTGCCACCACCTTCGACGCCTTCCCCATGGCCCGCCGCGGCGAGCCGGGACGCGCGCTGTCGCTGGGAGTCTGGGCCTCGTTCTTTGGCACCATCATCTCGACGCTGGTGCTGATCGTCGCCGCGCCGCCGCTGGCGATGTTCGCGGTGAAACTCGGCCCGTGGGAATATTTCTCGCTGATCGTCTTCGCGCTGACCATCGTCGCCTCGCTGGTGGGCGACAGCGTGATCCGCGGCATGCTGGCGGGGCTGATCGGTCTTGCCATCTCGACCGTCGGCGCCGACCCGATCATGGGCCGTCCGCGCTTTGATTTCGGCATCGAGATGCTGCAGTCGGGCCTGCCGTTCCTCGTGGTGCTGATCGGCATCTTCGCGATCTCGCAGCTGACCTCCGAGGTCGAGGACGCCAAATCGGTCCGCTCGGGCAATGCGCTGGTCACCGGCGCCATCGACTTCCAGACCTGGAAGGTGATGAAAGAAGTGCTGATGCGCCCGGTGAACCTGATCCGCTCGTCCATCGTCGGCGTGCTGATCGGTGCGCTGCCGGGGGCCGGTGGCTCGATCGCCAACCTCGTCGCCTATGATCAGGCCAAGCGCAATTCCAAGGACCCCGACAGCTTTGGCAAGGGCAATCCCGATGGTGTTGTCGCTTCGGAGGCGGGCAACTCGGCCACCGCTGGTGGCGGCCTTATCCCGCTGATCGGGCTTGGCATTCCGGGCTCGGCGGTGGATGCGATCCTGATGGCCTCGCTGATGGTGCACGGCATTTCCGTAGGCCCGCGGCTGATCATGGATCACGCCGATCTGGTCTATGGCATGTTCGTCGCCATGGCCGTGGCCTCGCTGATGATGCTGGTGGTCTCGGTGCTGTCGATGCGCCTCTTCCTGCGCGTCGCCGAAGTGCCGAAATGGCTGATCGTCCCAGTGGTGATGGTCTGCTGTGTCGTCGGATCCTTCGCGCTGAACAACCGGGTGACCGATCTCTATCTGCTCGGCTTCATTGGGCTGGCGGGCTATGCGCTGCGCGCGCTCGGCTACTCGCTGGCGCCGCTGGTGCTGGGCGTGATCCTTGGCCCGATCGCCGAGACCAACCTGCGCCGGGCGCTGATGACCAATGAGGACCCGAGCCTCTTCTTCACCCGCCCGATCAGCCTGATCTTCCTTATCGCAGCCGTGCTTTCGATCGCTTGGGCGATCCGCGGCCACCTCAAACACCGTAAAACCTCCGGAAGGAGTTCCGATGCGTCTGCGTCATGATCCCGTCTACCCGTCGCGCCGCTCGCCCGTTCTGGCCGAGAACGTCGTCGCGACCTCTCAGCCGCTCGCCACGCAGGCCGGGCTGACCATCCTGCAGCAGGGCGGCAACGCGGTGGATGCCGCGATTGCCACCGCCGCCGCGCTGACCGTGGTCGAGCCCACGGGCAACGGCCTTGGCTCGGATGCCTTCTGCATCCTCTGGGACGGCAAGCAACTGCACGGTCTCAACGCCTCGGGCCGCGCGCCTGCGGCATGGTCGCCCGAGCGGTTCCCCAATGGCATGCCGCAGCACGGCTGGGACGCGGTCACCGTCCCCGGCGCGGTCAGCGCGTGGGTGGAACTGTCGGAGCGCTTTGGCAAACTGGGTCTGGCGACGGTGCTGGCTCCGGCGATCCGCTATGCCGAGGAAGGCTTCATCGTCTCGCCGGTGATCGCCACGCTTTGGGCCAAAGGCGCCGAGACGCTGGGCAAGCAGCCCGGTTTCGCCGAGACCTTCATGCCCGGCGGGCGCACGCCGAAAGCCGGCGAGCGGTTCCGCAATCCCGGCGCTGCGCGCACTCTTCGGGCGATTGCCGAGACCAAGGGCCGTGCCTTCTATGAGGGGGAGATCGCCGAGGAAATCATCGCCTTCTCGAACGCCCATGGCGGCGCGATGACGATGGAAGACCTCGCGGCTCAGAAGCCCGACTGGTGCGGCACCGTCAGCCAGTCCTTTGACGATGTGGAACTGCACGAGATCCCGCCGAACGGGCAGGGGATTGCCGCGCTCATGGCGCTGGGGATGCTGCAGCACACCTCGATCCGCGAGCATGGCCCGGACGATCTGACCGCCGTGCACCTGCAGATCGAGGCGATCAAACTGGCCTATGCCGACCTGCACGCCTTCGTCGCTGATCGCGATCACATGACCGAGGTCGACGAGACCGCGCTGCTTGACGCCGAGTATCTGAAATCGCGCGCGGCGCTGATTTCGGAAGACAAGGCGCAGGACTTCGGCCCCGGTGCGCCCAAACGCGGCGGCACGGTGCTGCTCAACACCGCCGATGCCTCGGGGATGATGGTCAGCTTCATCCAGTCGAACTATGCGGGCTTTGGCTCGGGCGTGGTGGTGCCGGGCACTGGCGTGTCGATGCAGAACCGCGGCTTTGGCTTCACCACCGAAGCAGGGCACCCCAATCAGGTGGCAGGCGGCAAGCGTCCGTTCCACACGATCATTCCGGGCTTTGCCATGAAGAACGGCCAGCCGCTCATGGCCTACGGCATGATGGGCGGTCCGATCCAGGCGCAGGGCCATATGCAACTGCTGCTGCGCACCGAGCTTTGGGAGCAGGACGTGCAGACCGCCGCCGACGCCCCGCGCTGGCGGATGATCAAAGGGCTCGACGTGGCCTGTGAGCCGAGCATGGCACCCGAACTTCTGGACGGGCTTACAGCGCTCGGGCACAAGGTGCAGATCGAAGCCCCGGACAACGCCTTTGGTTTTGGCGGGGCACAGTTGGTGCATCGTCTGCCGGAAGGCGGCTATGCGGCGGGCTCGGATCCGCGTAAGGATGGGCAAGCCGCGGGCTTCTGAAGCCCCGGCCGACCACCGCAAGTTTGGGTGAGGGCGCGGGGCAAGCCGCGCCTTTGCCTTTGAAGGCAGCGGCGCGTGCGCCGACGAGGAAAGAGCAGGAGACGAGATGAAGTATCTCAAACGCATCGGCATCGACACTTATATGCTGTTGCTGATCGCGACGGTGTGCCTTGGTGTGCTGCTGCCTGCGCAGGGCGTGGCGGCCGCCGGGCTGAAGCATGTGACCTTCTGGGCCGTCGCGCTGCTGTTCTTTCTTTATGGCGCAAAGCTCGACCCCAGTTCGGTGCGCGCGGGGCTGATGAACTGGCGGCTGCAGGGGCTGACCTTCGCCGCGACCTACCTGATGTTCCCGGTGATCGGTCTTGCTCTGGCGGCGATTTTCTCGCCCGCGCTGGGAGCGACCGTGACGCTGGGGCTGATGTTCCTGTCGGTGCTGCCCTCGACGGTGCAATCGTCGATCGCCTTCACCTCGATCGCGGGCGGCAATGTACCTGCGGCGATCTGCGCCGCTTCGGTGTCGAACATCGTCGGCGTGGTGCTGACCCCGCTCTTGGTGGCGCTGCTGCTGCACACCGGCGATGGCGGCGTCAGCCTCGACTCGGTGATCAAGATCGGCACGCAGATCCTGCTGCCTTTCGTGGTCGGCCAGATCGCGCGGCCGTGGATCGGGGGCTTTGTGAAGAAGCACAAGGTTCTGACCATGGTGGTCGACCGTGGCTCGATCCTGCTGATCGTCTATTCGGCGTTCAGCGCGGGCACGGTGTCTGGCCTCTGGCAGTCGATCCCGGTGGCCAGCCTAATCATGCTGGCGCTGGTGGTGCTGGTCTTTCTTGCCATCACCATGGGGCTGATGGTCGGAGCCGGAAAGCTCTTCGGCCTGCCGTATCCGGACCGGGCAGTGCTGTTCTACTGCGGCTCGACCAAGAGCCTCGCATCGGGCCTGCCCATCGCGACGGCGCTTTTCGCGGCGGACAAGGTGGGTGCGATCGTGCTGCCGGTGATGATCTATCACATGAGCCAGCTGCTGGTTTGTGCCTTCATCTCACAAAAGGCGGCCCGGCGCGAAGAGGCGGGCGCAGTGCCCGCGAGCTGAGCGGCCCCATCAATGCGATGCCCGACAAGACCCGGCTGGCACCGGGTCTTGTCATTTTCGGACGGCTGCTGCTCACTCTGGCGGTAGGATAGGCATTCCCTAATCAAGGCAGAGGAACTTCGTTATTTGTCGACGATTTCCGACGGTTAGAAGTGAAGGGAGCGCCTCAACTCCGCGAAAGGACTGCGCATGCCCAAGGACACCATTGATACGCTCGTCATCGGCGCTGGTCAGGCCGGTGTGGCCATGAGCGAGCATCTGGGGCGCGCGGGTATCCCGCATCTGGTGCTCGAGAAAGACCGTATCGCCGAGCGCTGGCGCAGCGGGCGCTGGGACTCGCTGGTGGCCAATGGACCCGCGTGGCACGACCGCTTTCCCGGCATGGAGTTCGACGGCGACGGTGAGGCCTTCATCGGCAAGGATGGCGTCGCCGATTACTTCGAGCGCTACGCTGAAAAACTGGGCGCGCCGATCCGCTGCGGCGTCGAGGTGACGCGGCTCCAGCGGCTGGACGGGCAGGCCGCGTTCCGGGTCGAGACCTCGGACGGGGTGATCGAAGCGCGCAACGTGGTCTCGGCGACCGGCCCGTTCCAGAGGCCGGTGATCCCGCCGGTGGTGCCGCAGGACGCGCCGGTCACGCAGCTGCATTCCGCCGCCTATCGCAATCCGCAGGCGCTGCCCGAAGGGGCGGTGCTGGTGGTCGGCTCGGGATCTTCGGGGGCGCAGATCGCGGACGAGCTGAACCGGGCCGGGCGCAAGGTGTATCTCTCGGTCGGGCCGCACGGACGTCCGCCGCGCGCCTACCGCGGACGGGACTATTGCTGGTGGCTGGGGGTTCTGGGGCTCTGGGACATTCCGGCGCCCGCGCCGGGCACCGAGCATGTGACCATCGCCGTCAGCGGCGCGCGGGGCGGGCGGACCGTGGAGTTTCGGCAGCTCGCCGCTGAGGGGATCACGCTGCTTGGCCGGACAGAAAGCTACGCCGCCGGTCGGATCAGTTTCGCCGGGGATCTGCGCGCCAATGTCGAGGGCGGGGATGCCGATTACCTTGCCATGCTCGACATGGCTGACGCTTTTGTGGCCCGCAACGGGCTCGACCTGCCCGAAGAGCCCGAGGCCCGTGCCCTGCCGCCCGATCCGGATTGCATGGTCACGCCGCTGCAGGCGCTGGATCTGGCCGAGTCGGGGATCACCAGCATTATCTGGGCCACGGGCTATGCGCTCGACTATGGCTGGATGGAGCTGGATGTGTTCGACGAGACCGGGCGTCCGCGTCACCAGCGCGGGGTCTCGCCCGAGCGCGGGCTCTATTTCCTTGGACTGCCGTGGCTGTCGCGGCGGGGCTCGAGCTTTATCTGGGGTGTCTGGCACGACGCGCGGTACATCGCGGATCAGATCGCCATCCAGCACAGCTATGACACTTATGACGCCGGGGTCCGAGGCCTTGGCAGCGGCAGCAAGGCCGCGGAATAGCGGCAGGGCAGGGCAGGGCAGGGCGGTCAGGGGCCGCCTTGCCTTCGTGATCAGGAACCGGCGGCTTAACCGACGATCAGTTGCTTGAGCTTCAGCGCCTCATATTCCAGCGCAGTGAGCCGGTAGTTCACCACATCGCCGATCGAGACCATGCCGATCAGCGCGCCATCCTCGAGCACCGGCAGGTGACGGAACCGCCCGTCGGTCATCCGGCGCAGCACCCGCACCAGCGTCTCGTCGCGCCCGCAGGTCTCGAGCTCGGAGGTCATCAGTTCGGCCACGGTCTTGGGCAGCGTGCCGCCGGGCGTGTCGGCGAGCTGCCGCACGACGTCGCGCTCTGACAGGATGCCGACCAGTTCGCCCTGCGGGTTCTTCACCAGCAGCGCGCCGATGCGCTTGTCGCGTAGGATCTTCACCGCCTCGGCGATGGTCTCCTGCGGCTGGATCCAGAAGAGCTCGCCGCTCTTGGCGTCCAGAACATGGCCGACCGTGGCTTCGGCAGCCGAGAGGTTCGTCTCGATCGATTGGCTGTGAGTCGTTTCGTGCTGGTCGTCGTCGCGGGTATGAGGCTTGTATGATGCGGGCATGATGCTCCCCTCCTTGAACCTCTCCTAGGTTAGTGCAATCAGCGCACCTGTAAACGCATTCTGACGGAGGGCCGTGCCCCATGCCCGAGCTGACGCTCACACCGGCCATCGCAACGGTGATCTTTGTGATCGCCTGCCTTGCGGGATACCGCTATCGCAGCGTGTGGAAAGCCGAGGGGCCGCGCTGGCAATTGTGGCTGTTCGGCTTGGTGGCGGCGGTCTGCCTGCTGGTGCTTGGGCTGACGCCGCTGACCGGGGGGTAAGAGCGGCGCGGACTCAAGGCAAAGCCGCCGGGCGAGCGCCTGCCCGTCCCGGCGGGCTGGCGCTTTGGCCACATTGCGCGACGTGTTGATTGCGCCCGGATCTGGCTGGTATAAATCGCGGAGTTCAGAACTTGCGGCGCCATCCCACGGGCAGGCGCTCGCCCGGCTCTCGCGGCACGTGCAGTTCCGACAAACGAAAACGCCGGCCTTTGGGCCGGCGTTTCGCTATCTGTCAGGTGATCCGCAGCTCAGGTGGCGGCGCGTTCCTCGCGCTCCATGTCCTCGAGCATCTTGCGGGCCTTGGGGCAATGCAGGCGGTCGCGCAGCGGGCTGTCGGGATCGATCTCCTGCTTGCAGACCACGCAGTGATCGGCGCCGGCAATGGCGTTGAGCCCGCCGCAGCTGCCCTTGATCGTGCGCCCGTTGAGGATGACGCCAAGCGCCATGCCCAGCATCACGATCATCAGAAGTCCGAAAGCAAGGATGAAGGTCGACACTGCGCCCTCCTTTCAGCGGTTGCGGCGGTTTAGGCTCAGGCCTGCAGCGCGGTGAAGCGCTTGCTCGGCGTCAGCTTGAAGCCTTTGTCGCCCGCTTCGCCGGCACGATCAATGAAGAGCACCGCCATATCACGCTCATTTGCGATCTCGAGACCGCGCTCGCGGCCCAGCACCAGCAGGGCGGTCGCCCAGGCGTCGGCCAGCATGGCGTTCTCGGTCATCACGGTCACCGAGGCGGTGCTATGGTTGACCGGACGGCCAGTGGTGGCGTCGATGATGTGCGAGTAGCGCTTTCCTTCGTAGTCGAAGAAGTTGCGGTAGTCGCCCGAGGTCGCCATGCCCATGTCCGACACGGCCACGACCTGCTGAACGCCGCGGTTGAAGGCTTCGGGCGTCTCGATGCCGATGTGCCACGGCTGGCCATCGGGGTTCTTGCCGGCGGTGTAGAGATCGCCGCCGACCTCGACCATGTAGTCGGTGATGCCGAAGCTGGCGAGGGTGCGCGACACCTGATCGATGCCGAAGCCCTTGCCGATCGCCGACAGGTAAACTTCTGCGTCGGGGCGCATCTTCTGCAGCGCACGGTCGCCGACGTTGACCGACTGGGTCTGGCCGCAGCAGGCCAGCGCCTGTGCGATTTCCGAATCGCTGGGCATGTCGGCGCGGGTCTTGCCTGCGCCAAAGCCCCAAAGGTCGAGCAGCGGGCCGACGGTGACATCGAAGCGGCCATCGGTGGCGGCGTTGATCTCTTGCGCGGCCTTCATCACATGCGCGACTTCATGCGAAACGGCGAAGTTGTCGGTGGCGCCTGCGGCGTTGAAGCGCGAGATTTCCGAGCTGGAATCCCAGTTCGACATCTGCGCGTTCACCTGTGCCAGGCTGGCGTCCACGGCCTTTTGCAGCTCGGCCTTGTCGATCTTGTTGCTGTGGTCGATCGCGGCGATCGAGTAGCTGGTGCCCATGGTCAGGCCGGAGAGTTCGAGGACAGACCATCCTTTCTTGCACGCTGCCAATGCAAAGGGCATCACGAGGAAGCTACGGCGAGAGAAGGTAAGAGGGTTCATCCGGGATCTCCGCAAGAAACTGTTGGGTCGACGATGAGACAAAGGGCTTCTGAGCCGTTTTGGCGGGTGATTCAATATTAAATTCGAAACTTTCTCGTCAAACTCTTCCAAACTGCGGCTTAGCGGCGCATAAGGCTGCCGGAAAATGGACAGGACGAAGCGACGTGCAGCAATATACGTTGAGAAAAGGTCTCGATGTCCCGGTGCTGGGGACACCCGAAGGCGGAATCGAAGACGGTGCAGCGGTCCGGACCGTTGCAGTTCTGGGGCAGGATTACATCGGTTTGAAGCCGAGACTGGCGGTTCAGGAGGGCGATATCATCGCCGCTGGCGCGCCGATCTTCGCCCATAAGGATACCCCCGAAGTGCAGGTGACTGCGCCGGTATCTGGCCGAATCAAGGCGATCAACCGCGGCGCCCGCCGCGTGCTGATCAGCGTCGAGATCGAGGTCGACCCGAGCGCAGCCGAACCGGTGGATTTCTCCTCTGTGGGGGATTCGAGCACCGCGGACGGTCTGGCCGAGCGCCTCTGTGCGTCGGGCCTGTGGACGTCGTTCCGCACCCGTCCCTACTCGAAGGTGCCCGCCGCCGACGCGCGCCCCGCGGCGATCTTCGTCACTGCAATGGACAGCGAGCCGCTCTCGGGCGACGCCGCGGCGATCATCGCCGAGGATGGCGCCGCCTTCAGCCGTGGCCTGCAGGCGATCACTGCGCTGACCGAGGGCAAGACTTACCTTTGTCAGGAAATCGGCAAGGACGTGCCCGGCGCGGACCTGCCGGGCGTCACCGCAGCAGGGTTCTCGGGGCCGCACCCCTCGGGTCTTGCCGGGACGCACATGCATTTCCTTGAGCCGCCGTCGACCGCCAAGACGGTCTGGTCCATCGGCTATCACGACGTGATCGCCATCGGGAAACTGCTGGAAACCGGCAAGCTTGATTCGTCGCGCACCATCGCGCTCTCGGGTCCGATGTGCAGCCGTCCGCGCCTCGTGCGCACCGTGGCGGGCGCGTCGATGACCGATCTGCTCGGCGATGATCTGAAGACCGATACGCCGCTGCGGGTGATCTCGGGCTCGATCCTCAGCGGTCGCGCCGGCGAGGGACCGACGGCCTATCTGGGCCGCTACGCGCGCCAGATCACGGTGATCAAGGAAGACCACGAGCAGATTCCGATGGGCTGGATTCGTCCGATGCCGTCGAAGTTCGCGGTTCAGCCGGTGCTCGGCTCGGCCTTCACCAAGAAGCTCTATGCGCTGACCTCGAACCTCAACGGTGGCCGCCGCGCCATGGTGCCGATCGGCACTTTCGAAGAGCTGATGCCGCAGGACTACCTGCCGACTCAGCTGCTGCGCGCGCTGCTGGTGATGGACACCGACACGGCTCAGGCGCTTGGCGCGATGGAGCTGGACGAAGAGGATCTTGGCCTCTGCGGCTTTGCCTGCCCGGCCAAATACGAATATGGCATCGCCCTGCGCGACAGCCTCACCAAGATCGAGAAGGAGGGGTAAGGCCTTGGGTCTTCGCAATTTCTTTGATCGGATCGAGCCGCAGTTTCTAAAAGGCGGCCGCTTCGAGAAGTACTTCCCCGTCTACGAGATGGTGGAGAGCTTTATCTACACCCCGAAGACGGTGACCACCGCCGCGCCGCACGCCCGCTCGTACATCGATATGAAGCGGATCATGACCTATGTGGTCATCGCGACGATCCCCTGTATCCTCTTCGGCCTGTACAACACCGGTCTGCAGACCAACATGGCGATCGCCGAATACGGCGCTTCGGGCTGGCGCGCGGCGATCATCGACGCGCTCGGCATCGGGTTCAACCCGGCCAACCCGCTGGCCAACATCCTGCATGGGCTGCTGTATTTCCTGCCGATCTACATCGTGACGCTGATCGCGGGCGGCATCTTCGAGGTGATCTTCGCGGTCGTGCGCGGCCACGAAGTGAACGAGGGCTTCCTCGTGACCTCGATGCTTTATGCGCTGATCATGCCGGCCTCTGCGCCGCTGTGGCAGGTTGCGCTCGGCATCATCTTCGGCGTGGTGATCGGTAAGGAAGTCTTTGGCGGCACCGGCAAGAACTTCCTCAACCCGGCACTGGTCGGACGTGCGTTCCTCTACTTCGCCTATCCGGCGCAAATGTCGGGCGACACGATCTGGACCCCGGTCGACGGTTTTTCGGGCGCAACCGCGCTGGCGGTGGGTGCAAGCGACGGCGTCGACGCGCTGCCGCAGCACGGCATCACCTGGATGGACGCCTTCATCGGCACGATTCAGGGCTGTATCGGCGAGACCTCGACGCTGGCCTGCCTGATCGGTCTGGCCTTCCTGCTTGCCACGAAGATCGCCAACTGGCGCCTGATCGTCGGCTGTCTGGGCGGGATGATCGCTTTCTCGACGCTGCTCAACCTGATCGGATCTGACAGCAACCCGATGTTCGCCATGCCGTGGTACTGGCATCTGGTGATCGGCGGCTACGCCTTCGGCCTCGTGTTCATGGTGACCGAGCCGGTCTCGGCCAGCCACACCAATGTCGGGCGTTACATCTACGGCGCGCTGATCGGTTTCATGGTTGTGATGATCCGTGTCATCAACCCGGCTTTCCCCGAGGGCATGATGCTTGCGATCCTGTTCGGCAACGTGTTCGCGCCGCTGATCGACTACTTCGTCGTTCAGGCCAACATCAAACGGAGGGCCAAGCGCAATGTCTGACACCAATGCGAACAAGGGCATGATCCGCCGTTTCCTCGACATGCCGCCGGATTCCACCGTCAAGACGGTGACCGTGGCTGTGGTGCTCTGCCTCGTGGCGTCGATGATCGTGTCGGCTGCAGCGGTTTCGCTGCGCCCGGTACAGGACACCAACCGCCTGCGCGATAAGCAGCGGAACGTTCTGGAAGTGGCGGGCGTGTACGAGCCCGGCATGAACATCGCCGAAGCCTTCAAGTCCTTCGAGCCGCATGTGCTCGAACTCGATACCGGCGAGTTCACCGACCAGTATGACGTTGCGACCTTCGAAGAGCTTGCCACTTCGGGCGATCCCGCTCTGGTGCGCGCGCTCGACGAGGACCCGGCGGGCCTTGGCGGCTCGCAGCAGATCTTCCAGATGGTCTATATCCTGCGCGACGACGCGGGCGAGATCGACAAGGTGGTGCTGCCGATCGAGGGCTACGGCCTGTGGTCGACGCTCTACGGCTTCATCGCGCTGGAAGAGAACGGCAACGACATCTACGGCCTGCAGTTCTACCAGCAGGGCGAGACCCCCGGCCTTGGCGCCGAGGTGGACAACCCGCGCTGGAAGGCGCTCTGGAACGGCAAGAAGCTGCGTGACGAAGACGGCACGCTGCAGATCACCGTTGCCAAGCAGCCGCCCGCAGCGGGCCGCGACTACTATATCGATGCGCTGGCCGGGGCGACCCTGACCTCGCGCGGTGTCGACAACCTTGTCCGCTTCTGGATGGGTGAACAGGGCTACGGCCCGTTCCTCGAGCGGCTTAAGGCAGGAGAGATCTGATGGCCCAGACCCGCAAATCCCAGCTCGTCGATCCGCTGATCGACAACAACCCGATCACCCTGCAGGTGCTTGGCATCTGTTCGGCGCTCGCCGTGACCTCCTCGCTGAAGGTGGCGCTGGTGATGGCCATCGCGGTGACGCTGGTGACCGCCTTCTCGTCGATGTTCATTTCGATGCTGCGCAACCAGATCCCCGGCTCGATCCGGATCATCGTGCAGATGGTGATCATCGCGAGCCTCGTGATCGTGGTGGACCAGCTGCTCAAGGCCTATGCCTATGAGATCTCGAAGACCCTGTCGGTCTTCGTCGGCCTGATCATCACCAACTGCATCGTGATGGGCCGCGCCGAAGCCTTCGCCATGAGCAACCCGCCGGGTGCCAGCTTTGTGGACGGTCTGGGCAACGGCCTCGGCTACGGCCTGATCCTGATGGTCGTCGGCGTGATCCGCGAGCTTTTCGGCTCGGGCTCGCTGTTCGGCATCACCATCCTGCCGACCGTCAACAACGGTGGCTGGTATGTGCCCAACGGCCTGCTGCTGCTGCCGCCCTCGGCGTTCTTCGTGATCGGCCTGCTGATCTGGGCGATCCGTGCCTGGAAACCGGGTCAGGTCGAAGAGCGTGAATACAAGATCCAGAGCGTGGAGGCGCACTGATGGAAGGTCTCATCTCACTCGCCGTAAAGGCGGTCTTCGTCGAGAACCTTGCGCTGTCGTTCTTCCTCGGCATGTGTACCTTCATCGCCGTGTCGAAGAAGATCTCGACGGCCATGGGTCTTGGGGTCTCGGTGATGATCGTGCAGGCGATCACCGTGCCCGCCAACAACCTGATCCTCGACTATCTTCTCGCTCCGGGCGCGCTGGCGTGGGCTGGCTTTCCCGACATCGACCTCACCTTCCTCGGCCTGATCTCCTACATCGGGGTGATCGCCGCGCTGGTGCAGATCCTCGAGATGGTGCTCGATAAGTATTTCCCGCCGCTCTACAACGCGCTGGGTGTCTACCTGCCGCTGATCACCGTGAACTGCGCCATCCTTGGTGGTTCGCTGTTCATGGTGGAGCGCTCGTATGACTTCGCCGAGAGCCTGACCTACGGCGTCTCGTCGGGCTTCGGCTGGGCGCTGGCGATCACCGCCATGGCCGGTGTGCGCGAGAAACTGAAGTACTCGGACATTCCCGACGGACTTCAGGGGCTGGGCATCACCTTCATTACCGCAGGTCTGATGGCCATGGCCTTCATGTCCTTCAGCGGCGTGAAACTCTGAGGCAGGAGGACAAAGAACAATGGAAACTTTCAGTCTCGGCGTCATCCTCTTCACCCTGATCGTGATTGCGCTGGTGACCATCATTCTGGCCGCCCGCTCGCGTCTGGTGTCGACGGGGAACGTCAACATCACCATCAACGGCGAAAAGACCATCTCGGTCCCCGCCGGCGGCAAGCTGCTGCAGACCCTCGCTGGTCAAAAGCTCTTTGTGCCCTCCGCCTGCGGCGGCGGCGGCACCTGCGCCCAGTGCCGGGTGCGCGTGCATTCGGGCGGCGGGTCGATCCTGCCCACCGAAGAGAGCCACATCACCAAGCGTGAGGCCGCCTGCGGTGACCGCCTGTCCTGTCAGGTCGCGGTCAAGCAGGACATGGACATCGAAGTTCCCGAAGAGGTCTTCGGCGTGAAGAAGTGGGAATGCGAGGTCATCTCCAACGAGAACGTCGCCACCTTCATCAAGGCACTGGTCCTCAAGCTTCCGGAAGGCGAGAACGTCAACTTCCGCGCTGGTGGCTACATCCAGATCGAAGCGCCCGCGCACAAGCTGTCTTATAAGGACTTCGACGTCGCCGAGGAGTACCGGAGCGACTGGGACAAGTTCAATCTGTGGCAGTACGAGTCGACGGTGACCGAACCGATCGAACGCGCCTACTCCATGGCGAACTACCCCGAGGAAAAGGGCATCATCATGCTCAACGTCCGCGTGGCGTCGCCGCCGCCGGGCTCCACCGGCATCCCCGCCGGGCAGATGTCGTCCTACATCTTCAACCTCAAGCCCGGCGACAAGGTCACCATCTCGGGTCCGTTCGGCGAGTTTTTCGCCCGCGACACCAAGAAGGAAATGGTCTTCATCGGCGGCGGCGCGGGCATGGCTCCCATGCGCTCGCACATCTTCGACCAGCTCAAGCGGCTCGAGAACCGCGACCGGAAGATCTCCTTCTGGTACGGTGCCCGCTCGAAGCGCGAGATGTTCTTCGTCGAGGATTTCGACGAACTGGCCAAAGAGTTCGACAACTTCGAATGGCACGTCGCCCTGTCGGACGCGCTGCCCGAAGACGAGTGGAAGGGCTACACCGGCTTCATCCACAACGTGCTCTACGAGGAGTATCTGAAGAACCACCCGGCCCCCGAGGACTGCGAGTTCTACATGTGCGGCCCGCCCATCATGAACCAGTCGGTGATCAACATGCTGCTGGATCTGGGCGTGGACCGAGAGGACATCATGCTCGACGACTTCGGCGGCTAAGCCGGAAGTTCGGAGAAAACGAAAGGCGGGGTCTTGGCCCCGCCTTTTGCTTTTGTCGGGGCTACTGGGTGTCGGCGCCTCAGCCCTCGTAAAGCTCCAGCGGCAGCCCATCGGGATCGGCGAAGAAGGTAAACCGCTTGCCGGTCAACGCATCGACGCGCACCGGCTCGACAGCGACGCCCGCCGCCTCGAGCCGGTCTACGGCAGCGTCCATGTCGGTTACGGTGAAGGCGAGGTGGCGCAGCCCTTTCGCCTCGGGGCGCGAGACCCGCTCGGGCGGGTCGGGAAAGCTGAACAGCTCCAGCTGTCCGCCGCCGGGCACCGCGAGGTCGAGCTTCCAGCTGTCGCGCTCGGCGCGGTGGGTCTCGGCGATCACCGTGAGGCCCAGCAGGTCCACATAGAAGGCGCGGCTGCGGGCGTAATCGCCGCAGATCAGCGCCACGTGATGAAGGCCGTGCAGCATGATGGTCCTTTCCGGCGTCTTAGCTTGGGGCCCGTTATGGGCCCTCGCAGAGGTGCCTCCAATGCGAAACAGCCGGGGCATGGAAATTTACCGGACGTTCAGAGCTTTGGCGCAGGCTTGCCGGAAAAGGAGCCCGCGAGATGAGCCTGCAAACGTCCGGTGCGCACTATGGGGCGAGCACAGTTTGGCTCGCGCAGTTGCAGTTGGCCAGCCTCAGCGCCCGCGCCGGGCCAGATGGGGCGGAGGCAGAGGTTGGTGTCCTATCTATAGCTGCTGCTGGCGTGGGCGGTGACGTCGAAGGGGACCGGGCGAGCCTGCTCCTGGGTGCCGAAGTGCGGAGCGAGGCCGGCGCTGAAAGCGATGCGCCGCAATCGAGGAACAGCGCTTCCGATACGCGCGAGCGCGGATTGGCCGATGCCCGAGAGCGCGGCTTGGGACGCATCCGCGGCCACATGCGCCGGATGGCGCACGCCCTGCTGCACCTGCAAGGCGGCAGAAAGGGCAGCGGCGTGGCCATTTATTCCGGTGTTGCGTCTGGCGCAACGGCGAGCAGCGGCAGTCAGCTCGCCGCCGCTGGGTCGTCATCAGGCGATGCACTCTCGATCAGGGCTGGCCAAGTCGCGGCGCTCTATACCGGCGCCGGTCATGACGCGCTGACGCTTGATGCGCAGCGGGTCCAGAACATCCACACCGACGGCGGCGCGCCGAGCTCTCAGGGCGGCAATGATGCCTTGGCGGTGCGGGCGGAACAGGTGAGGCAGGTCTACACCGGGGGCGGCAATGATGCGGTCAGCATCGCGGCGCTAAGCATCGCCTCGCTCTATACCGGCACTGGCGAAGATGTTGTGACCCTGAAGGCGGGGCTGCTCGGCGGCATCTATACCGGGGCGGGCCGCGACGCGGTGAGCATCGATGCGGTGGTCGGTGCCGCGCAGGTCTCGCGGCTGAGCGCCGATCCTTGCGAGCCTTGGAGCCATGGCGATACGATTGAGGCGCGGCTACTCGCCGCGCGCAGCGCTGTCGCCGATGTGCACAGCGGGGCAGGGGACGATGTGCTTTCGGTCACCGTCGCAGAGGCGATCGCGCTGGAGGCAGGCGCGGGGGATGATACCCTCGTGCTCGGCGGCGGGACGATTGCGCTGCGCTATGGGGCGGGTGACGGTCATGACACGGTCACTCTGGCGCCGGGCAGCGAGGTGGTCGTGCAACTGGGTGAGGATGCGCAAGACTGGTCCTTCAGCCGCGACGGCGACAGCCTGTTGTTGCAGATCGGCAGCGGCTCCATCCGCTTCGAAGGGGTCAGCCAGAGCGCCGCGATCGGCGTGGCGAGCTGGGGAGCGGACGAATTGGCGCTTCTGCATAGTCAGCCAGAGCTGGACGCCTTGGCATGAGAGAGGCGCAGCGGTCCGAAGGGTGATGGGACACCGACCGCCAGATCAGACGAACTGCTCTCGGATCAGCCGCTCTTCCAGCCCATGGCCCGGATCGAACATCACGCGATGCGCGACGGTCGGCTCGGAGCGAATATCGACCCGAACCACATCGCGCACCGACTGGCTGTCCGCTTCGGCCATGACCGGGCGCTTCTCATGCTCGAGCACCTCAAAGCACACCTCCGCCGCCTTCGGAAGCAGCGCCCCGCGCCAGCGTCGCGGCCGAAAGGCCGCAACGGCGGTCAGCGCCAGAACCTCCGAGCCGATGGGCAGGATCGGCCCATGCGCCGAATAGTTGTAGGCGGTCGAGCCAGCGGGGGTGGCCAGCAGCGCGCCGTCGCACACCAGTTCGGGCAGGCGCAGCTTGCCATCCACATGGATCGCCAGTCGCGCGGCCTGCGGACCGGTGCGCAGCAGCGAGACCTCGTTGATCGCAAGCGCCTCATGGATCCGGCCATCGACCGTGGTGGCGCGCATCGAAAGCGGGTTGATCACCGCCTCTTCGGCCTCGCGCAGCCGCTCCTCCAGCCCGTGCTCGGAATAGGCGTTCATCAAAAAGCCCACGGTGCCGCGGTTCATGCCATAGACCGGCACGTTGAGTTCCTGCGTGCGGTGCAGGGTCTGCAGCATGAAGCCGTCGCCCCCCAGCGCCACGATCACATCCGCGCCCTGCTCGGTGTGGTCGCCGTAGCGGTTGCTCAGCGCGGCATGGGCAGCCTGCGCGATGGGCGCGCGCGAGGCGCAGAAGGCAATTCTCAGCGACATGGGGACAAAGGCCTTGGGTGTCCTGCGGTTTCCTGTCCCTGACGGGACGTTCCGAAACAATCACAAGTTTTCCCCAGCCGCCAGAGAGGGCGCAAGAGAAACGCAAGCTGTCGCTTTGACATCTTTGCGTTACGCGCGGTTTCCTTTACTCAGGCCGCGGAACTCGAATCCTTGACACTCCGGAGGCTTGCCCATGACCGCAGCGCCCAATGACACCGGCTTCTTCACCGAAGAGCTCTCGTCGCGTGATCCCGAACTTTTCGCAGCCATCACCGGCGAGCTTGGCCGCCAGCGGGACGAGATCGAACTGATCGCGTCCGAGAACATCGTCTCCCATGCCGTCATGCAGGCACAGGGCTCGGTGCTCACCAACAAATATGCCGAAGGCTACCCGGGCAAGCGCTACTACGGCGGCTGCGATTGGGTGGACGTGGCTGAGAACCTCGCCATCGACCGCGCCAAGCAGCTTTTCGGCTGCGAGTTCGCCAATGTGCAGCCGAACTCCGGCAGCCAGGCCAACCAGGGTGTGTATCAGGCGTTGATCCAGCCCGGCGACACGATCCTCGGCATGAGCCTCGACGCGGGCGGTCACCTGACCCATGGCGCAAAGCCCAACCAGTCGGGCAAATGGTTCAACGCCATCCAATACGGCGTGCGCAAGCAGGACAACCTGCTGGACTACGATCAGGTGCAGGAGCTGGCCAACGAGCATAAGCCCAAGCTGATCGTCGCGGGCGGCTCGGCCATTCCGCGCCAGATCGACTTTGCCAAGATGCGCGAGATCGCCGACAGCGTTGGCGCCTATCTGATGGTCGACATGGCCCACTTCGCGGGCCTCGTGGCCGGTGGTCAGCACCCGTCGCCCTTCCCGCATGCGCATGTGGCCACCACCACCACGCACAAGACCCTGCGCGGCCCGCGCGGCGGCATGATCCTGACCAACGATGAGACCATCGCCAAGAAGGTCAACTCGGCGATCTTCCCCGGCATTCAGGGCGGCCCGCTGATGCATGTCATCGCCGGCAAGGCCGTGGCCTTCGGCGAAGCGCTGCGCCCCGAGTTCAAGGATTACGCCAAGCAGGTGATCGCCAACGCACAGGCGCTGTCGGATCAGCTGATCAAGGGCGGGCTCGACACGGTGACCCATGGCACCGACACCCATGTGGTGCTGGTTGACCTGCGCCCCAAGGGTGTGAAGGGCAACGCGACCGAGAAGGCTCTGGGCCGCGCGCATATCACCTGCAACAAGAACGGCGTGCCGTTCGACCCGGAAAAGCCGACCGTGACCTCGGGCATCCGTCTCGGCTCGCCCGCCGGGACCACCCGCGGCTTCGGCGAGGCGGAGTTCCGCAAGATCGCCGACTGGATCATCGAAGTGGTCGACGGTCTGGCGGCCAACGGCGAAGAGGGCAATGCTGAGGTCGAAGCCAAGGTGAAGGCCGAGGTGCAGGAGTTCCTCAAGGGCTTCCCGATGTACCCGACGCTCTGAGCTTCGGTTCAGTGAGAGATTGAGGGGCGGGCCGGAAGGCCCGCTCTTTTCTTTTGCACGGCGTGCAGGCGGCCCGGCTGGCGTTACGTTGCGTGGTCGCCTCGGCAAATACATGCGCCGCGCATCTATTTTCCTGCAGCCCCCTTGGCGACGCGGGAAAAAACCGCTCTACCTTGGCGGCAGGCCCCTCGCTTCTGTCGCTCCCAAGGGCCGGCGACCAGCCCCCAAGAGCCCCCCGAGAGCCATGCCCACCAAATCCGCCTCGCCCCTCACCGTCCTGCGCATCCCGGCGTTCCGCGCCCGCTGGACGGCGTCCATGGCCTCGAACCTCGGCACGCTGGTGCAGTCGGTGGGCGCGGGCTGGATGATGACGCAAATCTCGGACAGCGACGCGATGGTGGCGCTGGTGCAGGCGGGTGTGTCGGTGCCGGCGATGTTGTTCGCGATCTTCGCCGGGACGCTGGCGGATAATTTCGATCGCCGCCGGGTGATGATCGGCGCGCAGCTTTTCATGATGGCCTCGGCGGCGCTGCTCTGCACGCTGGCGTGGTTCGAGCTTCTGACGCCCTGGCTGCTGCTGGTGCTGACGTTCCTGATCGGCACCGGATCGACCTTCTTCAACCCGTCGTGGCAGGCCTCGCTGGGGGACATCGTGCCGCGCAGCGATCTGCCCTCGGCGGTGGCGCTGAACTCCATGGCCTTCAACGCCATGCGCTCGGTCGGTCCGGCGATCGGCGGTATCATCGTCGCCGTGGCGGGGGCCGCGGCGGCCTTCGCGCTGAACGCGGTGAGCTATCTGCCGATGATCGCCGTGCTCTGGCGCTGGAAGTCGCCGCCGCCGGACAGTTCGCTGCCGCCCGAGCCGATGCGGCTCGCGGTGGGCTCGGGGCTGCGCTATGTCGCCATGTCGCCGAACCTGATGAACGTCATGGCGCGCGCCTTCCTCTTTGGCTTGGGGTCGGTTGCGGTGCTGTCGCTGCTGCCGCTGATCGCCCATGAAAGGCTGGGCGGCGACGCCTCGACCTTCGGGATCATGCTGGGCTGTTTCGGCGTCGGTGCGGTGATCGGCGCGCTCAACAACGCGCGGCTGCGCGACCGGTTCGACAACGAGCATCTTGTGCGGGTCGCGGCGCTGGCGGCGGTGACCGGCACGTCGATCCTTGCGGTGGCGCCGACGCTGCTGCTGTGCCTGCCCGCGCTGCTGCTCAACGGCATGGCGTGGACCGTGGCGCTTTCGCTGTTCAACGTGACGGTGCAGCTGTCGACGCCGCGCTGGGTCGTCGGGCGGGCCATCGCGCTCTACCAGTCGGCCAGCTTCGGCGGCATGGCGGCAGGCAGCTGGGTCTGGGGGTCGGTGTCGGACGGCTGGGGGCTCAGCACGGCGCTCGGAGGCGCGGCGGTGCTGCTGGCGATCGCCGCCGTGATTGGCTTCAAGATGCCGCTGCCGGAATACAGCGATCTCGATCTGTCGCCGCTCGACCGCTTCAAAGAGCCGGTGCTGCATCTCGACCTGAAGATGCGCAGCGGTCCGATCGTTGCCTCGACCGAGTTCGAGATCGACCCGGACGATGTGCCGGAGTTCCTTGCGATCATGGCCGAGCGCCGCCGCGTGCGCATCCGGGACGGGGCGCAGAACTGGGTGCTGATGCGCGATCTCGAGAACCCGCGAATGTGGGAAGAGACCTACCACGTGCCCACATGGGTCGAATACATCCGCCACAACACCCGCCGGACCAAGGCCGACGGCGGCACTTTCGAGCGGCTGATGGCGCTGCACCGCGGGCCGGAGCGTCCGCACACCCGCCGGATGATCGAGCGTCAGTCGATCCCGCGCCGCCGCAGCGGGGTCTATGATTTCAACATCTGAGGCGGCGCGGCTAGCGCTTCAGGTGTTGTCGCTGTCCTCGTCATAGCCCTCGTCGCCGCGCCGGAACGAGGTCACCCGATCTTCGCGCGCGTGATATGGCGTGCCCTCCTCGGGGGGCGCGGCTTTCCCGGGCTCTTCGGTGAAGGGCAGCGCGCCGGGCTTGGCCATATGCACATGCATGTCGGTCTGCGGGAAGGGGATCGAGATCCCCTCGCGATCGAAGGCTTCCTTCACTTGCCGGGTGAGGTCCCAATACACCGTCCAGTAATCCTCGACATTCACCCATGGCCGGCAGATGAAATCCACCGAGCTGGCCCCCAGCGCGTTGACCCGCACCACCGGAGCCGGGTCGTCGAGGATCAGCGGATGCTCGGCCACCACCTTTTCGAGCACCTCCTGCGCCTTTTCGATCGAGTCGCCGTAGCCGATGCCGAAGGTCAGATCGACGCGGCGCGTGGCGCTGGCGGTGACATTGGTGATCACGTCGCCCCAGACCTTGGAGTTGGGGATGACGATCACCTGATTGTCGGGCGTCAGCACGGTGGTCGAGACGATGGACACCGATTGCACCGTGCCGCCGGTGCCCGCCACGGTGACGTAATCGCCCTCGTCGAAGGGCCGGTTGATCATGATCATAAGTCCGGCCGCGAGGTTGCCCAGCGTGTCCTGCATGGCGAATGCGATGATGAAGGACGCGCCGCCGACCAGAGCGAAGAGCGGTGTGACGTCGATCCCCAAGGCGCTGAGCACGATCATCAACCCGAAAGCGATGGTCAGCCAGTAGATCACCATGACGATGAAGGCCTGCAGCAGTTTCGACAGGTCAGGCACCCGCGAGAGCGCCCGGCGCGCCACGCCGCGCACCGCGCGGGCGAGGATCAGCAGACCCAGCAGAGAGCCGACGATGACCGCCACCCGCAGCGCCAGTTGCACGCCGCCATCTTCATCGGTCGCCCAGTTTGCCGCCTGCGACAACAGCGTGCGCCAATCGGCGCGCTGGGTTTCGTCGACATGGATGGCCGCCCGGTAGGCGCGGTAGCCCGCAACCTCGGCCTCGTCGCCGCCCTTGGCTTCCAGCGCGGCGACCACGGTGCTGAGGTTCTCAAAGGCGTCATTGCGGACCTCGGTAAGCTGGGTGAGCCGCTCGCGCGGCACCTCGTCGCCATTGGCCTCGCGGGCATTGATCGCCATCTGCTCTTGCACCACCGCCTTGGTCATGCCCTTGGCGATCCCCTCCCAAGCCTGCGCCAGCTGCGAAAGCTCGGCGGCGGTCAGCGGCAGCGTGCGCAGCGCCAGTTCGTCAGACGGGATCGACGGATTGGCCAGCGCGGTGAGCAGCGCAGCATCGCTCTCGGGCTCCAGCGGCGCATCGGCGGCGCCCGCCGCCGAGAGCACCTCGGGCCGGCTGATCGCGGCCTGACGGCCCCGTTCCTCGGCACCTTCGATCATTTGCTCGGCGGGGGAGGGCGGCTCTTCGGCGGCGGCCTCGGGCGGGGCATCGGCGGTTTCCTGCGCGATGGCGGGGATGGCGATGCAGGCGCTCAGAGAAAGCAGGAGAATGGAAAGAAGTCGCAATATGTCGCGCGGCATGTAGGCCTCGATTCAAGTCGTGATTTCAATGGATTGGTAAGTTACAAAAAAGACTTGTTTCGAGTTTAGCAGGACAGCGGCGCAGACACACCACCCAAGGGCGTCTGGCGGCGCCGCTCCTCGCATTTGCCGCGAGTGCGCGCTTTGCCACGCGCCCATGATGGGCGGACGGACAAAAGAAAACCACCCGGCGTCCCCGCCGGGTGGTTTCCCTAATCAGTACCTAAGATCTGCGCGTCAGTCCGGGTTCTTGGCGAAGCGCAGGTAGGGCAGCTTGATGTCGAGCTCGCCGTATTTCGCTGCCGCCGCCTCGTTGTCGAGCGACAGGGCGACGATCACGTCCTGACCGGTCTCCCAGTTCGCCGGGGTCGCCAGCGGCTGCTCGTAGGTGCGCTGCAGACCGTCGAGCGCGCGCAGCACCTCGGCAAAGTTGCGGCCCACCGACATCGGGTAGGTCATCATCAGCTGCACCTTCTTGTTCGGCGCAATGATGAAGACCGAGCGCACGGTGGCGCTGTCCGCCGGGGTGCGGCCGTCGGGCAGATAGGCATCGGCGGGCAGCATGTCGAGCGCCTTGGCCACTTCCAGCCCGTCATCGGCGATGATCGGGAAGCCCGCTTCGGAACCGGCCACCGCTTCGATGTCACCTTTCCACTTCTTGTGCTCTTCGACGCCGTCGACCGAGATGCCCATCACCTTGGTGCCGCGCTTGGCCCATTCGTCGGCCAGCTGTGCGACCGCGCCGAACTCGGTGGTGCAGACAGGTGTGAAGTCCTTCGGGTGCGAAAACAGGATTGCCCAGCTGTCGCCGATCCAGTCGTGCAGGTCGTATTCGCCCTGATCGGTGACCACGTGAAGGTTCGGGATGGTGTCGTTGATGCGAAGAGCCATTGGAATAGTCCTTTCCTGTCCGAGTGATCGGCGTTTGGTCTCGCGAAATAGATACGTCCTGCAGACCTGATGTAAAGAGGCCGCTTGCGGAGCCCGCGACGCAGTGACACTGTGCCGCCAGGGATAATTTGATCAAATCCTGACTCACTTCCAGACTTGCGGAGAGCATCATGATCGAGAAGCGCCAGTTCTACATCGACGGTCAATGGGTGGACCCGGTCACGCCGCGCGACCACGCGGTGATCAACCCGGCCACCGAAGAGCCCTGCGCGGTCATCTCGCTGGGCGATCAGGCCGACACCGACGCCGCCGTTGCTGCCGCCAAGGCCGCGCTGCCGGGCTGGATGGCCACCCCGGTGGCAGAGCGTATCGGCTATGTCGAAAAGCTGCTCGAGGTCTATAAGGCGCGCGCCGAAGAGATGGCGCAGGCGATGACCCTCGAGATGGGCGCGCCGATCTCGCTGTCGCGCTCGGATCAGGTCGGGGCGGGCACCTTCCACCTCACCAATTTCATCCGCGCCGCCAAGGAGTTCTCCTTCGAGCACGCGCTCCGCGAGGACATTCCCGAGCACCGGATCATCCATGAAGCGGTGGGCGTCGCGGCGCTGATCACCCCGTGGAACTGGCCGATGAACCAGGTGACGCTGAAGGTTGGCGCCGCCGCCGTGGCGGGCTGCACCATGGTGCTGAAGCCCTCCGAGGAAAGCCCGCTCGACGCCATCCTCTTTGCCGAGATGATGGATGAGGCCGGGTTCCCGAAGGGCGTGTTCAACCTCGTCAACGGTGATGGCGCGGGCGTCGGCACGCAGCTGTCGTCGCATGTGGACGTGGATATGGTCAGCTTCACCGGCTCGACCCGCGCGGGCCGGGCGATCTCGAAGGCAGCCGCCGACACGCTCAAGCGCGTCCATCTCGAACTCGGCGGCAAGGGTGCCAACCTCGTCTTCGCCGATGCCGATCCAGAGGCGGTGAAGCGCGGCGTGCTGCACATGATGGAAAACTCCGGCCAGAGCTGCAACGCGCCCTCGCGCATGATGGTCGAAGCGCCCTTCTACGACACGGCGGTCGAGCAGGCGACAAAGGCCGCCGAGGCGGTGAAGGTGGCCGATCCGCAGCAGGAAGGCGATCACATCGGCCCGGTGGTCAACGAGGTCCAGTGGGGCAAGATCCAGGACCTCATCCAGAAGGGCATCGACGAAGGCGCGCGCCTCGTGGCGGGCGGCCTTGGTCGTCCCGAAGGGCTGAACAAGGGCTTCTATGTTCGCCCCACGGTCTTTGCCGATGTGACCCCCGAGATGACCATCGCGCGCGAAGAGATTTTCGGCCCGGTGCTCTCGGTGATGAAGTTCGAGACCGAGGAAGAGGCGGTGCGCGTCGCCAATGACACGCCCTATGGGCTTACCAACTACGTGCAGAGCCAGGATCCGGCGCGGGTGAACCGGCTGACCCGGCAGTTGCGCTCGGGCATGGTGCAGAACAACGGCACCGGCCGCGCCGCGGGCGCACCCTTCGGCGGCATGAAACAGTCGGGCAATGGCCGTGAGGGCGGAACCTTCGGCATTCTCGACTTCCTCGAGGTGAAATCGGTCAGCGGCTGGGCCGCCGAGTAACCTTTTCATTGTTCTGAAAATACGCATGGCGCGGCGCTCTCTACGGGCGCCGCGCTTGCCGTTTCAGCACGGCGCCTCCGGCGGGCGTATTTGTGGAACAATGAAGGGGCTCAGAGCCCGAGCTTCTCCAGCGCAACGTCCAGCGGCGCGGGGTCTTTGAAGCGCAGGCGGACCGGCAGGCTCAGCACCTTGGGGCGGAAGGCGGTGGGCAGGCGCGCGGCGTCCTTCTCGGTGGTGACAAGCTGCGCGCCCAGCATCTGCGCCTCGCGCTCCAGCCTTGTGAGCAGCGCGGCGGTGAAGGGCTGGTGATCCTCCAGAGCCTCACCCCGAACGATCTCGGCACCGAGGCTGCGGAGCGTGGCGAAGAACTTCTCGGGATGGCCGATGCCGGCGAAAGCCAGTGCGCGCAGATCCTGCCAGTCCATGCCGGTCTGCAGCGGCTCCAGCGCGCCGCGCAGGCGGGGCAGGGCGTTCTGATCGCCCCATTGCGCATCGAAGTCCCGCTGCGCGTCGTCGCCGCCGATCGAGAGCAGCAGATCGGCGCGCTGCAGACCCACCGCCACCGGCTCGCGCAGCGGACCGGCGGGCAGGCAGCGGCCATTGCCGAAACCGTAGCGCGCGTCGACCACGATGATCGAGAGGTCCTTGGCAAGGCCGGGGTTCTGGAAGCCATCGTCGAGGATGATCGCCTTGGCGCCCGCCGCCACGGCGGCGCGCGCGCCCTCGGCGCGGTCGCGCGACACCCAGACCCGTCCGAAGGCGGCCAGCAGCAGCGGCTCGTCACCGACCTGGGCGGCGCTGTGCTGGCGCGGATCCACCTCGACCGGCCCCGAGAGGCTGCCGCCATGCCCGCGCGAGACCACATGCGCGCCCGCCTCGCGTAGCCGCTCGAGCAGGGCGATGACCGTCGGGGTCTTGCCGGTGCCGCCGGCGTTGATATTGCCGACGCAGATCACCGGGACACCGACGCGCGCACCGGGTCCCTTGGCCACGCGCCGCGCGGTGGCAGCTGCGGTGAGCGCGCCCAGCGGCGCGAGCAGCCGCGCCTGCCATGCAGGGGCCTCGGGGGCGGTTTGCCAGAAGCCGGGCGCGCGCATCAGGCGTGCTCCGCTTCGTCGAACCAGCCGCAGGCCAGTGCGATAATCTCGTCGGTCAGCTCGGCGCCCTCGGTGATCACATCCCAGCCCGCATGGGCCATGGCGGCGGCGCGGTCGGGGGCCACAAGCTGCGTGAGCGCCGCGCCGAGCGAGTCGAAATCGCGCACGATGCGCGCGGCGCCTGCCTCGGCAAGCCGCGAATAGGCGGGCAGATGGCGCCCGACGTTGGGTCCGTAAAGCAGCGCGGTGCCATGCGCCGCGGCCTCCATCGGATCCTCGCCGCCGTGGCCATTGACCAGCGAGCCGCCAAGGAAAGCCACCGGCGCCAGCCGGTACCACAGGCCCAGTTCCGAGGCATCCTCGGTGACCAGAACCTGCGTGTTCTCATCGGGCATTTCACCCGCTTCCCATGCGCAGAGCCGCAGCCCGGAGGTCCGCGCCGCCTCGGCAATCTCGGGGGCGAGATCATAGGTGGCGGGCACGAGGATGAGCAGCAGCCGGTGCGCGAGGCGCACCGCGCGTTTATGCGCCAGCAGCACCTCCTCGGCCTCGCGCGCGCTGCGCAGCCGCGCGGCGAGCCAGACCGGGCGCCCGGTCAGAACCCCGGCCATCTCTTCATAGAGTGCCGCGTTGCAATCGAGCGGCGGTGCGCTGTCGGTGATCGGGCCGGTGGCGGGCATGGCGCGCTCTTCGACACCGGCGCGGCGCAGGCGGCGGCGGGCGGGGTCATCCACCGGGCAAATGCGGTCGAACAGCTGCAGCGTCGCGCCTGCCGGGTCCGGCACCCAGCTGGGCGCAGGGCTGGTCCATGGCGCGTCACGGGCGTCGAGCAGCACCAGCTTGGTGCCAGTGTCCTGCATCTTCTGCAGCAGCGCCGGGCGCAGGTCCTGACCGATCCAGAAACACACCTGCGGATGCCAATGGGCGCAGAAGGCTTCGACCTCCGCCGGGGTCTCTCCGGGCAGGGGGACGGGCAGCGCGCCTTCGGGCGGGTGATCGGGCTGCCCGGTCACCATGAGCGACAGATCGGGGCGCTGGACCAGCAGCCGCGCGGCCAGAGCCGCAAGCGCGCGGCCAGAGCCGGGGCCGCCCGCATGCAGCCAGAGCAGCGCGCCGCCTGGACGCGGCGAGGCGCTGACCGGCGCCGAGGCGCCGCCGCGACCGCGGGCGTAGGCCAGATAGGCCGCAAGGGAAAACGGCCTGCGCCCCATGCGGGTCAGCCGAGTTCTTCGGTCGGCGACACTTCGGTTTCCTCGTCCCGTAGACGGTGGATATGGGCGATGAAGTAGCGCATGTGGGCATTGTCCACGGTGCGCTGCGCCTCGGCCTTCCAGGCGTCATAGGCAGAGGCGTAATCGGGGTACATGCCGACGATATGGATGTCGTTCACGTCCTTGAACACGGATTTTTCGGGGGTGACGAGCTCGCCGCCGAAGACGAGGTGAAGTCGTTGAGGCATGGGGGATCCTTTCCCGTGTTGACGCGCGCAACCTACTTTCTGCGGCCGCAGCGTCAAGATTCGACCGCAGGTCAGGTGGTTTCCGTGATCACGAGACGATGATCGCGTGGCGCAGGCAGGTCGCTCAGGGGGCGGTTAAGGGGCGAGTGTCAGCCGGTTCATGATGTCGCCATGCAGCGCCGGGTTGGCGGCGACAACGCCCGGATGCTGCGGATGGCGCGCGTTGAACCGCAGCGGACGGCCCAGCCGGTCGGTGACCGTGGCACCAGCCTCTTGCAGCAGCAGCGTGCCCGCGGCGATGTCCCACTCCCACGTCGGGCGGAAGGTCAGCATGGCGTCGAACCGGCCTTCGGCAACCAGTCCCAGCCGGTAGGCCAGCGAGGGCCGGTGCGCGCGGCGCAGCGGCGGCAGCGGCACGCGCCAATAGGGCGCGTCGATCACCGGCCGCGGGGCCAGCACTTCGGCCTCTTCCAGCACCGAAGTGCCGGTGGTGCGGATCGGCACGCCGTTGAGCGTCACGCCCTGACCGGCGGCGGCGCTGTAAAGAAGGTCGCGCTTCGGCAGGTAGACGGCGGCGGCGGTGATGCGCCCGTTCTCGGCGACCGCGAGCGAATGCGCCCATGTGTCGGCGCCCTCGATAAAGCTGCGGGTGCCGTCGATCGGGTCGATGATGAACACCCGCTCGGCGGCGTGGCGGGCGGGGTCTTCGGCGCTTTCTTCGGACAGCCAGCCATAGGCGGGGCGAGCGCCGCGCAGGGTGCTGCCAAGAAGGTCGTTCACCGCCAGATCGGCGGCGGTCACCGGGCTGCCGTCCGCCTCCTTGCGCCGCACGTCGAGATCATTGGCGCCGAAAGATTGCGCCAGCGCGCCCGCCTCGCGGGCGGCGCGCTCGAGCAGCATGCGGTCGCTGTCACTCGCCGGCAAGCGTCAGCCCCTCGACCAGCAGCGAGGGCACCACCCGCGACAGCCACGGCCGCGCGTCATTGGCCGGCACGACCGAGCGCAGCATCTGCCGCAGGTTGCCCGCGATGGTGACGCCCGAGACCGGATAGGCCAGTTCGCCGTTCTCGACCCACCAGCCAGCCGCCCCGCGCGAGTAGTCGCCGGTGTTGGGGTTGATCGTTGCGCCGATCATCGAGGTAACCAGAAGGCCCCGGCCCATCTCGGCGATCAGCTGCGCGCGGGACTTCTCGCCCTGCGTCAGCGCAAGGTTCCAGACCGTCGGCGAAGGGCCCGAGGAGGGCCCGCGCGCGGCGTTGCCGGTGGGGGCCATGCCAAGCTTGCGGGCATTGGCCAGATCAAGCGTCCAGCCCTGCAGCACGCCGTCCTTGATCAGCGCGCGGCGCTGCGTCGGCAGACCCTCGGCGTCGAAGGGGCGCGAGCCCGACACGCGGGCGCGGTGCGGATCCTCGATCAGCGACAGGGCGTCGGGCAGCACCGGCTCGCCAAGCGCGTCGCGCAGCCAAGAGCCGCCGCGCGCCACCGCCGCGCCATTGGCCGCCGAGACCAGATGCCCGATCAGCGAGGACGAGATACGCTCGTCGAACAGCACCGGATAGGCGCCGGTCTTGGGCTTGCGGGGGTTGAGCCGCTCCAGCGCGCGCTCGGCGGCGCTTTGGCCGATTTCGGCGGGGCTGCGCAGGTCGCTTTGGAAGGTGCGGCTGTCGCCATCATAGTCGCGCTCCATGCCCAGCCCGCTGCCAGCGATAGCGACGCAGGAGGTAGAGCGCGAGGTGCGGGCGTAGCCGCCGGAGAAGCCATTGCTGGCGGCAAGATGCACGCGCTGCGCACCGTAAGAGGCCGAAGAGGCCTGCACCTGCGTGATGCCGCTCACCGCCAGCGCGGCGGCTTCGGCCTCCAGCGCATCGCGCTGCAGCGCGTCGGGCGCCGGATCGGCGGCGGGGTCGGCCAGTTCGAGCGCCGCAAGATCCCAGTCCTGCGCCAGCTGCGCGGGATCGGCGAGCCCGGCATAGGGGTCTTCGGGGGCTTCGCGGGCCATGGCCACGGCGCGTTCGGCCATGGCGCGCAGCGTCTCGGGCTTCACGTCCGAGGCCGATACCACCGCGCTGCGCTGGCCGATCAGCACGCGCAGCCCGATGTCGGTGCCCTCGGCGCGTTCGGCCTGTTCCAGCGCGCCGCCGCGCACGTCGATGCTGAGCGAGGTGCCGTCGATGGCGATGGCGTCGGCAGCATCCGCGCCCGCCTGTTTCGCCACGTCGAGCAGCTGCGCGGTCAGCGATTGCAGGTCCTTGGCTTCGTTGCGATCCGTCACGCCGTCCATGTCACCTCCGGAAGTCTTTGATATCTGGGTAGGCCGCGGGGGCCTGCAAGGCAAGCCGGGGGCGCGGCGATAGCGCCACCTTCGGCGGCGCAAAGGCGGGGCTGCTCAGCTCGATGGCTCGACCACCCCGACGATGGGTCCGAGCGGGCGACCGATGTCGGTGCGCCCAAAGTCGGGCGCGAAGAGCCGCGAGACATTGCCGTCGAAGAACAGCGCGTTGGGCATGTCGAGCCCGTCGCGGAACAGTGTGCCGAACTCGTAAAAGCTCACCGGTTCCTCCGAGATGGCAAAGATCAGATCCTTGCCGTCCGCCGAGGTGCCGACGCCGTTGCGGATGTAGCGCGAGGTGCTGTCGGGCAGGAACCGCGGGTGCAACTCTCCGTCGATGACCAGCATCGGCCCGGATTGCGTCGCATAGCGGCACTGCGGCTTCTTGGCGAGGAAGTCGCGGGTCTCATAGACCTCTGCGGTGCCTTCCGCGATGCACAGGATGCCGTTCGGCAGCAGTCCAAAGTTGCCGGGGCCGGGGCTGGAGATGACGCGCATCTCCTCGGTGCCGTCTTCGACATAATGGCCGACGGGGGCGCGGTCCTCGTGGTACATGCCCGCGTTCATCGCGAAGACCAGCCGCTCCCCCTTTTCGCGCAGCGCGGCGTCGAGAGAGGCGAAATGCCCCCAGACCTCGCCGCCCGGCGCGCGCAGGAAGGTGCGCAGATCCTCGTCCGCGCCGACCCGGCAGAGCGTGTAGTCATGATCCTCGAAGGTCTTGCTCTCACAGCTTACCGCAGCGGCCAGCGAAGGCACGAGCACCGCCGCCGCCAGCGACAGCGCGGTCAGGGCGGCGCGCAGGCTCACGCGTCGTCGTCCTCGTCCGACGGGCCATCAAGGTCGCGGCGCACTTTTTCTTGCGAGAACAGCCGCCGGGTTTCGTCGAGCCGGTCAAAGGTCTCGTCGAGGCGGAAGCGCAGGTCGGGCGCGTATTTCAGCGTCATCTCTTTCGAGATCGCGCGGCGCAACTCGGATTTGTTGCGCTCGAGCAGCTCGAACATATTGCCGCTGTCCTTGCCGCCAAGGGGCACCACATAGGCGGTGGCCACCTTGAGATCGGGCGAGCAACGCACTTCGCCGACGGTGATCGAAAGCCGGTTCAGCTCGGGGTCGTGCACATCGCCGCGATTGAGCACGTCCGCCAGGGTCCGGCGAATGAGTTCGCCGACCCGAAGCTGTCTCTGGCTGGGGCCGGAGCCCTCGTGGAATCTGTTTTTTGCCATGGCGCAGACATAGGCCTCCCGCAGGGCTTTGCCAAGAAGATGTCACCGAGATCTGCACGCGGCGCGGCGGGGTAGATGGGCGCATTTCTCGCCCCTTTCTCTACCGTATGGCGTCCACGGCCGGAAAGCGCCCTCTGCGGCGGTGCGCCTTCCTTTGGGACATCTGCTTTGCCAACCGCCCCGAGGCAGAGTAAGCCGGGCGCAAAGCTACGCGGAACGGAGAGCAAGATGTCGGAACTGCCGGGGATTGTCGTCACGGGCGTGTCGGGGCGCATGGGCCAGATGCTGGTGCGCGAGGTGCTGGCCAGCGACAAGGTCAAACTCGTCGGTGCGGTCGAGCGTGAGGGCAATGATTGGGTGGGCCGCGATCTCGGCACCTGCATGGGCGGGACCGAGATGGGCATCACCGTCAGCGATGACCCGCTCGAGACCTTCGCCAAGGCGCAGGCGGTGCTCGATTTCACCGCGCCCGCCGCGACCGTGCAGTTCGCCGAACTGGCGGCGCAGGCCCGGGCGGTGCATGTGATCGGCACCACCGGCCTCGAAGAGAGCGATCTGGAAAAGATCCGCGCCGCCGCGCGCCACGCGGTGATCGTCCGCGCCGGCAACATGAGCCTTGGGGTCAATCTTCTTACCAAGCTGACCAAGCAAGTGGCCGCGGCGCTCGATGAGGATTGGGACATCGAGATCGTCGAGATGCACCACAACCGCAAGGTCGATGCGCCCTCGGGCACGGCGCTGATGCTGGGCGAGGCGGCGGCAGAGGGCCGGGGCGTGACCCTTTCGGAAGCCTCGGACCGGGGCCGCGACGGCATCACTGGCGCGCGCGAGCGCGGCACCATCGGCTTTGCCGCGCTGCGCGGCGGTGACGTGGTGGGCGAGCATGAGGTGATCTTTGCCGCCGCGGGCGAGCGGATTTCGCTCAAGCACATCGCCTCGGACCGCGCGCTTTTTGCCCGCGGTGCGCTGAAGGCGGCGGTCTGGGGGCAGGACAAGGCGCCGGGCGAGTATGACATGCTCGACGTGCTTGGCCTCGGCGACTGAACTCAGCTACGGGTTTGCGCGCTTGATTCAGGCGCAGGTTCACCGGGCGTGGCTTCACTGGGCCGGGCTGCACGCAGCCCGGTCGCGATCTGCCCAACGACCAGCGGCACGAGGCTCAGGCCAAAGGCCAGCCCCAGCCCGGCCCCGCCCGGGGAGGGCAGGCGCAGCACCTGCGACAGGCCCGGCAGCCACAGCGCCGCGGCGATAAGCCCGGTGCAGAGCGCCAGCGCGCCCCAGACGTAGGGGTTGCGCAGCACGTCATTGTCCAAAAGCCCGGTGCCCGGCGCGCGCATGTTGAAGACGTTCCACAGCTGCGCCAGCGCCAGCGTTACGAAGGCGACGGTGATCGCCTCCTCGCCGGGCAGATGCAGCGCGTAGAGCGCCAGCGCAAAGGCCCCCAGCGTTGCGGCGGCCAAAAGACCGCCGAGCGCGGTGATCCAGACCCATTGCGCGCGGCCAAGGATCGGCTCCGCGGGATCGCGCGGCGGGCGCTGCATCTCCTGTGCATCGCCCCGGCCCATCCCCAGCGCGAAGGCGGGGAAGACATCTGTCACGAGGTTGAGAAAGAGGATCTGCAGCGGCAGCAGCGGCGCAGGCAGCCCGGCGCTGACCGCCAGCGTGACAACCAGCACCTCGCACAGGTTGCACGACATCAGATAGACCACGAACTTGCGGATATTGCCGAAGATCACCCGGCCCTGATGCACCGCCTCGACGATGGTGGCGAGACGGTCGTCGCGCAGCACCATATGCGCCGCCTCGCACGCCACCTGCGTGCCGCGCTGGCCCATGGCGATGCCAATGTCGGCCTTCTTCAGCGCCGGGGCGTCATTCACCCCGTCGCCGGTCATCGCAACGATCTCGCCGTCGCGCTGATAGGCGGCGACCAGCGCGAGCTTCATATCCGGCGCGACGCGGGCGAAGACATCGGCGCGGCGCAGTCGGGCGCGGTCGTCCTCGCTGGCGGTGGCGGGATCGAACCCGGCGAGCGCGCTGCCTTCGATCACCTCTGCCGCGCCCTCGTGCAGACCCGCGTCGCGGGCGATGCGGGCGGCGGTTTGGGCGTGATCGCCGGTGATCATCACCACGCGGATCCCCGCGGCGCGGCAGGCGGCGATGGCGGGGGGCACATCGGCGCGCAGCGGATCGGCAAAACACACCAGCCCCAGCAGGGTCAGCCCTTCGTAGGGCGCCTCATCCGGGGTTGCGGCATGTTTCATCGCCAGCGCCAGCCCGCGCAGACCATCCGCCGCCGCCGCTTCGTTGCGCGCCAGCCAGCGGGCACGCGCGGTCTCGTCGAGGCGGGTCTCTCCTGATGCGCTCAGAACCCGGTCACAGACCTCAAGCACCGACTCAGGTGCGCCCTTCACCGCATAGAGCACGCCGCCGTCGCTCGCGTGCACCGTCGCCATCATGCGCCGTTCCGGATCGAAAGCATGTTCGGTCAGCGCCGGGGTGTCCGCCGCAATGCCCGCGTCTTTCGCCGCCTCCAGAAGCGCCAGTTCCATCGGATCGCCAGTGCCGCGCGTGCCGTCCTGCCCAAGCTCGGCGCCATTGCACAGCGCGCCGACCTGCAGCGCCAGCGCGAGGGGGGAGCCCTTTGGCACGGCGCCTTGCGGCGGGAACGCGGTATCGCCCTCGTCCAGCAGGAAACGCGCCACCTGCATGCGGTTCTCGGTGAGCGTGCCGGTTTTGTCGGTGAGGATCACCGTCGTCGCGCCCAGCGTTTCCACCGACGCGAGCCGGGTGATCACCGCGTTGTGCCGGGCCATGCGCCACATGCCGCGCGCAAGGCAGAGCGTCGCGACCACCGGCAGCCCCTCGGGGATCGCCGCGACGGCGAGCGCGACGCCGGTCTGGATCATGTCGATCAGCGCATGGCCGCGCGCCACCCCGGCACCGATCATCACCAGCGCGAGGGCCAGCGTCAGCCACACCAGCTTTTGCCCCAGCCGCCCCAGCCGCCGTTCCAGCGGCGAAGCCTCGGCCTCGGCCTCCTGCGCCAGTTTCGAGATGCGGCCCAGTTCGGTCGCCATCCCGGTGGCGGTGACGAGGGCCTCACCGCTGCCGCGGGTCAGCGCCGTGCCCTTGAAGACCATGCTGCGGCGTTCGGCGAGCGCAGCCTCGGGCGCGGCGGGATCGGCGCTTTTCTCCACTGGCAGCGATTCGCCGGTGAGCACGGATTCATCGGCATAGAGCCCCGAGGCGCGCGTGAGCCGCAGATCGGCGGTGATCACGTCGCCCGCTTCGAGGATCACCACATCGCCGGGCACCAGATCGCGGGCATCCACCATCCGCGCGGCGCCGCCCCGCCGCACGCGGGTCTGCACCTCGGCCATATGCAGCAGCGCCTCCATCGAGCGGGCGGCGCGCAATTCGGTGAAAAAGCCGATGGCGGTGTTGAGCGCCAGCACCGCGAGGATCGCCAGCGCTTCTACGTGGTCCTGCACCAGCAGCGAGAATCCGGCGGCAGCAACCAGCAGCCAGACGATGACGCTGCGCAATTGGTGCACGAGGAGCGTCAGCAGGCTTTGGGGTTTCTGCTCGCGCAGCCGGTTTGGGCCGACCTGTGCCAGCCGCTTGACGGCCTCGGCCTCGGACAGGCCGGCGTCCGGCGCCACGCCAAGGCGGGTCGCCGTGTCCGCTGCGCTCAGCGCGTGAAAGCCGGTTTCGGCAGGGGGCGGCACGCTTTACCTCTTTGATCGACGGATAATCCGACGATTGCCAAGGCGGGCGGGCGCGTCAACAGGCGCTGGCGTCGCGGGAGGTGCGCGATCTCAGAAGTCGATCGCGATGCCTTTCTTCTCCCAGTCGCCATAGCGCGCCGGGTCGAGTCCGTCGCGGCCGCCGTATTCCTTGGCCTGCGGGGCCTTGGCGCGGGCCTCGGCTTCGGCCTTGCGGCGCGCTTCGGCCTCGGCCAGCGCGCGCTGCGCGGCGGGGGGAAGATCGGCGGAAATCTCGGGGCGTGTCTCGTCGCTCATGGCTATGCCCTCCTCGGGCGCGCTTTCCTTGCGTGGGTCCCCTTGATATAGGCCCCGAGATCAGGCGCGGGCAAGACCCGCAGGTTCGCGGAGTGGGTCCGATGGCAGAGAGCACAAAACGCCCCGGCAAGGGCAAGCGTCCGGGCAAAACCAAGGAGACCCCGTCGGCGAGCCCCGCGCGGGCCGCGGCGGTGGCGCTGCTTGGGCAGGTGCTGGGGCAGGGCCGCCAGCTGAGCGACGCGATGCAGGCCGGATCCTTTGCGCGGCTCGATCCGGCGGACCGCGCGGCGGCGCAGCGGCTGGCGACCGACGTGCTGCGCAACCTGCCGCGCTGCGATCAGGTGCTGAAGCCGCGACTGCGCAAGGCGCCGCCGCTGTCGGTGCGCAACGTGCTGCGGCTTGGCACCTATGAGCTTTGCACCGGCGGCGCTGCGCATGGGGTGGTGAACGATTGCGTCAGCCTGATTTCCGCCGATCGCAAGACCAAGACCATGTCGGGCATGGTCAACGCGGTGCTGCGAAGGCTGGCCGACGAGGGTCCCGAGCTGTGGGCCAAACTGCGTGTGCCGCGCCTGCCGCGCTGGCTGCGCGATCCGCTGGTCGCGGCATGGGGCAGCCCGGCCGTTGCGGAGATGGAGCGCGCACATCTGGCGGGCGCTCCGCTTGATATTTCCGTCAGCACGGATGCCGAAGGCTGGGCCGAGCGGCTTGGAGCCGAGCTTCTGCCCACCGGCTCGCTGCGGCTGGCGGATCCCGGTCAGGTTTCGGCGCTGCCCGGTTTCGATGAGGGCGGCTGGTGGGTGCAGGATGCCGCCGCGGCGTTGCCCGCCAAGCTGCTGGGCGACGTCAAGGGCCTGCACGTGCTGGACATGTGCGCCGCGCCGGGGGGCAAGACGCTGCAACTGGCCGCAGGCGGGGCCGAGGTCACGGCGCTCGACCTTTCGGAGGGCCGCATGGCGCGGGTGCTCGAGAACCTCATCCGCACCGGGCTGAAGGCCAAGACGCAGGTGGGTGACGCGCTGGAGGCGACCGGCAGCTATGACGCGATCTTGCTGGACGCGCCTTGTTCGGCCACCGGCACCATCCGCCGCCACCCCGATCTGCCCCACGCCAAGCAGGGCGAGGGCATTTCGGAGCTGATCGGCCTGCAGGAGGCGATGCTCGATCACGCGCTGTTGCTGCTGAAGCCGGGCGGGCGTCTGGTGTTCTGTACCTGCTCGCTGCTGCCCGACGAGGGCGAATGCCATATCGAAGAGGCGCTGACGCGCCACGACGGGCTGAAGGTTCTGCCGCTCGACGCGCCGTGGATCGAAGACGGCTGGCGCAGCGAAGAAGGTGGCCTGCGGCTGCGTCCGGACTTCTGGCCCGAGCGCGGCGGCATGGACGGCTTTTACATGGCGGTTCTGGAAAAGCCCGCCGGGTAAGCCTGCCTCGTTTCCGGGCGGCGGGGCCGTCCGGCGTTGCGCGCAGGTCGCAAAGGCGGGTGCATGGCATCGCGTTTGCGCGATTTAAGCCGCTTGCCCGGTGACTTGCGCCTCTGCCGGGTCTACCCTTGCCGCAAAAGCCCCGAGGCGGGCAGAAGGGCAGGGCATGGTAGATATGGCGAGCTGGTCGGTCACCGCCACGCAGTTTCTCAACCGCGTGCATTCGCGGCTCGCCGCGCGGGCCGGAAGCGCCACCGCCTTTGTCTCGCAGCCAGAGCCGCGCGCGACCGGCCAGTTTGCCCGTGGACGGCAGCTTTGCGCCGGGAACCTGATGTTCGCCGGCTATCTGGCCGAAGCGCCGGGCACCAGCATCTGGGACATCGAAGTCGACGACAGCGCTTGGCAGGAAGAGATCCACGCCTTCGGCTGGCTCGACGACCTTGCGGCGGTGGGGGACGCGCAGGCGCGGGAGCTCGCGCAGAACTGGCTGATGGGCTGGATCGACCGTTTTGGGCGCGGCACCGGGCCGGGCTGGGTGCCCGAGCTTTCGGGGCGGCGGCTGATCCGCTGGATCCATCACGCGCTGTTCCTGCTGCGCGGCATGACCCCCGAGCAATCGACGCGTTTCTACCGCGCGCTGGCGGCGCAGACCCGCTTTCTGGCCAAGCGGCGGGGGGCGGCGTTGCCCGGACTGCCGCGCTTCGAGGCGCTCACCGGGCTGATCTATGCGTCGCTTTCGCTGGAAGGGATGGGCGCGTATCTCGATCCGGCGCGCCGCGCCTTGGATCTGGAGTGCACCCGGCAAATCGACGTGGCGGGCGGGCTGCCGACGCGCAACCCCGAAGAACTGCTTGAGGTCTTCACCCTGCTGACATGGGCGCGCGCGGCGCTGGAAGAGGGCGATATCGAGCCCGGTCCCGCGCATCTCAACGCCATCACCCGCATCGCGCCGAGCCTGCGCGCGCTGCGTCATGCCGATGGTGGGCTGGCGCGGTTCCACGGCGGCGGGCGCGGCGCCGAGGGGCGGCTCGATCAGGCGCTGGCGGCCTCTGGCGTGCGGCGCCGCCCGGTCGATGGGCTGGCCATGGGATTTGCGCGGCTGGCAGGCGGGCGCAGCACAGTGATCATCGACGCTGCCGCGCCTCCGGCGGGGCGGGCCTCCGCCGAGGCGCATGCCGCGACGCTGGGGTTTGAGCTGACCTCGGGGCGACGTCCGCTGATCGTCAGTTGCGGTGCGGGCAAAGTCTTTGGCGAGGAATGGCGCCGCGCGGGCCGCGCCACGCCCTCGCATTCGACGCTGTGCCTTGATGCCTCCTCTAGTTCCAAGCTCGGCGCGCGCCGCCGGATCGGCGGCATCGAGCGCGAATTGATCGTCGAGGCGCCCGGCGATGTGCCGGTGGAGCTTGAGCAGGACGCCTCTGGCTGGCGCTTCGAAGGCGCGCATGACGGCTGGAAGCGCAGCCACGGGCTGACCCACGCGCGCAAGCTGGAACTGACGCTGGATGGGCGCATGCTGTCGGGCGAAGACATGCTGTTTGCGCTCGACGCCGGGGATCGCAAAGCCTTTGACCGGCGGATCGACAAGGCGGGGCTTTCGGGCATTCCCTATGAGATTCGTTTTCACCTGCATCCCGACGTGGATGCCGAGATCGACATGGGTGGCACCGCGGTCTCTCTGGCGCTGCGGTCGGGCGAGATCTGGGTGTTTCGGACCGAGCCGGGCGCGGATTTATCCCTAGAAAACTCGGTTTACCTCGAAAAGGGCCGTTTGAGGCCCCGCGGGGCGCAACAGATCGTTTTATCCGGGCGCGCGATAGAGTATGCGACGCGCATCCGCTGGTCGCTGGGTAAAGCGCAGGACACCGCTGTCGCGATCCGAGACCTTGCCCAGGACGAGCCGGATGTGACGCTCTGAACCATCTGGGACCCTCCTTATGCCTGATCTGCACCCCGTCGCCCGCGCTCTGATTTCCGTCTCCGACAAGACCGGTCTCATCGACCTGGCCAAGGCGCTGAGCGCAAGGGGTGTTGAACTGCTCTCCACCGGCGGCTCCGCCAAGGCGATCCGCGAGGCGGGCCTGACGGTGCGCGACGTGTCGGATGTGACCGAATTCCCCGAGATGATGGACGGCCGCGTCAAGACGCTGCACCCGCGCGTCCACGGCGGCCTGCTGGCGCTGCGCGACAACCCCGCGCATGTCGAGGCGATGAAGGCGCATGGCATCACTGGGATCGACCTGCTGGTGGTCAACCTCTACCCGTTCGAGGAAACCGTCGCCAAGGGCGCCGATTATGACACCTGCATCGAGAACATCGACATCGGTGGTCCGGCGATGATCCGCGCCGCGGCCAAGAACCACGCCTTCGTCAACGTCGTCACAGACGTGGCCGACTACGAGGCGCTGCTGGCCGAGCTTGACGCCAATGACGGCGCGACCACCTATGCCTTCCGCCAGAAGCTGGCGCAGGTCGCCTATGCCCGCACCGGCGCCTATGACGCCGCCGTCTCGACCTGGATGGCCGCCGCGCTGAACGACGACGCGCCGCGCCGCCGGGTGGTCTCGGGCGAGATTGCCCAGACCCTGCGCTACGGCGAGAACCCGCACCAGAAAGCCGCCTTCTACCGCGACGGTTCGGACCGTCCGGGCGTGGCGACCGCCGTGCAGCATCAGGGCAAGGAACTGAGCTACAACAACATCAACGACACCGACGCCGCCTTCGAGCTGGTCTCGGAGTTCCTGCCCGCCGACGGCCCGGCCTGCGCGATCATCAAGCACGCCAACCCCTGCGGCGTCGCCAAGGGCGCGACCCTGAAGGAAGCCTATCAGAAGGCTTTCGACTGCGACCGGACCTCGGCCTTCGGTGGCATCGTCGCGCTGAACAAGCCGCTGGATGCCGAGACCGCCGAGGCGATCACCGAGATCTTCACCGAGGTGGTGATCGCGCCGGGCGCCGATGATGCGGCCAAGGAAATCTTTGCCAAGAAGAAGAACCTGCGCCTGCTGACCACCAACGGCCTTGCCAACACCGCAGAGCCGGGGCTCGCCTACCGTCAGGTGTCGGGCGGCATGCTCGTGCAGGACAAGGACAACGGTCTGATCACGCTGGAAGATCTCAAAGTGGTCACCAAGCGCCAGCCCTCGGACGAGGAACTGCAGGACCTGCTGTTCGCGTGGAAAGTCGCCAAGCACGTGAAGTCGAACGCCATCGTCTACGTCAAGAACGGTGCCACCGTCGGTGTGGGCGCGGGCCAGATGAGCCGCGTCGACTCGGCGCTGATCGCCGCCAAGAAGGCCGAGCGCATGGCCGAGGCGCTGGAGCTTCCCGAGGCGCTGACCAAAGGCTCTGCCGTGGCCTCCGACGCCTTCTTCCCCTTCGCCGACGGTCTGCTCGAAGCGGCGGCTGCAGGCGCGACCACGGTGATCCAGCCGGGCGGCTCGATGCGCGACAACGAGGTGATCGCGGCGGCCGACGAGGCGGGCCTTGCCATGGTCTTCACCGGGATGCGCCACTTCCGGCACTGAATTCGGGCAGGGACGGGGGCTCTGCCCCCGCTTGGCCGATGGCCAATTCACCCCCGGACGTATTTGTGGAAAGATGAAAGAGGGGCCCTGCCGGGGCCTCTCTTTGCATTTGCGCAATTGGATTTGCCCGATGGGATTTGCCCGATGGGATTTGAGGGAGTGATTGGCGTGAAGGGATTTCTGGCGGTCGCGCTGATGCTGGTCGGGATGGGCTTTGCGGCGCCCACCAAGGCGCAGGAGGCCGAGCGCGCGGCGCTGCAGGCGCTCTTGAGCGATGGGGCGGGGGCGGTGACGGTCACGCCCGAGTTTGCCCAAGCGGTGCCCGAGGCGCAGCTCGATGGCCTGTTGGAGACATTGGCGGCGCAGGTGGGGCCGGTCGAGGAGATCGATCTGCAGCCCAGCGGCGCCGGCGAGATGCGCAGCGCGGCGCATCAGGTGCCGGTGCGCATCGTGCTTGATGATCAAGGCCGGATCGCCGGGCTGAGGTTCGGAGCGCCAGAGCCGCTGGTGGCCGATCTGCGCGCGGCGGTGGCAGGGCTGGAGGGGCTTGGCGCCGAGGTTTCCTGGTTGGTGCAGCGCGATGGTGGGGTGCTGGCGGCACAGGGCGCGGCGCATCCGCTGGCGGTGGCCTCGGCCTTCAAGCTGGGGATCCTTTCGGTGCTGGCGCGCGAGGTGCGGGCCGGAAAGACCGATTGGGACCGGGTGCTGCGGATCGCGGAGCCGCACCGCTCGCTGCCCACCGGGCGGCTGCAGGATTTCCCGACGGATGCGCCGGTGACGCTGCACACCGCCGCGCTGCTGATGATTGCCGAGAGCGACAATACCGCCACCGATCTGCTGCTTAATCTGCTGGGTCGCGAGACCGTGGCCGAGGAACTGGGGATCGCGCCCGAGGCGCTGCTCTCGACGCGGGAGTTCTTTGCGCTGAAGGCCGATCCCGTGGCGGCGCAGGTCTGGCGCGATGCCGAACCTGAAGCGCGGCCATCCATCGCCGCCGAAGCCGCGATGCTGCCGCCCGATGTTGCGGCGGTGAATGGCCCGTCGGTGCCCGGCATCGAGTGGTATCTGCCGCTCGAGACCCTTTGCGCGCTGATCGAGCCGATGGCCGATCTGCCGCTGTTGCAGCTCAATCCCGGCCCTGCCTCGGGCCTCGCCCCGGCGGCCTACAAGGGCGGCTCGGAGCCCGGCGTGCTGAATTTCACCGTTGCCCTGCACGACGAGGAGGAGCGGCTGATCTGCGCCGCGCTCACCGTCAACGACCCCGGCCCGATCGACGAGATCGCCGCCTCCGGCGCCTTCCGCGCGCTGCTGCGCCGCGCCATGGGGCAGCCGTGAGCCGGGCGGGGCTTTCCCTCTGCCGGCGCTGCCTGTAGACCGATGCGCGTGGAGCGGGGCGGGGCCCCGGCAATAGGAGACCTCATGCGTCTGGTATCGGTGACCGCGCTGATCACCTTCGTGGTGGATCAGCTTTCGAAATGGCTCGTGGTGCATGTGATGGGGCTCGCGCAGCGGCAGGCGATCGACGTGCTGCCGCCGTTCCTCAACTTCCGCATGGCGTGGAACCGCGGCGTGAATTTCGGACTGTTCGCCGATGACGCAGCAGCGGCGCGCTGGACGCTGATCGCCGTGGCGCTGGGGATCGTCCTGTTTGTGGCGGTCTGGCTGCGCCGCGATCCGCCGGGGCGGCTGGGGCTGATCTCGGGCGGTCTGTTGATCGGCGGCGCGCTTGGCAATGTGGTCGACCGGCTGCTCTATGGCGCGGTGGCGGACTTCCTCAACATGTCGTGCTGCGGGCTCGACAACCCCTTTGCCTTCAACGTCGCCGACATCGCGATCTTTGCCGGTGCCGTGGGCCTTGTGCTGTTTTCCGGCAATTCCCAGCCGGGCAAGCGTAAAAAGGCCCCGTGACGGGGCGCGCCGGATCGTATAGAGCGGACCCAGAGGCAAGAACCGGAGTATGGCCATGAAGCTGCCGCATCTCGTGCTGATGCTCGGAGTGACCGGGCTCGTCGCCTGCACGACGAGTGATCGCACGCTGCACCAAATGCGCAACAACCGCGGCACCCCCGAGGAGTTCGCCATCGTGCCGAACAAGCCGCTGCAGATGCCGCAGAGCTTTGCCGAGCTTCCTGCGCCGACGCCGGGCAGCGCCAACCGCACCGATCAGACGCCGCGTCAGGACGCTGTGGCCGCGCTTGGTGGCAACCCCGCGCAGCTTGCGGTGGGAGATGTGCCGGGCCGCGATGCGGCGCTGGTGAACCGCGCCTCGCGCTTTGGCCGTGACGGCAACATCCGCGCGCAGCTGGCGGTCGAGGATGCGCAGTTCCGCAAGGATCGCTCGATCTTCAACTGGAAGCTCTTCAAGGACGACGAGTACAACCGGGCGTATCGCACACAGATCCTTGACCCCTATGCGGTGCTGAACGCCTATCGCGGCGCGGGTGCGCGCACCCCTTCGGCACCACCGGGCGGCGAGTGAGCGCGCAGCGCATCACGATCGTGCAAGCCCAGCTTGGAAAGCCTGCTCCCGCCGCCTAGGTTGGGAGCAGTTTTCATTTTAGCGGAGATTGGGGCTTGCAGATGAAGTCATGGACCGCGGCGCTGGCCGCGATGGTGCTTTCCGCGATGCCGCTGCGCGCCGAGACGCCGCAGAAGACACCGGTCACCACCTTCTCGCTCGACAACGGCATGCAGGTCGTGGTGGTCGAGGATCACCGCGCGCCGGTGGTGGTGCATATGGTCTGGTACAAGGCCGGCTCGGCGGATGAGACCGCCGGCACCTCGGGCATCGCGCATTTCCTCGAGCATCTGATGTTCAAGGGCACCGACGAGCTGGAGTCCGGTGAGTTCTCGAAGGTGGTGGCGCAGAACGGCGGCACCGACAACGCCTTCACCTCCTTCGATCAGACCGCCTATCACCAGCGCGTCGCCGCCGACCGGCTGGGGCTGATGATGGAGATGGAGGCCGACCGGATGGTCAACCTGCATCTCACCGAGGAAGAGATCGCCACCGAGCGCGACGTGATCCTCGAAGAGCGCAGCATGCGCATCGACAATGACCCCGGCGCGCTGCTGCGCGAGCAGATGGGCGCCTCGCTTTACCTCAACCACCGCTATGGCGTGCCGGTGATCGGCTGGCGCCGCGAGATGGAAGACCTCGACCGCGACGACGCTCTGGCCTTCTACAAACGGTTCTACGCCCCCAATAACGCCATCCTCGTGGTCGCTGGTGACACCACGCCGGATGAGGTCCGCAGCCTTGCCGAAGAGACCTATGGCAAACTGCAGCCCAATCCCGATCTCGCCGCCGAGCGGGTGCGCCCGCAGGAGCCGCCGCAGCTTGCCGCGCGCCATATCGAGATGGAAGACCCGCGCGTCGCCCAGCCCTATGTGATGCGCCGCTACCTCGCGCCCGAACGCGATCCGGGCGATCAGAAAGAGGCCGCTGCGCTGACCCTGCTGGCCGAGGTGCTTGGCGGCGGTCAGACCTCGGTGCTGAACCAGTCGCTGCAATTCGATCAGAAAAAAGCGATCTACGTGGGGGCCTTCTACGATGGCACCTCTTATGACGACGGCAGCTTCGGCTTTGGGATGGTCCCGGCGCCCGGCGTGAGCTTGGAAGAGGCCGAAGAGGCGCTCGATGCGGAACTGGCGCAATTCATCGAAGATGGCGTCGATCCCGAGCAGCTTGACCGGATCAAGTTCCAGATGCGTGCCGCAGAGACTTATGAGCGTGACGACGTCGCCAGCGTGGCGCAGCGCTATGGCAATGCGCTGACCTCCGGGCTGACCATCGAGGACGTTCAGGCATGGCCCGAACTGCTGCAGGAGGTCACCGGCGAGGACATCGTCGCCGCCGCCCGCGAGGTTCTGGACAAGCGCCATTCGGTGACCGGCTACCTCAGCAGCCCCGCCGGGACGTCGCAGGCCGCTCAGCCCGGCGCCGTTCCGCCCTCCATGCCGCAGACCGAGGTGACCCAATGAACGCCCGCACCGTAATGATGCCGCTCTTTGCGGCGGCCACCTCGCTGATGTTCGCCCTGCCCGCCGCGGCGGAGGTCGACATCCAGCAGATCGAAACCCCCATGGGCTTCAAGGCGTGGCTGGTCGAAGAGCCCTCGATCCCTTTCACCTCGCTCGAGATCCGCTTCAAAGGCGGAACCTCGCTGGATGCGCCGGGCAAGCGCGGTGCCACCAACCTGATGGTGGGCCTGCTGGAAGAGGGCGCTGGCGCCTATGACGCGCAGGGGTTTGCAGCCGAATCCGAGGCGCTGGCCGCCAGCTTCGGATATGACGCGGGGCCGGACTCGGTGTCGGTCTCGGCGCGGTTTCTGACCGAGAACCGCGATGAGGCCGCCGAGCTTCTGCGCCAGAGCCTGATCGAGCCGAGCTTTTCCGAGACCGCGATCGAGCGCGTGCGCCAGCAGGTGATCTCGGGCATTCGCAGCGACGCGAAGGATCCCGATTCCATCGCCAGCGCGACGTTCGACAAGGCCGTCTTCGGCGATCACCCGTATGCCACGGATCAATCGGGCACGGTGGAGAGCGTCAAAGCCCTGACCCGCGATGACATCGTCGACGCGTGGCAGGGCGCCATGGCCAAGGACCGGGTCTATATCGCCGCCACCGGCGACATCAGCCCCGATGAGCTGTCGGCGCTGATCGACAACCTTCTGGGCGATCTGCCCGAGACCGGCGCGGCGATGCCCGAGGGCTATGACGTCGAGACCACGGCGGGCACCACCGTGGTGCCCTTCGACACGCCGCAATCGGTGGCCATTTTCGGCCACAAGGGCATGAAGCGCGACGATCCCGATTTCTTCGCCGCCTATGTGATGAACACGATCCTTGGCGGCGGCGGCTTCGAAGCGCGGCTGATGAGCGAGGTGCGCGAAAAGCGCGGGCTGACCTATGGCGTCTATTCCTACCTCGTGCCGATGGATCACGCCGAGCTTTACCTCGGTCGTGTTGCCTCATCGAACGACCGTATCGGCGAGGCGATCGAGGTGATCCGGGACGAATGGGCGAAGATGGCCGAGAACGGCGCCACCGAAGCCGAGCTTGAGCAGGCCAAGACTTATCTCACCGGCGCCTATCCGCTGCGTTTCGATGGCAATGGGCCGATCGCGCGCATCCTCGTAGGCATGCAGATGGACGGGCTGACCCCCGACTACATCGCCACGCGCAACGACAATATCGAGGCGGTCACGCTCGCGGACGTCAAACGCGTCGCGGGCGAGCTTCTGAAGCCGGACGCGCTGCGCTTTGTGGTGGTGGGCCAGCCCGAAGGCGTCGAAAGCGACGACGCGGGCTGAGCGTGCGCCGCGCGTAATCCACAATCGAGCCATAGAAAAAGGGGCGGGCCAGAAACAGGCCCGCCCCTTCGTCTAGATCGAAATATCCCGGGGGTGCGGGGGCAGAGCCCCCGATCAGAAGCTCAGTTCATCAGCCCCGCGTGGCGCAGCGCCGCGTCGATGCGCGCGCGCACCGGCTCGGTCACCGGCAGCAGCGGCAGGCGCATTTCCTCGTCGCAGAGACCAAGGCGGCTCATGGCGTATTTCGCGCCGCAGAGGCCCGGCTCGGCAAAGATCGCCTGATGCAGCGGCATCAGCCGGTCCTGCAGGTCCAGCGCCTTGCCGTAGTCACCGGCGAGGGTCGCCGCCTGCACCTGCGCGCAGAGCGCCGGAGCGACGTTCGCGGTGACCGAGATCACGCCGACGCCGCCTTGCGCGTTGAACCCATGCGCGGTGGCGTCTTCACCCGAGATCTGCAGGAAGTCCTTGCCGCAGGTGATGCGCTGCTGGCTGACTCGTGCGAGATCGCCGGTGGCGTCCTTGACGCCGACGATGCGCGGCAGTTTGGCCAGCTCGCCCATGGTGGCGGGGCTCATGTCCACCACCGAGCGTCCGGGGATGTTGTAGATGATGATCGGCAGATTGGTGGCGTCGTGGATCGCGGTGAAATGCGCGATCAGCCCGGCCTGCGTCGGCTTGTTGTAATAAGGGGTCACAACCAGCGCCGCCTGCGCGCCGACTTTCTCGGCGAACTGGGTGAAATGCACCGCCTCGGCGGTGGAATTCGACCCGGCCCCGGCGATCACCGGGATGCGGCCCGCGGCGGTCTTCACCACGCATTCGATGACCGCTTCATGCTCTTCGTAGCTGAGAGTCGGGCTCTCGCCGGTGGTGCCAACGGGGACCAGCGCCGAGCTGCCCTCTGCCACATGCCAGTCGACGAGTTTCTTGAGCGCGTCAAAATCTACGACGCCGTCTTTAAACGGCGTGACCAGTGCTGGCATCGAACCTTTGAACATGACACGCTCCTTGAATGTTGATGTGTTCGTTTCGCTATCGCGAAGCGCCGGTCTGGAGGGAATGTGAATTGGAACGCTCCAAGCCCCGCGCTAAGCTTCGCCGCGTGTCTATTCCTTTTCGCCAGGGAAATTGCAAGCTCATGTCGCGCCTCCGCGCCGCTCTCCTGCTGCTTCTCGCCATTCTCGCAACGCCCGCGCTGTCTCAGGACCGGCCCCTCGCCAAGGCGATGGCCGACATGCGTTCGGGCAACTGGGCCTCTGCGCTGATCGAGTCGCGCAGCGACGGTCAGGCTGCGCTCGATGTCATCCTTTGGAACTACCTGCGCGCGAGTAGGGGGGAGGCACCGCAGGTGATGGATTTCATCCGCCGCAACCCCGATTGGCCGGGCATGCCCTATCTGCGCGAGAAGAGCGAGATCGCCATCTCCGAGGCGGATCTGCCCACGATCCGCGAGTTTTTCACCGGCTATCTGCCGCAGACCGGGGCCGGCGCTCTGGCGCTGGCGCGGGCGCATATGGCCGAAGGAGAGCGCGGTGCCGCCGAGGCCGATATCGTGCTGGCGTGGCGTACGCTGCCGCTCAGTTCCGAAGAGCGGCAGACCTTCCTGCGCGACTGGGGCGACCTGCTGAAGCCGCACCATGAGGCGCGGCTCGACATGGCGCTGTGGCAGGGCTGGGAGGACAATGCCCGCGCGCTGCTGCCGCTGGTCTCGGACGGCTGGCGCAAGCTCGCCGAGGCGCGGCTGGCGCTGCGCGGCCTGCAGGCTGGTGTGGATACGCGGATCGAGGCGATTCCCGCCTCCTTGGCCGATGATCCCGGCCTTGCCTACGAGCGTTTCCTGTGGCGGGTGCGCAAGAACCGCGACGAGGATGCCATTTCCTTGCTGCTCGAACGCTCGAGCAGCGCCGATGCGCTCGGAGAGCCTTGGGCCTGGGCCGAGCGGCGTGACGAACTGGCGCATGAGAAGATGCGCCGCGGCGATCCTGAAACCGCCTATGCTATCGCCTCGCGCCACGGGCTGACCGAGGGTGATCAATACGCGGCGCTGGAATGGCTCTCGGGCTTCATCGCGCTGCGGTTCCTCGACGATCCGCAAACCGCGCTCAGCCATTTCCGCAACCACGATGGCGCGGTGACCTCGCCGATCTCCAAGGGCCGTTCGGGCTACTGGATGGGCCGCGCGCTGGAGGCGATGGGCGACGCCGAGGGCGCGCGCCAAGCCTATGCGCAGGGCGCGCGCTATCAGACGTCGTTTTACGGACTGCTTGCCGCCGAACGCGCCGGGCTGCCGCCGGATCCCAAGTTGGCGGGCACCGAGGAGTTTCCCGACTGGCGCGAGGCCCCCTTCACCAAGAGCAGCGTCTATAACGCCGCCGTGCTGCTGCTGGCCTCGGGCGAGACCACGCTGGGTGAGCGCTTCCTGACGCATCTCGCCGAGGGGCTGGACCGGCAGCAGATCGGCCAGCTTGGCCAGATGCTCGCCGAGATGCAGCGCCCGCATGTGGAGGTGATGGTCGGCAAGCGCGCGGCGCAATACGGCATCGAAATGCCGGGGCCCTATTATGCGCTGCACCCGGATCTGCTGAAGGCGAGCTTCCCGATCCCGCGCGAGATGGTTCTGTCGATCGCGCGGCGCGAGTCGGAGTTCGATCCGAGGGTGGTCTCGGGCGCCGGGGCGCGGGGTCTGATGCAGCTGATGCCGGGCACCGCCAAAGAGGTCGCGGGCTGGCTGGGCGTGCCCTACAGTTTCGACGGGCTGCTCGACAATCCGGGCTATAACGCCAAGCTCGGTGCGCGCTACCTGCAGAGCCTGTCTCAGCAGTTCGACGGCAACGTGGTGATGATGGCGGCGGGCTATAACGCGGGGCCGTCGCGGCCGCTCAGCTGGATGAAGATTTTCGGCAACCCGCTGAAGGGCGAGATCGATATGATCGACTGGATCGAAATGATCCCCTTCAACGAAACCCGCAACTACGTGATGCGCGTCTCGGAAAGCCTGCCGGTCTATCGCGCCCGGCTCGGCCAAGACCCGCATCCGGTGCCCTTCAGCGAGGAACTGACAGGCAGCACGCTGCTGCCGGTGGCCGAGCAATAAGGTGACGGCTGGGCCGCGAGCTGCGGCCCGCGCGGTGCGCTAGCCCTTCGCGCCGAGGCCCATCTGCATCAGCGTCTTGCGCACCGATGTCACCCCGTAGAGCGCATCCAGCGCCGTGGCGCGGGCGTCGCGCAGCAGCGGGTTCGACAGCATCGAGGTGCGGTTGAGCGCGGTGATCCCGGCCACGCGGGCGCGGATGTCGGGCATGCGCTTGCGGGCATAGGCGTCCAGCATAGCGGCCTCGCCAAGCGCGCCCGGCCGGGCCACCGCGAGATCATGCAGCACCTTCATGTCGGCCAGCGACATGTTCAGCCCCTGCGCGCCAATGGGCGGCACCACATGCGCGGCTTCGGCCACCAGCGCAAGGCGCTGGCCGGTGAGGCATTCAGCGTGCTGGGCGATGATCGGCCAGATGCTGCGGCGCGAGGCCAGTTTCAGCGGCCCGAACAGGTGGCACGAGCGTTCGGACATGGCGGCCTCGAAGGCCTCGTCATCCAGCGCCATCAGCGCCTCGGCCTTGGGGCCTTCCTCCATCCACACGACCGCCGACGACGGACGGCCCTCGAAATCGGGCAGAGGGACCAGCGTGAACGGCCCGCCGGTGCGGTGGATTTCGGTGGACACATTCTCGTGCGGGATCGGATGCGTGGTGGCGAAGGCCAGCGCCTTCTGGCCAAAGCGCGTGGTCTTCACCCCGATCCCCGCCGCCTGTCGCATCGGCGAGTTGCGCCCGTCGGCGGCGATCACCAGCCGTGTGCGGATGCGGCGCCCGTCGCTGAGCGTGACGCGGGCCTCGGCCTCGCGGGTGAACAGCGCGGTGGTGGCGGTGCCGGGCAGGAAGGTGACGCCCTCCATCTCGTGCAGATGGGCAGAGATCTCGCGCCGCAGCAGCCAGTTGGGAAGGTTCCAGCCGAAGGGCAGTTCAGAGATCTCGGCGCTGTCGAAATCCTTGACGATGCGCGGCTCGGGCAGGTCTCCGCCGGCATCGACGATGCGCATCACCTGCAGCGGCATGGCGTGCGGGGCAAGACGCTCCCACAGGCCCGCCTCGGCAAGGAAAGCCTGCGCGGGCTGCAGAAAGGCGGTGCTGCGCAGATCGGCGCCCTGCGCCTCGCGCTCGGTCACCGGCGGCGCCGGATCGACGCAAAGCACCGAAAATCCGGCGCTTCCAAAGGCGGCGGCTGCGGTGAGCCCGGCGATCCCGCCGCCCGAGATGAGAATGTCGTAATCCATGACCGCTCTCCTTTGTGCCTCTATCTAGGGCAGGCGGGCGGCTATGGCCATGCGGCTTACTTGCCGACGGTGATCCACAGGATCATGAAGTAGCACACGGGCACCAGCGCCAGCGCGGTCATCGCCAGACCCACCGGGCCGAAGGCAACGGTGTTGATTGCGCCGATCACCAGCAGCAGCGCTGCCACAAGGAAAAGCACGGCTTCGCCGCGGCTCTCGCGCGTGGCGGGGGCGTGGTTGGCGTGATCTGCTTGGGTGGTTGCGGTGACGTCGGTCGCGGTCATCGGTATCTCCTGCTTGGGCCCTGCAGCAGATAGGGGGCGCGTCTCCGCGCTCCCATTGTGAAAAATGTCGCATGGCCGCGCGGGCAGGGTCTTTCGGCCCGCAGCCGCGCGCCGCGGCTCAGCCGAGCCGTGCGAGGAAGGCCGCGAGGTCGTCGGTATGGTGATGGATATGCTCACCTTTTGCCCGCTCCGGCGCGACATGCACGGTGCGCATCCCCATGGCATGGGGTGCGGCAAGATTACGCGGGTCGTCCTCGAACATGGCGGCGGTGGCGGTGTCGGTGCCATCAAGGGCAAACACCGTCTCGAAGGCCTGCGTCTCGGGCTTCGGGCGATATCCCGCGTTCTCGACACCATAGATCGCGTCAAAAGCGGCATCGAGGCCGCGCGCCTCCAGCACCCGCGCCGCATAGGGCGCGCTGCCATTGGTGTAGACGATCTTGCGCCCGGGCAGCCCGGCGATCAACTCGGCCAGATGCGGATCGGGGGTGAGCGCATCGAAGGAGATGTCGTGCACCTCGGTCAGATAGGCATCAGGGTCGAGCTCGTGGTTGGCCATCAGCCCCGCCAGCGTGGTGCCGTGATCCATCCAGTAGCGTTTGCGCAGGGCGTTGGCCTCGGCGGCGCCAAGACCGGTGACGCGCATCACCACGTCGTTCATCTTGCGTTCGATCTGGTCGAACAGGCGCACCGCCGGAGAATAGAGCGTGTTGTCGAGGTCGAAGACCCAGTGGCGCACGTGGGAGAAATGCTGCTTTACCATGGCGCGCAACCTACGCCGCCGGGCGGCGGGCGGCAATGGGTGGCAGCGGGCGGCGATGCCACCGGACTGCGACCTTGATGCCGCAGCGGCGGGCGCGACAAAGGGGGGCGTTGATCCCAAGGCCCCGCTACCGCTATCTTGTCACATCACTTATGAAGGACCCCCCGCAGATGAGCCAGATCCGGACGCCGAACAAGGATGCCTATACGCTGATCCTCGAGGCGATCGATCAGGGGGTCTATCGGCCCGGCGACCGGCTGGTGGAAAGCGAACTGGCCGAGCGTTTCGGCGTCTCGCGCACGCCGATCCGCGAGGCGCTGCAGCGACTCGAGACGCAATCGCTGCTGGCGCGCGACGGGCGCTCGCTGATCGTCGCCTCGCTCGATCACAACCAGATGGCCGAGCTTTACGTGGTGCGCACCGAGCTTGAGGGGCTGGCGGCCCGGCTCGCGGCGCGGCATGCGACCGAAGAGGAAGTGAAGGTGCTGCGCGACATGATCGAGGAGGATCGCGCGCTGCTCAACGATCCGGCGGCGCTGGCCCGCGCCAACCGGCGCTTTCACCGGATGATCCAGCTGGCCTCGCACAATCGCTATCTGGTGCAGCAGCTTGACCTCGTGCACCGCTCGATGGCGCTGATGGCCACCACCTCGCTGGCCGCCGAGGGGCGTGGCACGGATGCGCTGGCCGAACACGCCGCGATCGTCGATGCCATCGCGCGCCGCGACGAAGAGGCCGCGGACCGGGCGCTGCGCGAGCATATCTCTGCCGCCTTCGTGACCCGCCTCAAGCTCGACAGCCGCAAGACCGCGTAACCGGCTCAGCGCCGCTCTTCGGGGATATCCGCATCCGGATGGTCGGGGGAGGACCGCCCGTGGGCGGTCTTGTCCCAGTAGAAGGGGCGGGCAAAGATCTCCCACAGCGCCTTGTAGATGGCGATTGTGCCGAGCGGGAAGTAGAGAAACAGCGTCGGCACCCAAAGCAGCAGCCCCGGATGCGGGCTGCGCGCCACCCCCGCGAGGCCAAGCAGCAGCGTCACGCCCTCGCCGAGCAGCAGCAGCCCGGTGACCGCTTTCAAAAGCGCGATGCTCTCGGGTCCGGCGAAGGGATGCGGCCAGCCCAGCAGGATCGGCCAGAACGACCAGAAGAGCGGTGCGAGAAGGAATTGCACGGTGCCGGTGAGCAGCAGAAGCTGCAGCCCCAGCAGCCGCCACGCGCCAAGCTGACGCAATGCCCGGCGCGGGTGCCGCATGTGCACGAACCAAGTGATCATATAGCCCTTCAGCCAGCGCGAGCGCTGGCGGATCCATGGCCAAGGGCGGCAGTTGGCCTCTTCGCGCGTCACCAGCGGCAAAAGATCGGTGCGATAGCCGAAGCGGGCGAGGCGAAACCCCAGATCGGCGTCTTCGGTGACGTTATGGGCGTCCCATCCGCCGACCCGCTCCAGCGCGGTGCGGCGAAAGAACACCGTGGTGCCGCCCAGTGGAATGGCAAAGCCGAGGCGGAGGAAGCCGGGCAAGAGAATGCGGAACCACGCGGCGTATTCGATGGTGAAACAGCGCGAGATCCAATTTGCGTGCGGGTTGTAGAAGTCCAGAATGCCCTGCACGCAGCCAAGCTCGGGCGGGGCGCGTCCGAAATGCGCCGCCATCATCCGCAGCTGACCCTGCGCCGGGCTGTCCTCGGCGTCATAGATGCCGATCAGCGCGCCGCGGGCAAAGTTGAGCGCATAGTTCAGGGCGCGCGGCTTGGTGGTGATCGTGCCGCCGGGCACCTCGATGACCCGCATCCACGGCGGTAGTGCGGCATCTTTCAGGGCGCGCCGGGTGGTGCTGTCTTCGGCTTCGAGCACAAGCAGCACATCGAGCAGCGCGCGCGGATAGTCGAGACGGCCGAGCCGCTGGACCAGCGTATCGGCGATCGCTTCTTCGCGGTGCAGCGGCACCAGAAGGCTGACCGGGGGCAGCCGGTGCCCCTCGGGCGGTGGGGCGGGCGGCAGCGGCGGCAGCCCGGCGACGAATGCGGAGATCTTTGCAATCTGGCCGAGCAGCAGCGTCACCGAGGCGATCATCAGCCCCGCAAGGAAGAAGGCGGTGGGCGCGATCAGCAACAGGGACAGGCAAAGCAGGGCCGAGGCGCCAAGCATCGCGCAGCGCTCTGCGGGCAGCCTGTTGAGGTCACGGCAGCTGAGCTCCGTGGGCAGGGCCTGCTCGGCGGCCTCTGTAAACGCTGGGCCATAGCGGGCCGCGATCTCGTCGAAAATGTCCTGCTCGGTGACAAGGGCCATCTCGACCGGGCCGCGATGGCTGATCAGATGAGCGCGCAGGCGGGCGAAGCTTTCGGGGTGGGCGACGGCCAGCACCAGAGTCTCGCCGCGTCGGAGCCAGGGCAGCCCCGCGTGGCGCAGGCACAGATGCGGCGGCAGCAGGGCGGCAAGCTCGGGCGCGGGCGGTGTGAGGCTGCGCATCAGTGCCGGGGCGCCATGGCAGCGCGCAAGCGTGTCGCGCAGGCGCGCGGGCGAGACATGCCCCTCGGCGATCAGGTGACGGGTAAGGTCGGTGCCCTCATGGCGACTGCGGGCCAGCGCTTCGAGCGCTTGTGGCGCATCGAGCGCGCCGTCTTCGAGCAGAACCGCGCAGACAGGGCGTCCGCGGTCATGGCCGCGGGACGCGCGGCGCTGGTCTTCGAACGTCGGAGGCGGGTTCGGCATGGGATGCTCCTGACCTTTCCGGGCGCGGACAGGTCAGGGCATCGCGGTAAACACAGGGTTAAATTGTGCGCATCACAGAAACAATGCGCACAATGTTCTCTGCATGATCACATGCTGTTCACGAACCGTTCGAACAGGTAGAAGCTGTCCTGCGGGCCGGGGCTGGCTTCGGGGTGGTGCTGAACCGAGAACACCGGGCGGTCGGTCATGCGAATCCCGCAGTTCGACCCGTCGAAGAGGCTGACGTGGCTTTCGACCACACCCGCAGGCAGGGTCTGCCCGTCGACGGCGAAGCCGTGGTTCATCGAGGTGATCTCGACCTTGCCGGTGTCGATCTCTTTCACCGGGTGGTTGGCGCCATGGTGGCCGTGGTTCATCTTGATGGTCTTGGCGCCGAGCGCCAGCGCCAGCATCTGGTGACCGAGGCAGATGCCGAAGACCGGCAGATCGGTGTCGTCGAGGATGCCCTTGATCATCGGCACCGCGTAAGCGCCGGTGGCGGCGGGGTCGCCCGGTCCGTTCGACAGGAAGACGCCGTCGGGGTTATGCGCCAGCACCTCTTCTTTGGTGGCGGTCGCGGGCAGCACGGTCACTTCGCAACCTGCCGAGGCGAGGCAGCGCAGGATGTTGCGCTTGGCGCCATAGTCGATGGCGACCACTTTCTTGCGCGGGTTGGTCTGCGGCAGGTAGCCATCGGGCCACGCCCACCGCATCTCGTCCCAGCGGTAGCTCTGGGCACAGGTCACGTCCTTGGCAAGGTCGAGCCCGGTAAGACCGGGGAAGGCGCGCGCGGAGGCGACCAGCGCCTCGACGTCGAACACGCCCTCGGGGTTGTGCGCGATGGCCACATGCGGGGCACCCTGCTGCCGGATCGCCCGGGTCAGACGGCGGGTGTCGATGCCGCCGATGGCGATGCGCCCGCGCGAGGCGAGCCATTCCGACAGTTCCTGCACCGCGCGCCAGTTCGACGACTGCGTGGGCATCCACTTCACCACCATGCCCGCGGCGACCGGTTCGCCGGTTTCGTCATCTTCGGGGTTCACGCCGACGTTGCCGATGTGCGGGAAGGTGAAGGTGACGATCTGCCCGGCGTAGGACGGATCGGTCATGATCTCCTGATAGCCGGACATGGAGGTGTTGAAGCAAAGTTCGGCCTGAGCCTCGCCGGTTGCGCCGAAGCCCTGTCCATAAAACAGCGTCCCATCGGCGAGCGCGAGGCATGCGGTAGGCTTTTGGGGGGTGGCGAGCGACATGGCGCGACTCCTGTTCGGATCTGGGCGGGAAGCAAATCGCGCCATGCCTAAGGGAAGCCGGGGAAAGGGTCAAGTGCTGATTTTCCTATAGAAATATAGCAAAATCAATGGGTTGCATTGGTATAGGGCGGGATTGCGCGCGCGAAGGGCTTTCTGTAGTGTCAGGGTTTGGAAACGTCAGGGGATATCCGTTCCTATGGAATTGCGTGAACGCATCAAGGCTGCGACCAAGCAGGCGATGAAAGACAAGGACAGCCAGCGGCTCTCGACGCTGCGGCTGATCTCTGCCGCAGTGAAGGATCGCGACATTGCCGCCCGTGCCGAGGGCAACGACGATGGCGTCGAGGATGCCGAACTGCTGTCGATCCTCGCCAAGATGGTCAAGCAACGCCGCGAGAGCGCGCGCACCTACGAAGAGGGCGGGCGGCTCGACCTCGCCGAGGCGGAACTGGCCGAGATCCCGGTGATCGAGGAGTTCCTGCCGAAGCCGATGAGCGAAGACGAGGTCTCGCAGGCGGTCAGCGCGGCGGTCTCCGAGGTTGGTGCCAGCTCGATCCGCGATATGGGCCGGGTGATGGGCGTGTTGAAGACGCGCTATCAGGGCCGCATGGACTTCGGTGCCGTGGGTCCGATGGTCAAAGACCGGCTCGCCGCCGCGGGCTGAGCCGGGCAAACGCCTTCAAAGGCTTTTGCAGCTCTCTTCGAAGAGAGCTGCAGCACAGATGTCAGGGGGCGGGAAACTCTTCCGCCACCTGCGCCAGTTCAGCGGCGTCTTCGAGGCGGAAGCGCTGAACGAAGCGGGTCTTGAACCCCACGCGGCCCCGGCGCGCGCCAAAGTTTTCCCCGTGATTGAGCACATAGAGCACCGAGGGCCGTTGCAGCGGCACCGGCATCTGTCCCGAAAGCGCGGCGAGATAGGGGAACATCCGGTGTTCGTGCTGCGTCATCTCGCGCAGGAAAGCCGCGCTTTGCGGCAGCGCCGGGTCGTGATGCAGCGCCATGCACGATCCGCAGAGCTTCCAGAACGGCTTGCGCAGCGGCAGGGCCATCGTCGGCTTGCCCGCCAGCGCCACATCGCCGGTGGCGTGGTCCATGACATAGCCCTGCTCCACGAGATAGCCCGGCGCTTGACGGGCCAGCATCTCCGTCACAGCGCCATCGCGCAGCAGGTCGTCGGCGTCGAAGCTCATCACATAGGCCGGGGCTTTGCAGACCCTGCCGAGATGATCGCAGAGCGCCGCTAGCTTGCGCCACTTGTCATTGCCGGGGGTCGGGTCGTCGAAGGGCAGCCAGCTGATCCTCTCGTCTTCGGCCAGCGCGCGGGGAAGGGGCGGGCGCTGCTGGCAGCAGATCACCGCGCGCCATGCGCCGCTCTGGCGCCGAAAGCTTTGAAGCGTCTTTGCCAGCCGCTCGGTCACCGCCTGCCAATCGCCCACATGTTCTGGCCCGACCAGCGGGAGGAGGAAGACCACCTCTTCGGCGCGCGGGCGAGGGTGGCCGTGGCGCGCCGCGCGCAGCGCCAGCGCGGCCTGTTCGGAGGGGGCGGGCGACAGGCGTTCGGCCAGAGACGGCGCCAGCGCGGCGGCAAGACGCAGGGCGCGGCGCTTCATCTTCGGGGTGGCAGGAACCTGAGCCATGAATACCTTTCGCGCGGTCAGGGCCGCGCCATGAGCCGCAGCCGGTCGGAGAGCTCGAGATAGAGCGCCTTGCGCTCCTCTTCGCTCAGAAATGCGCCGATCTCAACCTCGCGCCCCGCCCCCTTGAGCGTCACATAGTAGGGCACCGGCCCGCCGGTCTCATGCATCTGCGCGCTGACCCAATAGGTGTTGCTCTGCCAGTCCTGCGCCGGGCCGCGCGGGTTGTGCCGCAAAAGCTGGGTCGTTTCGGGGCCGAGGGTGAGCACTTCGAGGATTTGCCGGTCCTTCTCGTTGCGGCGCAGCGCGTACCAGATCCCCCAGAGCGCGGCGAGCATGAAGGGCAGCAGCCCCCAGAGCAGCAGCGTGCCCAAAAGGCTGTAGAAGGGGATCAGCGCCATGAAGAAGAAGATCCCGATGAAGGTGACGAACCCCTTGGCCGACAGCGACTGATGCGGCCAGAGCCTCAGCTCTGCCTCCTGCGTGCCGTCCTCCCCCGTGTCCATCGTCCAAGTGTATGGCATGGCTGGAATGTATCACCCGCCCGCGGTCTGCCCAATGGGATTTGCCGCCTCGCGGCTGATCCAGCCGGTGGTCAGCGCCTCGGCCCATTCCGCGCGGCCCCGGCTGCGGGCGCGCTGTGCCATGCGCGCGGGATCATAGGGCACATGGTGATGCGCGACGTGCCAAGCCGCGCCCTCGGTTTCCAGCACCGCGAAACAGGCGTGGGGCGTGCCGGTCTCGACCACATGCGGCACCGGGTGAATGTCGGTGTAGCCCGGACATCCGACGCTGCCGGGGTTCACGACGCAGTGCCGTTGCCAGCTGACAACGCGCGGCAGATGGGTGTGGGCGCAGAGCACCAGCGGCTGCGGGATCCCCTCTAGATGCCGGGCGATCTGCGCGGCCCCGGCGGGATGGACCATGCCGCCAGCGTCCACGTCATGCAGCCAGTAGCGATCGTCGGCACCGGGCGTGGCATGGCAGAGAAATATCTCGTCCAACTCCAGCGTCACCGGCAGGTCGCGCAGCCAGTCCAGCGCCTCCGGCGGCAGCTCGTCATGGGCCGCGCGGTCAGACGGGCCCATCTCTTCCGGCGTCTGGCTGATCAGGTAGCGGTCATGGTTGCCGCGCACCGTGGGCATGGGGCGGTCGCGCAGGATCTCCCAAGTCTCACCGGCCGCGAGCGGACCGCTGAACATATCGCCGAGGTTCACCACGAACTCGATCTCCATGGCATCTATACGCGCCAGAACCGCGCTCAGGGCGTCGGAATTGCCGTGAATGTCGGCGATGGCGGCGAAGCGGCGGGGCAGGGGCATCGTGGGAACCTTGCTGTGGCGGTCCCGCAAATGAGAACCGGCCCCGAGGGTTCCCCCGGGGCCGGTCTATGTCAATCGCTCAGAGCGTTATGCGCTCAGTGGGCGGGATGCTTGTCCCAATCCTCGCGCTTTGGCAGCTGCTCGAACGTGTGCTCGGGCGGCGGCGAAGGCAGGGTCCACTCTAGCGTATCCGCGTATTCGTTCCACGGGTTGTTCTGGGTGCATGCCGCGCCTTTGCGCAGCGAGTGCCACATGATCCAGAAGAAGAAGAGGAACGAGGCGAAGGAGATGATCGCACCCCAGCTCGACACATGGTTCCAGAGGGCGAAGGCCTCGGGGTAGTCGATGTAGCGGCGCGGCATGCCCTGACGGCCAAGGAAGTGCTGCGGGAAGAAGGTCAGGTTCGCACCGACGAACATGACGTAGAAGTGCAGCTTGCCCGCCCACTCGGGGTACATCTTGCCGGTCATCTTGGGGAAGTAGAAGTAAATCCCCGCGAAGATCGCAAAGACGGCACCCAGCGACATCACGTAGTGGAAGTGCGCGACCACATAGTAGGTGTCGTGGTAGGCACGGTCGACGCCAGCCTGGCTCAGCACCACGCCGGTCACGCCGCCGACGGTGAAGAGGATCAGGAAGCCGATCGCCCAGAGCATCGGCGTCTTGAACTCGATCGAGCCGCCCCACATCGTCGCGATCCAGCTGAACACCTTCACGCCCGTCGGCACCGCGATGACCATCGTGGCCAGCATGAAGTAACTCTGCTGGGTCAGCGACATGCCCACGGTGTACATGTGGTGGGCCCAGACGACGAAGCCGAGCGCGCCGATCGCGATGATCGCCCAGACCATCGGCAGGTAGCCGAAGACCGGCTTGCGCGAGAAGGTCGCGATCACATGGCTGATGATGCCGAAGCCGGGCAGGATCACGATGTACACTTCCGGGTGGCCGAAGAACCACAGGATGTGCTGGTAAAGCACCGGATCACCGCCGCCAGCGGGGTTGAAGAAGGTCGTCCCGAAGTTGCGGTCGGTCAGCAGCATGGTGATCGCGCCGGCCAGAACGGGCAGCGACAGCAGGATCAGCCACGAGGTGACGAAGATCGACCACGAGAACAGCGGCACCTTGAACAGCGTCATGCCGGGGGCGCGCATGTTCAGGAAGGTGGTGATCATGTTGATTGCGCCAAGGATCGACGAGGCACCCGAGACGTGCACCGCAAAGATCGCAAGGTCGGTCGACATGCCCGCTTCATTGGTCGACAGCGGCGGATAAAGCACCCAGCCGATGCCTGAGCCGAGCTGGCCGTTGCCGCCCGGCGCGAAGACCGAGCAGACCGCCAGCGTCGAGCCAGCCACATAGAGCCAGTAGCTGAGGTTGTTCATCCGCGGGAAGGCCATGTCCGGCGCGCCGATCTGCAGCGGCATGAAGTAGTTGCCGAAACCGCCGAACAGCGCGGGAATCACCACGAAGAACATCATCAGGATGCCGTGGCCGGTGATCATCACGTTCCACAGGTGCCCGTTGGGCGTACAGTTCTCGACCGCGGTCGGGAACAGGCGCGCGCCTTCCATGCACATGTACTGGACGCCGGGGCTCATCAGCTCCAGACGCATGTAAACGGTGAAGGCCACCGAGATGAGACCAACAAACGCTGCGGTAATCAGGTAAAGAATCCCGATATCCTTGTGGTTCGTCGACATGAACCAACGGGTAAAGAACCCGCGGTCGTCCTCGTGCTCGTGGCCGTGAATGGCTGCATCTGCCATTGCGTGCCTCCTGTATAGGTACGTCCCTCGCAAGGGCGCGCACTAAACTCCTCCACGCCCTTAGTCTGATCATCCTTTTAGAATGCGACCAAGTTCCGGGCAATCATCTCCTTTGATCCAGATCAAAATTAATTGTCGCACCCCCCTGCGCGCCTCACCTTGGCGTGAGAATTCAGCGGCTGGCGGGGTGGGGTATTCCAGACCTGCGCCAAAGCCGGGCAGGCGGTATGGTTCTGGGGTGCCGTCTCGTCTCCACCCGGGTGCCAACCGTTCCCGGCGGTCAGGTTCCGGTTCGGCCCGGTTCCTGCCCGGTTCCGGCCTGCGCAACGGTTCGCGGCCAACGCGGCACAGCGCCCCCGGCCTTGGCGCCGGGGGACGCACCCGCCCCTGCCGCGCCAGCTCCCAGATCGCCGCAGGGGCGGCTCCTGTTTGGCGAGCGAAAATGTCCGTAGGTGAGCGCTGAGTCAGGCGGCGGGCCAGCACGCGGCGAGCCCGGCCATCCGCGCGCGATCCTCATCGTCGAGCGGGCCGGTGGCGCCGGGGCGAAAGCGGTCGCGGAAGGATTTCAGCAGCGCATCGAGCTGTTCGGGCTCTGTCCGATAGCCGAAGCGATGCGCGTCCTGCCGGAACTGGTCGGGCGCGTCGCCGGGTGTCTGCGGCGCGGCATCGACGGCCAGCCCCTTTTGCACCAGACGGGCCCAGTCGAAGCGCGGGCCGGGGTCGATCTTGCGTCCCGGCGCCATGCAGGCATGGCCGATCACCCGCTGCGGCGGGATCTGCCAGCGCTCGAGGATGCCGGAAAGCAGCACCTCCAGCGCGTCCATCTGCGCGTCGGGGAAAGGCTCGTCACCGGTGTTGGCGATCTCGATGCCGATCGAGCGGGAATTGACCTCGGCGACCGAGCCCCATGCGCCCAGCCCGGCGTGCCACGCGCGCATCTCTTCGGTCACCAGCTGCCAGCAGGTGCCGTCATAGCCCAGCACGTAATGTGCAGAGACGCCGCTTTCGGAATTGCACAGCCAGTCGCGCGCCGCTTCGGCGCTTTTCATCGCGGTGTAGTGCAGCACTACGATTTCGGGCCGCGCCCCAAGTCGGCGCGGCCCGAAATTGTCGGAAGGGTGCCAGATCGGCTGCACCTGCCCGTCAGTAGCCGCGCACGGCGCGGAAGGGGGCCGGATCCCAGCTACAGGCGAAGCCGTCGCCATCGGGGTCGATGCCGTTGCGGTCCTTCTCGGGGCCACCGTCGGCAAGGAAGGCTTCCTGCGCGCGGTCGGTGGTCTCGTATTTGGCGCAGTTGCGCTGTGCCTTCGACTCCGACGAGAAGCTCGAACGGCTGTAGAGCGGCGTGCCCACCGGGTTGGTGGTCTGCAGCGCATAGGCCACGATGTTCGGCGCATCCGAGTCGGGGCGCGCGGGCAGGTCGGTCGGGGCGACCACCTCATATTGCGCGCGGTTCTGCTGGATCAGGGCCTTGTCGTCGGCGATGGTCCGTTCGGCCGAGACCGCGTCAAAGCTGTTCTCTTCCGAAAGCCCTGCGGAATCGGTCACCGACTGCGGTGCCGGAGTGGCGGCGGCGGTGGGCAGCGGCGCGCCCTCTGCAGGACCGTCGAGCACCGAGGTGGCCGCGGCGACCGCAGGGTCGCTGGAATCGCGACCTGCCGGCGGCAGCGTCGAGGAATCCACCGGCGCGCTGCCTTCGAGCGCGGCGTCACGCTGCGCGCGCTCGGCCTGATAGCTTCCGTAGTCGTCAAAACCGACCCCCGGCCCGCTGTCGGGGATCGGGGTGGTGCAGGCGGTCAGCGCGAGCAGAGCCGCGCCACCGAAGAAAATGCGAGTCATCACTCTGCCCTCGTCCTTTATTCCGGCGCCGTTACCACCACTTGGCGGGTTTCGACGCGAACCCGGCGGCCTGCTCCAGCGCATAGGCGGTGTTGAGCAGGTCGCCCTCTTCCCACGGACGCCCGATCAGCTGCAGCCCAAGCGGCAGCCCCTTGGAATCGAGTCCCGTCGGGACCGAAACGCCCGGAAGCCCGGCAAGGTTCAGTGTAACCGTGAACACGTCGTTGAGATACATCTGCACCGGATCGGCGGTCTTCATTTCTCCGATACCGAAGGCCGAAGAGGGCGTCGCGGGCGCGAGGATCGCGTCGACCCCTGCGGCGAAGGCATCCTCGAAGTCCTTCTTGATCAGCGTGCGGACCTTGCGGGCGCGGTTGTAATAGGCGTCGTAGAAGCCCGCCGACAGCACATAGGTGCCGACCATGATGCGGCGCTGCACCTCAAGGCCGAAGCCTTCGGCGCGGGTCTTCTCGTACATGTCGTTGATGCCTTCGCCCTGGCCCAGCTTGGCGCGGTGGCCGTAGCGCACCCCGTCATAGCGGGCGAGGTTCGACGAGGCTTCCGCCGGGGCGATCACATAGTAGGCCGGCAGCGCGTATTTGGTGTGCGGCAGCGAGATCTCGACGACCTTCGCGCCCGCATCTTCCAGCATCTTCGCGCCCTCGTCCCAGAGCTTCGAGATTTCCTCGGGCATACCGTCGACGCGGTATTCGCGGGGAATGCCGATGGTCTTGCCACGGATGTCGCCGGTCAGCATCGCCTCAAAGTCGGGCACGGGCAGATCGGCCGAAGTCGAATCCTTGGGATCATGGCCGCACATCGCCTGCAGCATGATCGCCGCGTCGCGCACGTCCTTGGTCATCGGGCCAGCCTGATCGAGCGAGCTGGCGTAGGCGACGATGCCCCAGCGCGAGCAGCGCCCATAGGTCGGCTTGATGCCGGTGATGCCGGTGAAGGCGGCGGGCTGGCGGATCGAGCCGCCGGTGTCGGTGCCGGTGGCCGCAAGGCACAGGTCCGCCGAAACCGCCGAAGCCGAGCCGCCCGACGAGCCGCCGGGGGTCAGCTTGGTGTCGTCGCCGGTGCGCTTCCACGGGTTCACCGCGGGGCCGTAGCAGGTGTTTTCGTTCGAGCTGCCCATGGCGAACTCGTCCATGTTGAGCTTGCCCAGCATGACGGCGCCAGCGTCGAACAGCTGGCTGGTGACGGTCGATTCATACTCGGGGGTGAAGCCCTCGAGGATCGCCGAGGCCGCCTGCGACGGCACACCCTTGGTGCAGAAGAGATCCTTCACGCCGATCGGCAGGCCGCACATGGCAGGCGCGTCGCCCGCCTTGATGCGCACGTCGGCGGCCTTGGCCTGCTCCAGCGCGATCTCGGGGGTCTTGTGCACGAAGGCGCCGAGCGCATCCGCGCCCTCGATGACCTTCAGGCAGGCCTCGGTCAGTTCGACCGAAGTCACGTCGCCCTTGCGCAGCGCGTCGCGTGCCTCAGAGAGCTTGAGCTTGTTCAGTTCGGTCATTCCACCACCTTCGGCACGGCAAAGAACCCTTCGCGGGCATCGGGGGCGTTCGCGAGGATTTTTTCCTGCATATTGCCATCGGTCACGCCATCGGCGCGGCGCTTGAGGCGCATCGGGGTCACCGAGACCATCGGCTCGACGCCCTCCACGTCCACCTCGTTCAGCTGCTCGATGAAGTCGAGGATATTGCTGAATTCCTGTGCCAGCGCCGGAAGCGCATCGTCTTCCACGCGGATGCGTGCCAGCTTGGCGACACGTGCCGCCGTCTGAATGTCGATCGACATGGGTTCCCCCTGTCCGTGAATGTCCGTCAAAGTCCCGTTGCCTTTACCCCCCCGAGCAACGCCCCGCAAGGCGCAGCGAGGGGGAGGAGTGCTTGGTCGCCCGGAATCAAGCGGAAGGCGCCGGGCGAGCGCCTGCCCGTCCCGGCGGGCTGGCGCTTTGTCATCGGTGCGCAACAGATCGAAAGCGCGCGGAACTGGCTGGGATAAAGCGCAGACCTCAAGTGTACCAGCGCCATCCCACGGGCAGGCGCCCGCCCGGCACGCGCCGTGCAGAGGGATGAGCGCTCCGCGCTCGACAGCCCCCCTCTCGCGCGCTAGGTCAGTTTAAGTTCCATTTCCCAACAACAAGACCGTCCGAGCCGTGCCCCAGTTCCTCTCCCGCCTCTCTCTGCTGCCGCTGCTGCTGGCCGCCTCGCTTCTCTCGGCCTGCGCGGGCACCCGCGATCCGCATGTGCCCGCGCCGCCGCCCTCGGAATACATGGCGCTGGCGCAGGCGATCGAGGATCTCGGCCCGGGGGTCGATCCCGAGGAAGCGCAGCGCATGGCGCGCATCTCGATCGACTACCCGCGTGAGCTTGCGGTGAAATGGAACGTCACCGACCCGGCGTATATCCACAACATCAAGGTCAACAATGGCACCCGCCCGCGCGGCCTGTGCTACCAGTGGGCCGACGATCTGCAGGCCCGGCTCGAGCAGGAGAATTTCCAGACCATCGACATGCACCGCGGCATCGCCAACGCGCTGAAGACGTTCCGCATCGAGCACAGCTCGGTCATCGTCAGCCAGAAGGGCGGCACGATGAAAGAGGGCATCGTGCTCGATCCGTGGCGCTTTGGCGGCGAGCTGTACTGGGGGCCGGTGGTGGATGACCACAAATACCCGTGGGTCGAGCGGCAGGAAGTCTTTGCCACCAAGCGGGCGCTGCGCCTGCAGGAGGGCTGAGCGCTATTCCAGCGTGTAAGGCAGGATGCCGCGGCGCTCGGGGTGGATCGACATCTTCTTTTCAAGCGGCGGCACCGAGCGCTGGTGGCAGTCGGTGCGCTCGCAGATGCGGCACGAGATGCCGATCGGCTCGAACGCCCGGTCGCGGCTGAGGTCCATACCGTCGGCATAGACCAGCGCGCCTGCGTGTTTCACCTCGCATCCCAGCGCGATGGCAAAGCGCCGCACCGGAGCGCCGAAGCGGCCTGCCGGTTTCGTGACATCGCGGGCCAGCAGCACATAGCGCGCCCCGTCGGGGGTTTCGGCCAGCTGACGCAGGAACTGGTTCGGCGTCTCAAAGGCCTGATGCACGTTCCACAGCGGGCAGGCCCCGCCGAAACGGGCGAATTGCAGCCGCGTGGCCGAGTGGCGCTTGGTGATGGTTCCGGCCTGATCGACGCGGGCAAAGAAGAAGGGAATGCCCTTGGCGCCGGGTCTTTGCAGCGTCGAAAGCCGATGCGCCACCTGCTCGACCGAGGCACCAAAGCGCGCGGCCAGAAGCTCCAGATCGTGGCGGGTTTCCTGCGCCGCCTCCAGCAGTCGCGCATAGGGCATCATCACCGCCCCGGCGAAATAATTGGCAAGGCCGAGCTTGGCGATGCCGCGCGCGGTCTCTGACTGGAAGCGGGCGAGATCGAGCGTCGCCTCCAGCAGCTTTTCCTGCCGCAGCAGCGCCACTTGGATCAGCATCTGGAAGGTCAGCGTCTCGGGCTGCGCCAGCGACGAGAGGGTCAGAACCCGCCGCTCGGCGTCATAGTTGCGCAGCGGTGCGGACTGCTGGAACTCGACGGTGATGCCGCGCTCGCGCAGATGCGCGAGGACCGCGCCGCGCAGGTCGGCGCCGCCTTGCCCCAGCCCATGCGCGTAGTGCTCGGCGGCGCGGTCCACGGCGTCGATGTAATTGTCGCAATAGTGGAAGAAGTCGCGCACCTCTTCCCAAGGCGAGGGCTGCATCTGCGTGCCCTCGCGCCCCAGCGCCTCGTCGAGCGAGGCGAGCCGCTCGTGGGTCTGCCGGTAGGCGCGGTGAAGCTCCAGAAACGCGCGGGCAAGGGCAGGGGCGTTTGAGGCGGTGAGCCGCAGGTCGGCCAAGGGCGGCGTGTGCTCGCCAAAAATAGGATCGGCCAGCGCCTCGCGCATGTCCGAGATCAGCCGCTCGGAATCGCCCTGACCCAGTTCGGTCACGTCGAAGCCGAACTCTTGCGCCAGCGCGAGCACCACCGTGGTCGAGACCGGGCGGTTGTTGTTTTCCATCTGGTTCAGATAGGGCAGGGAAATCCCGAGCTTTGCCGCGAATTCTTTCTGGGTCAGCCCCAGCCGTCCGCGCAGATCGCGCAGCTTCGCCCCGGCATAGAGTTTCCGTGTTGCCATGTTTGCGCCTTTGCTCCCCGCTGGGAACAATTTTGCAAACTCCTTACCCGGCGTCCAGACCTGCGAGCCGTCTTTCGCGCCGGAACACCATGAGGATTGACAGTACCGACGCGACCGAGGTCGCTAGCATCAGCCACAGCAGCGGCCATGCGCCGGTGCCGGGCTGCAGCAGCGCCCCGGCCAGCGCCGAGAGCGCCGCGCCGCCGCCGATCATGATCGCGCCGCCGAGGCCCGAGGCCGTGCCTGCCAGATGCGGGCGCACCGAGAGCGTGCCTGCGGTGGCGTTGGGAATGGTCATGCCGTTGCCAAGGCCGACGAAGCACATGAAGCCAAAGAAGATCAGCGCCGAGCCGCCGGTCAGCGCAAAGGTGATCAGCGCGGCGCCAAGGCCTGCGGTCAGGATCAGCGAGCCCCAGAGGATCATCTTGTTGATGCCGACGCGGGCCGAAAATTTTCCCGAAATCCAGTTGCCGAGGAAGTAGCCCACCGCCGGAGCGCCAAAGTGCAGACCCAGCGACGCCGGGGTCAGTCCGAACACTTCGGATCCGACGAAAGGCGCGCCGCCGAGGTAGGAAAAGAACGCGCCCGACGAGAAGGCGCAGGCCAGCGCGTAGCCCCAGAAGCGCGGCGAGGTGAGCAGTTCGGGGTATTCGCGGAACTGCTGCGCCAGCGACAGGCCGGAGGCGGTCGAGGTCTCGCCAAGGTCGCGCCAGCTCAGCCACAGCACCGCGCCGCCGAGAATGAACAGCAACCAGAAGATCGCTTTCCAGCCCATGAGCTCGCCAAGCGCGCCGCCGATCACCGGGCCGACCATCGGCACGACGGCGACGCCCATGGTCACATAGGCGATCATCGAAGCGGCTTCTTCTTGGCTGACCATGTCGCGCACCACGGCGCGGCTCAGCACCATGGCGGTGACGATCACCGCCTGACACATGCGGAAGAACAGGAAGAGCGACACATTCGGCGCAAAGATACAGCCCAGCGTCGCCACCATGAACAGCGCCACGCCCCAGAGGATCACCGGGCGGCGTCCCAGCTTGTCCGAGATCGGGCCGATCACCACCTGCAGCGCCGCGTTGACGGCGAGGTAGATCGCCACCGAAAGCTGCATCAGACGGTATTCCGTGTCGAAATATGCCGTCATCTGCGGCAGCGACGGCAGGAACACGTTCATCGCCAGCGCTGAGAGCCCGGCAAGCAGGACAAGCGTGACAAGATGTGGCGGGGTCGAGGCGTCGAGAAAACGGACGCGGGCTTTGGTGCTCATGGGTTTCCCGTATGCCGGGGGCCTCTCAAAGTCTACGTGTATCATCGCGTTGAGGCGATTTTTGCGAATTTGCTATTTGCTTGCAGAGGTATTTCCAGAGTTTGCAAATTTGCCGAATTTGACTTGAGTGCAAGGGCCTCCACTGTATGGTCCGGGCAAACGGAGAGGATTGGACATGAAAGACATTCTTCACGAGCTGGAGGCGCGCCGAGCCGACGCACGTCTTGGCGGTGGCCAGAAGCGGATCGACACGCAGCACGCCAAAGGCAAGCTGACCGCGCGCGAACGCATCGAGCTGCTGCTCGACGAGGGCAGTTTCGAAGAATACGACATGTTCGTTTCGCATCGCTGCACCGATTTCGGCATGGAAAAGAACCGTCCCAGCGGCGACGGGGTGATCACCGGCTGGGGCACGATCAACGGGCGCATGGTCTATGTGTTCAGTCAGGACTTCACCGTGCTTGGCGGGTCGGTCTCGGCCACCCATGCCATGAAGATCTGCAAGATCATGGATATGGCCATGCAGAACGGCGCGCCGGTGATCGGCCTCAACGATTCCGGCGGTGCGCGCATTCAGGAAGGCGTCGACAGCCTCGCGGGCTATGCCGAGATCTTCCAGCGCAACATCATGGCGTCGGGCGTGATCCCGCAGATCTCTGTCATCATGGGGCCCTGCGCGGGCGGCGCGGTCTACAGCCCGGCGATGACTGACTTCATCTTCATGGTGAAAGACACCTCCTATATGTTCGTCACCGGCCCCGATGTGGTGAAGACGGTGACCAACGAGGTTGTGACCGCAGAGGAGCTTGGCGGCGCGACCACCCACACCCGCAAATCCTCGGTCGCCGACGGCGCATTCGAGAATGATGTCGAGGCGCTGGCCGAAGTGCGCCGCCTTGTCGATTTCCTGCCGCTCAACAACCGCGAGAAGCCGCCGGTGCGGCCCTTCTTCGACGAGGTGGAGCGGGTGGAAAGCTCGCTCGACACGATCATCCCCGAGAACGCGAACCAGCCCTACGACATGAAGGAGCTGATCACCAAAGTCGCAGATGAGGGCGATTTCTACGAGATTCAGGAAGAGCACGCCAAGAACATCATCACCGGCTTCATCCGCCTCGAAGGCCAGACGGTCGGCGTGGTGGCGAACCAGCCGATGGTGCTGGCGGGCTGCCTCGACATCGACAGCTCGAAGAAAGCCGCGCGTTTCGTGCGTTTCTGCGACTGTTTCGAGATCCCGATCCTGACCTTCGTCGACGTGCCGGGCTTCCTGCCGGGCACCTCTCAGGAATACGGCGGCGTGATCAAGCATGGTGCCAAGCTGCTCTTTGCCTTTGGCGAGGCGACGGTGCCCAAGGTCACGGTGATCACCCGCAAGGCCTATGGCGGGGCCTATGACGTGATGAGCTCGAAGCACCTGCGCGGCGACGTGAACTACGCATGGCCCACCGCCGAGATCGCGGTGATGGGCGCGAAGGGCGCGACCGAGATCATCCACCGCGCCGACCTTGGCGATGCCGAGAAGATCGCCAAGCACACGGCCGACTATGAGGATCGCTTTGCCAATCCCTTCGTGGCGGCCGAGCGGGGCTTCATCGACGAGGTGATCCAGCCGCGCTCCACCCGCCGCCGGGTCAGCCGGGCTTTCGCGATGCTGAGAAACAAACAGCTCAGCAATCCGTGGAAGAAGCACGACAACATTCCGCTCTGATCCGGAGAGACCGATGCGCGTGAAGGGATGGCATATGGAACGCGAGGGCGAGGCACTGACCCTCGCCCGGCGCAGCCCGGCGCGGTTCGACCTGAAGGTCGAAACGCTGCTGCCGCCCGTTGGCCGGCTTGAGCGGCTGGCGCATCAGGTCCGGCAGGACATGTGGCGGGCGCTGCGCGATCTGCGCGGCTTCGCGCCCGTGGTGCGGGTGCGCCCCTGCGCGGGCGGGGTGAGTGTCGAGGCCGGAGGAGAGGTCGCCGGGGCGCTGCCGCGCAAGGCGGTCGAGGCTCGGATCGCCGAAGTTCTGGAAGACCGCGCCAACCGGGCGCGCTGGGTAAACTGGGCGGCCTGAGCGCCGTCCCGGACCGCTGCACGAGATGAGGAACGGGGAGATCCTTGTGACGAGGGTGATCGGATTTGGCATTCTGGCGTTGGCTGCGGCCATGGCGCCGGGCCAGACCACGGCGCAAGAGGAGAGCGCCGTGGTAGTGCCCTCTGGCATGCCCGTCATCTTCTACGACTCGCTCTGGGACAGCGCCTCTTCGACCGAGCGTTTTCGCTTTCTTGCGCCCCGTATCGGGGGTGACATGCCGATGGACTTTGCCGCTGTGTCACCTGACATGCAGCATTTGTGCGACAGTTTCGCGCTTCCGCGGCTTGGCGGTCGCGACAAGCTGCCTGCGCTGATCGTGATCTCGCTTATGGCCGAACCGGTCGCATTTGGTGATCCCGCACCGGGAATACCCCAATATTTCGAAGCCTATAGCCCAAAAGGCGGGATTTGCGCATGGGAGGCCTTCTGATCATGACCCCTGCACGCGCGGAAATCCGCTCATTTTCCTCTTATTTTACGGGTCCGGCGGGAGAATTTTTGCTCTCGAAGCGAGTTACGTATTTCTTTTTCGTAACTTGCGCTATGTTGGGGAATGATTGCACGCGAGCAATCGTAACACCGGAACGAGGGTTGGCAGGGCCGATACGGTCTGTCCGCCCTGAAGAATCTGACAGGAGATCAAGATGTCCAAGAGCATCCAACTGCTTGCCATGCTCGGCTTCGTTGCCACCCTTTCCGCTTGCGGCGGCCAGCAGGAAGAAGAGTACGTGGTCGTGGATCCCGAGCCCGTTACCGCGGAGCCCGTCTACACCGGCAAGTACAAGTAACTTGCCGACGGGACGGGCCTTCGGGTCCGTCCCGCCTTACCGGCCCCGCAGGGCCGACTACCACCGCCCGCTTCCACGGGCCCTTACAAAGGGGGGCCCGGTATGCTGAAGCACCGTGGCTTTCCGAGCCGGCTTCCCGGCACGGACTTTCAATTCACCATTCGCCGAGCCAATCCCAAAGGGATCACCGCGATCACGCGGCGCGAGCGCTATCGTGACCGCAAGGCGGCCGACAAGCGCGCGGACCTTGGGTTCATGGCGTCGCTCTGGGCGCATTTCGGCGATCAGCCCTTCGAACGCGGAAACCTCGATGCCGGGCGCCTGTCCTGGCTCTTTGGCCGCGAAGTGCTGGCCTACGACGATCCTTTCGATCCCGAAAGCTACGAGGCGATGCTGATCATCGATCCGGTGGTCGCGCGTGCCTCGTTCCCCGAAGCCTTCGAAGAGGGGAACGAATGGGCGTGAACTCGCTTTCCTTTCCGCGTGATGCGCGGAAACAGGCCGGTCCGGCATATCCTTTTGGATATCGCTTGGAGACGGCTGGCGAGTCGTGCAGCCTGACGGTGTTGCGGGCAATGACGCGGCGTTCCGCTGCGCTCGTTGCTCACCGTTACCCTTCCCCTCGCGGGCGCTGCGGCTCATCCCCTGACCGCACGCCCGCTTCTTTTCGTTCAGAGCATGGCGCATCGGCGTTTGGTTTTGCCAAGCGCAGAGCAGATTTGCGCGCGGCTGCCAGCCTGTCGTCGCGTCAACGCAGGGGCCGATCGGCAGGCTTGCGCAGCGCCGCCCACCCGGATCGGCGGGCGGGCGCCCACGCCGGGACAAAAGCAAAAGATGTATGGAACCTTCACCAATTCCGTGGCGTTGAGGAGCGACTTCAACTTACGGAACACAGGGAGTTTCCCACATGCAAAACGTTATTCGCATCGTCGCAGTCCTCGGGGTTTTTGGTGTCGCAGCCTGTGAGAACTCGGACCTTCCGCGCGCAGGCATCGGCGCTGGCGCGGGCTACCTCGTCGACCGCGCCACGGGTGGTGACGGCACCATCGGTGCTGCTGTCGGCGCGACCGCAGGCGTGGTCTGCGACGACGTCACCCCGCAGTACTGCAACTAATCACGCGCAGCGCCGCGGCGAGCTTCGCCGCGCGCTGTCAGTAACGATTTCCAAGGCCGCCGGAGCATCTCGCTCCGGTGGCCTTTTTGCTGCGCCGTCGCCCGTTTCGACGCCAGCCAACATCCCCGCCAACACCCCCGATACTCTGTCAGCCGCGCCCCGGGCCTGCGGCCAAAAAACGCGCCAAAAAACGCTACGAAAGGGAGAGACATGTTCGACAAGATCCTGATCGCCAACCGCGGTGAGATCGCCTGCCGGGTCATCAAGACCGCGCGCAAGATGGGCATCCAGACCGTGGCGGTCTATTCGGACGCCGACAAACACGCGCTGCACGTGGAAATGGCGGATGAGGCGGTGCACATCGGCCCGCCGCAGGCCAACCAGTCCTACATCGTGATCGACAAGATCATGGGCGCGATCCAGCAGACCGGCGCGCAGGCGGTGCATCCGGGCTATGGCTTCCTGTCGGAAAACCCCAAGTTCGCCGAGGCGCTCGAAGCCGCTGGCGTTGCCTTCATCGGCCCGCCCAAGGGCGCGATCGAAGCCATGGGCGACAAGATCACCTCGAAGAAGATCGCCCAAGAGGCCGGTGTCTCGACCGTGCCCGGCTATATGGGGCTGATCGAGGATGCCGACGAGGCGGTGAAGATCTCGGGCGAGATCGGCTACCCGGTGATGATCAAGGCCTCGGCTGGCGGCGGCGGCAAGGGCATGCGCATCGCATGGACCGACGAGGAGGCGCGCGAGGGCTTCCAGTCGTCCAAGAACGAGGCCGCAAGCTCCTTCGGCGACGACCGGATCTTTATCGAGAAATTCGTCACCCAGCCGCGCCACATCGAAATTCAGGTGCTCTGCGACGCGCATGGGGGCGGCATCTATCTCAACGAGCGTGAATGCTCGATCCAGCGGCGCAACCAGAAGGTCGTCGAAGAGGCGCCGAGCCCTTTCCTCGATCCCGAGACCCGCAAGGCGATGGGCGAGCAGGCGGTCGCTCTGGCCAAGGCGGTGGGCTACACCAGCGCCGGCACGGTGGAATTCATCGTCGATGGCGAAAAGAACTTCTACTTCCTCGAGATGAACACCCGCCTGCAGGTGGAACACCCGGTGACCGAACTGATCACCGGCGTCGATCTGGTCGAGCAGATGATCCGCGTCGCCAATGGCGAGCCGCTGTCGATCACCCAAGATGACGTGAAGATCGACGGCTGGGCGATCGAGAACCGCCTTTATGCCGAGGATCCCTATCGCGGCTTCCTGCCCTCGATTGGGCGCCTCACCCGCTACCGTCCGCCCGCCGAGGGCGAGCTGCATGGCGGCATCGTGCGCAACGACACCGGCGTCTACGAGGGCGGCGAGATCTCGATGTATTACGACCCGATGATCGCCAAGCTCTGCACATGGGCGCCGACTCGCGAGCAGGCGATCGAGGTCATGCGCAACGCGCTCGACAGTTTCGAGGTCGAGGGCATCGGGCACAACCTGCCGTTCCTGGCCGCCGTCATGGACCACGAGCGTTTTATCTCGGGCAATATCACCACCGCCTTCATCGCCGAGGAATATCCCGACGGCTTCGAAGGGGTGACGCTGGCCGAGCCCGCGCTGCGCGACGTGGCCGCCGCCTGCGCCGCGATGAACCGGGTGGCCGAAATCCGGCGCACCCGTATCTCCGGCACGCTCGACAACCACGAGCGCAAGGTGGGCGATCACTGGAACGTCACGCTGCAGGGCGAAAGCTTTGATCTGGTGCTCAGCGCCGACAAGGACGGCACCTCGGTCGAGTTTGCCGACGGCGCGACGCTGCGGGTCAGCGGCACATGGACCCCGGGGCAGGCGCTGGCGCACATGCAGGTGGACGGCAAGCCGCTGGTGCTGAAGGTCGGCAAAATCCCCGGCGGGTTCCACATCCGCAGCCGCGGCGCCGATCTGAAGGTCAATGTGCGCACCCCGCGGCAGGCCGAACTTGCGCGCCTGATGCCCGAAAAACTGCCGCCCGACACCTCGAAGATGCTGCTCTGCCCGATGCCGGGTCTCATCGTGAAGGTGAACGTGGCCGAAGGCGACGAGGTTCAGGAAGGTCAGGCGCTCTGCACCGTCGAGGCAATGAAGATGGAGAACATCCTGCGCGCCGAGCGCAAGGGCACCGTCAAGAAGGTCAACGCTGGGCCGGGCGACAGTCTGGCGGTGGACGACGTGATCATGGAGTTCGAATGACCCCATGGTCCGCGCGCCGCGCATAAGGCTCCAAGGCGGGGGCCTCGGCTCCCGCTACTGCCGCAGCGCGTCGCGGCGGTCGCGCACCTCTTGCTGGCGCAGCGGTTGCTTGTCGATGGAGCGGGTGATCTCGCGCACGTCCCACGGGCTGGGTTTGCGCAGGATGACCGAGCCGTCCTTGGCCAGCAGCATGATCATGAAACCGCGTGGGCGCATCGCCCGGCGGATCGGGCTGCGCGCGGCGGGGTCGGTATCGGTGATCACCACGACATCGCGCTCGGTCAGCGCGTCGAGGCGCTCGGTGATCAGTTGGATCTGCTGCACGTATCGCGGATCGCTCGGGTTGTCGGCAAAGACCAGAAGCGGGCGCTTAAGCCAGAGAAACTCGTCGAGCGTCGACTCGCCCGCCGGGCGGATCGGCTCGTCGATGCTGGGTGTCTCGGCGCCCTGTGCCGCCCCGAATCCCGCGGCGAGGGTTAGAAATCCAAGCAGGGCGAGGGCGATACGTCGGTTCATACTTCAAAATATAGGCAAAGCTCTGGCGGCTGCACAGGGCTTGCCGCGCGGGCTGACAAAAAATTTAGGCACGGCCTGCGCCAATTGGCGTCTCGGCGCTGCCGGATGATCACGAATGGAGGATGCCGTGCAGGTCGGGACCGCCCGCCTGCAGGCTGCTAGGAGAGAGGACGAGAGGATGACGGCCAAGAAGGACGACTGGCGCCAGCTCGCGGAGAAGGAACTGCGGGGGCGCCCGCTCGATGACCTGACGTGGCACACGCTCGAGGGGATCGACGTGCAGCCGCTCTATACCGCCGAGGACACGGCGGATCTGCCGCATATGGGCACGCTGCCGGGCTTTGGGCCCTTCACCCGCGGGGTGAAGGCGACGATGTACGCGGGCCGTCCGTGGACCATCCGGCAGTATGCCGGGTTCTCCACCGCCGAGGACTCCAACGCCTTCTACCGTAAGGCGCTGGCGGCGGGCCAGCAGGGCGTTTCGGTGGCCTTCGATCTGGCCACCCACCGCGGCTATGACAGCGACCACGAGCGCGTCGTCGGCGACGTCGGCAAGGCGGGCGTCGCGATCGACAGCGTCGAGGACATGAAGATCCTCTTCGACGGTATTCCGCTCGACAAGATCTCCGTGTCGATGACGATGAACGGCGCGGTGATCCCGATCCTCGCCAGCTTCATCGTCGTGGGCGAAGAGCAGGGGCATGATCGCGCGGTGCTTTCGGGGACCATTCAGAACGACATCCTCAAGGAGTTCATGGTCCGCAACACCTACATCTACCCGCCCGAGCCTTCGATGCGGATCATCTCGGACATCATCGAATACACCTCCAACGAGATGCCGAAATTCAACTCGATCTCGATCTCCGGCTACCACATGCAGGAGGCCGGGGCGAACCTCGTGCAGGAGCTGGCCTACACGCTGGCCGACGGGCGCGAATACGTGCGTGCGGCGATCGAGGCGGGCATGGATGTCGACAAATTCGCCGGGCGGCTGTCGTTCTTCTTTGCCATCGGCATGAACTTCTTCATGGAGGCGGCCAAGCTGCGCGCGGCGCGCACGCTCTGGCATCGCATCATGACCGAGTTCGGCGCCAAGTCCGAACGCTCGAAGATGCTGCGCACCCACTGCCAGACCTCGGGTGTGAGCCTGCAGGAGCAGGACCCCTACAACAACGTCATCCGCACCGCCTATGAGGCGATGAGCGCGGTGCTTGGTGGCACCCAGTCGTTGCACACCAACGCGCTTGACGAGGCAATTGCGCTGCCCACCGAGTTTTCGGCCCGGATCGCGCGCAACACCCAGCTCATCCTGCAGGAAGAGACCGGGGTGACCAATGTGGTCGACCCGCTGGCGGGATCTTACTACGTGGAAAGCCTCACCAACGAGCTGATCGAGAAGGCGTGGGCGCTGATCGAAGAGGTCGAAGAGATGGGCGGCATGACCAAAGCCGTCGCCTCGGGCATGCCCAAGCTGCGGATCGAAGAGACCGCGGCGCGCCGTCAGGCGCAGATCGACCGCGGCGAAGAGGTGATCGTCGGCGTCAACAAATACCGCAAGGACAAGGAAGACCCGATCGATATCCTCGATATCGACAACGCCAAAGTCCGCGAGAGCCAGATCGCGCGGCTGGAAAAGGTGCGGTCGAGCCGGGATCAAGCGGCCTGTGACGCGGCGCTGGCCGAACTCACCCGCCGTGCGCAAGAGGGCGGCAACCTGCTGGAAGCCGCGGTCGAAGCCGCCCGTGCTCGGGCCTCTGTCGGAGAGATTTCCATGGCCATGGAAAAGGAATTCGGGCGCCATCGCGCCGAGGTGAAAACCCTCGCCGGTGTCTATGGCGCCGCCTATGAAGGCGACGAGGGCTTTGCCCAGATCCAAAAGGACGTCGAGAGCTTCGCCGAGGCCGAAGGCCGCCGTCCGCGGATGCTGGTGGTCAAGATGGGGCAAGACGGTCACGACCGCGGCGCCAAGGTCATCGCCACCGCCTTTGCCGACATCGGCTTTGACGTGGACGTCGGCCCGCTGTTCCAGACGCCCGCCGAAGCGGCGCAGGACGCCATCGACAACGACGTGCATATCGTCGGTATCTCGTCGCAGGCCGCCGGGCACAAGACGCTCGCGCCGCAACTGGTCGAGGAACTGAAGGCGCAGGGCGCAGGGGATATCATCGTGATCTGCGGCGGGGTGATCCCGCATCAGGATTACGAGTTCCTCTACAAGGCCGGGGTCAAGGCGATCTTTGGGCCGGGCACCAATATCCCGGCTGCCGCCAAAGAGATCCTTGGCCTCATCGGCACGCCGCGCGCCGCGGAGTAAGCCGCACGCCCCGGATCGTGCCGCTGGCTCAGATCAGCGGCACGAAGGGCACGCCGCAGGCGGCAAGGCCGAGGGTGGCGATCAGCATCACGGTCAGGGTGCGGATTTTCATGGGCGTTCTCCTTGCCTCGTGGCGGCCGGGTCTTTTGCCCGCCGCCTTTGCCGGGCAGACTATGTGCTGCCGCCGCATCGGACCAGCGCTGCGCGACATTTTCTTGTGCCCGCGTGTCCATTTCCCGATTGCACCCCCCTTCGCCACGGCTAACGTGGTGCGGGTGCAACAGGGCCGGAGGGACGATGCTCGAGCTTGATCATGTGGCGGTGCTTGGGGAGACGCTGGCAGAGGCTGTGAGCCATGCCGAAAGCGCCTTGGGACTGCCGCTTTCGCCGGGCGGGGCGCATCCCGATTTCGGCACGCATAACTTCCTGCTCGGGCTGGAAAACGACCTATATCTCGAGGCCATCGCCGTCGATCCTTCAGCGCCCGATCCCGGGCGTCCGCGCTGGTTCGGGCTCGATGGGTTCGCAGGGCCCGCGCGGCTCGACAAATGGGTGTGCCGGGTGCCGGATCTGGATGCGGCGCTGAAGGTGCTTCCCATGGCAGGGGAGGCCGTGGCAGTCACCCGCGGCGCGCTCAGCTGGAAGATCTCGGTGCCGCGCGACGGGCAGCTGCCCTTTGACGGCATGTTCCCGGCGCTGATCGAATGGGTCAGCCCGGTGCCGCCGGGCGTGTCGCTTGCGGGGGCGGGCATCCGGCTCGACCGGCTGACCGTGGCGCATCCGCAGGCCGACGAGTTGCAGGCGCTGCTCGCACCGCATCTGAACGTGCCGCTGGCCGAGTTTGAAGTCGAGGCCAAGCCCGCCCTGCGCGGCAATTTCGTCACCGTCTCGGGCTCGCGGGTGCTGCAATGATCATTCGTACCGCCAACAGTGAGGACGCCGCCGCCATCACGGCGATCTGGAACCCGATCATCGACGACAGCGCCGCTACCTTTACCAACCTGCGCAAAACGCCCGAGGGTCTGCAGGCCGACATCGCGGCGCGCGGTCCGGCCTTCCTCGTGGCCGAGGAAGACGGGCTGGTGCTGGGCTTTGCAACCTTCTTTCCGTTTCGCGGCGGGCCGGGCTATGCCCAAACCAAGGAGCACACGGTGATCCTCGGCCCGGCGGCGCGCGGGCGCGGCGTGGGACGGGCGCTGATGACCGCCCTGATGGAAGAGGCGCGCGGGCAGGGGGTGCATTCGCTGATTGCCGGGGTCTCGGGCGAGAACGGCGCGGGCGTGGCCTTCCATGCGGCGCTGGGCTTTCGCGAGGTCGCCCGGCTGCCGGAAGTGGGTTTCAAGTTCGGTCGCTGGATGGATCTGGTGCTGATGCAGAAATTCCTGTGACCGCTTTCGGTGAGGCCCGGCCTCACCCGGTCCTGACAGAAAATTTAGCCGACTTCTCATTGTCGCACTGACAGTTGCCGCGTTGCCGCGTAAACTGCGGGAATGTCGATTTGGTCGCGCATCTCCGAAGCTCTCGCCGCCCTTGCCAAGGGTGAGGGGCTTACCGCTGTCTTCGAGAAACTTCGCCAGCCGCCCGAACGCAGCGTCGCCTTCACCATCGCGGTCATCGCGCTGTCGGCAAAGATGGCCAAGGCCGACGGGCAGGTCACACGCAATGAGGTCGCCGCCTTCCGCGAGATCTTTACCATCGCCCCCGAGGATGAGGCGGCGGCGGCACGTGTGTTCAACCTCGCGCGGCAGGACGTCGCGGGTTTTGAGGAATATGCCCGCCGCATCCGCCGCATGTTCGACAGCAACGCGGAGCAACTGTCGGATCTGATGGAAGGGCTGTTCTACATCGCGCTGGCCGATGGCGACTACCACACCGCCGAGAACGCCTTCCTCGAACGGGTTGCCGAGATTTTTGGCATTTCCGACAATGCCTTCCGGGCGCTGCGGGCACGCTTTGTGCCCGATGCCGTCCCGGACCCCTTTACCGTGCTCGGGGTCAGCCCCGACATGCCCATCGCCGAGATTCGCAAGCAATGGCGCAAGCTGGTCCGCGAGAGCCACCCCGATGTGATGTGCGCCCGCGGCCTGCCCGAAGAGGCGATCAAGCTTTCGGAAAAGCGCCTGATCGACATCAACCGTGCTTGGGAAGAGATCTCGGCCCGCGAACAGGTCTGATCCGATGCGGCTCGCCACCTACAATGTGGAGTGGTTCGACGACCTCTTCAGCAAGCGGGGCGAGCTTCTGATCGACGACCATTGGTCGGGGCGGCGCGATGTCACCCGCGCGCAGCAGGCCGAGGCGCTGGGGATGGTGTTCACCGCGATGGATGCCGACGCGGTGATGATCATCGAAGCGCCCGACACCGGCATTCGCCGCGACACGCGGCGCGCGCTGCACAGTTTCGCCGAGGCCTTCGATCTGCGCGCCCGCGAGGTTCTGGTGGGCTTCGTCAACGACACGCAGCAAGAGATCGCGCTGCTTTATGACCCGGATGTGCTGACCGCGCGCCATGTCCCCGGGCACAGCGCAGACGCACCGCGCTTCAACGGCACGGCGCAGATCGACCTCGGGATCGGCGACGGCGAAGAGGCGGTGATTTTCTCCAAACCGCCGCTGGAGGTCGAACTGACCATGGCGGGCGGGCGCAGCCTCCGCCTTCTCGGGGCGCATCTGAAATCCAAGGCCCCGCATGGCGCGCAGGGCGCGGCCGAGGTCAGACGCCTCGCCATCGCCAACCGCCGCAAGCAACTGGCGCAGGCGATCTGGCTGCGCCGCCGGGTCGATGCGCTCTTGCAGGATGGCGAGAGCGTGGTGGTTCTTGGCGATCTCAACGACGGTCCCGGCGTCGATGAATACGAGCATGTCTTTGGCCGAAGCTCGGTCGAGGTGATCCTCGGCGACGGCGAGACCGCGCTCTACGATCCGCACGCCAGCGAGGCGCTGCGCGGCAAGCTGACGCCCCAGCCGACCACCGCGCGTTTCTATATCGAGCCGGAAAAGCGCTACCTGCAGGCGCTGCTCGACTACATCATGGTCTCGCAGGACCTGCGCGAGGTGGCGCAGGGCTGGCGCATCTGGCACCCGTTCGAAGACGCCCGCTGCTGGCAGGCCCCAGACCTCTGCAGCGCGCTGCTGGCGGCCTCGGATCACTTCCCGGTCACGCTGGATCTCGCCATCTGACTGGCTCATCCGGCTGGAGCGACAGGCTTTCTCTACCCCGACTCAGCCCGCCGCCCTATATTACGTGGCATGAGACGCATGTTTCCCCTCGCCCTCGCGGCCAGCCTCGCCGGTGCCTCTCTGGTGCCCCTCGCAACTTCCGTGCTGGCGCAGCAGGAGGCGCAGCCCGACACCGAACCGCTGATCGAGGAGGACACCCCGGAAGAGGGGCGTGGCCTGATGGAGCGCGGCGCCGATATGTTCCTGCGCGGGCTGCGCGACGAGATCGACCCCGCCGTGCAGGATCTCAAGCGGCTCGCCGAACGCATGGGCCCGGCGCTGCAGAGCTTTGTCGAAGAGATGGGCCCGGCCATGGCCGAACTGTCGGACAAGGTCGAGGATTGGACGCTCTATGAGTCGCCCGAGATGCTGCCCAATGGCGATATCCTGATCCGCCGCCGCGAAAAGCTCGATCCCGATGCGATGCCCGAAGACGCCCCCGATCTGCCGGAGCCCGGCCCCGGCGGCGAGGTCGAACTCTGAGTCTTCGGCAGCGGTTCAGATCAGCGCCCGCGGCTCCTCGCCGTCGATCTCCAAAAGCAGCGCCTTGGCCGACAGCGCCTTGGCCAGCGAGTTCAGCCGCGCCTCTGCGACTTCGCCATAAAGCGGCGCCGCATCGCGGGTCAGCTGCAGCCGCAGCTCGCGCGCCTCGGGGTCCCAGAGGAACTGCGCCCCGTCCTCGCGGGTGACATCCGACATCCACAGCATCGAGCCGAAGCGCATGGCCTTGCCGAGGATCTCGGCGGCCTGCGTGCGCTCCTTGTCGAGCAACGCATAGAAATCCTCGAACCGGGTGCCCTCGCGCTTGTTGCGGTAGCGGTGCAGCAGCGCAAGGCCAAGGAACACCCGCTCGGGGTGGTCGAGCCCGCCAAGGTTGGCGCGGGTGGCATTGTCAAAACAGGTCTCGGCCCGATAGTCGGGATGCGCGCGCCAACTGACGTCATGCAGCAGGCAGGCCGCCTTCACGATGCGCAATTCGGCCTCGCTGGCCTCGGGGAAAAGCGGCAGCACGAACCGGTAGAGCTTTTTGCCAAAGCCCGGCAGACGCGCATCCTTGGCCTCGGAAAAGCGGCAGGCCTCGATCAGCGGGTCGCGGTCGCGCAGCATCTGCGGCATCTGCTCGTAAAGCAGCCCCTCGCGGATGCCATAGCTCGAGATGGCGATGGCGGTGGGCTCAAAGACCTTCAGCAGCTCCGCCAGCACTTCGGCGGCAAAGGGCACAAGGCTCATGCGCGCGGAAGAAATGCCGCATGCGCTGCGCAGCGCGTCGAGATCGGCATCTTCGATGAACTTCAGCGTCTCGCGCGCGTTCTCGAGGGTCATCCGATATTCGTGCAGCACATGCAGCGGATAGCCGAGGCGCTCCATGTCGATGCGCGCGATGGCCCGCCACGAGCCGCCCACCAGAAACAGCGGCATCGGCGCGCTGCCCATGCGCTCGGCCAGCTCGGCGATGGCTTTGGTAATGTATTTCTCGCGCGCCTTCTTGCCGCCATTGAGGTCCTTGAACTTGAGCGGCCCCAACGCCGATGTGGCCCGCTTGCCGATATGGCCGCCGCGGATCTCGGCCAGTTCCATCGACGAGCCGCCGATGTCGCTCACCAGCCCGTCGGCGCCGGGCCAGCCCAGCAGAACGCCCTGCGCCGACAGCCGGGCTTCCTCGTCGCCGTCGATCACCCAAATCTTGAGGCCGGTGGCCTGCTCGATCTCGGCGCGGAAGGCCGGGCCATCCTCGGCGTCGCGCATGGCGGCGGTGGCCACGGCGGTCAGCGGCGGCAGTTCCATACCGCGCGCCAGCGTCTGAAAGCGTTGCAGCGCCGCCAGCGCGCGGGTCTTGCCCTCGGGGTTCAGCCGCCCGGTCTCGGACATGCCAGCCCCCAGCCCGCACATGATCTTCTCGTTGTAGAAATACGCCGGGCTGCGGGCCGCGCCGTCAAACACGACAAGCCGCACCGAGTTCGACCCGATGTCGACCACGCCGACCCGCGACAGCCGTCGCGCGCGCGGATCGTCGAAGAGCGGCTTGCCGAAGAGGCCCGCGTCGCTCTGGCTGGAGTCGCCGTTACCGTCCATCTGCTCCTCCGGCATTGGTCTTCCGGTTTCATCTAGCACGGAGAGGCCAAAGCGCAAAAGAGAGTTAGCGGCAGCAAACCTCTCTGCCGCAGCGGCACCCGCAAGCCCCTCGTCTGCCTCAGCTTAAGGTGCACCGCGCCCAGGCAAAACCGCGTCCCCGGCTTCTTCTCTTTCCAAATACGCATATCCGGCAGCGCCGCGCGCGGTGCCGCCGGGGTGGGGCTCAGACCGCCGCCGCCTGCACCTCGGCGACGATGCCGTCGACGACCTGCGCCAGCAGCGCCTCGTCCTCGCATTCGGCCATCACCCGGATCAGCGGCTCGGTGCCCGATTTGCGGATCAGCAGGCGCCCCCGGCCCGAGAGCGTCGCCTCGGCCTCGGCGATGGCCCCCTGCACGCTGGCGGCCTCCAGCGGGGTCTGCCCGGCGCCGAAGCGCACGTTCTTCAGCAGTTGCGGCACCGGCTCGAAGTTGCGCGCAAGGCGGCTGGCGGGCTGGCCGGTGCGCACCATCTCTGCAAGGAACTGCAGCCCCGCCATCAGCCCGTCGCCGGTGGTGGCGTAATCGGTCATCACGATGTGGCCGGACTGCTCGCCGCCGAGGTTGTAGCCCTTGGCGCGCATCATCTCGACCACATAGCGGTCGCCCACTTTGGTGCGGGCCAGTGTCAGCCCCCGGTCATCCAGATAGCGCTCCAGCCCGAGGTTCGACATCACCGTGGCGACCAGCGTGCCGCCCGACAGCCGGTCTTCCTCGGCCCAGCGGCCCGCCATCAGCGCCATGATCTGATCGCCGTCGGCCACGGTGCCCTTCTCGTCGATCAGGATCACCCGGTCGGCATCGCCATCAAGGCAGATGCCCACATCCGCGCCATGCGCCACCACCGTCTCGGCGGCGGTCTGCGGCTTGGTCGAGCCGCATTGGTCGTTGATGTTGAGCCCGTTCGGATGGGTGCCCACCGGGATCACCTCGGCGCCCAGTTCCCAAAGCACTTCGGGCGCGGCGCGATAGGCGGCCCCATTGGCGCAGTCGATCACCACCTTCATGCCATCGAGGCGCATGCCATGCGGGAAGCTCGACTTCACCCGCTCCTGATAGCGGAAGCGCCCGTCGTCGATGCGCTTGGCGCGGCCGATATTGCCCGCCTGCGCGGGCTCGACGCCCGAGGCCACCAGCGCCTCGATCTCGCTCTCTGCCTCATCCGACAGTTTGAAACCGTCGGGGCCAAAGAACTTGATGCCATTGTCATGCGCCGGGTTGTGCGAGGCCGAGATCATGATGCCCACATCGGCGCGCATCGACGGCGTCAGCAGCCCCACGGCGGGGGTGGGGACGGGGCCCAGCAGCAGCACGTTCATGCCCGTCGAGGTAAGGCCCGCGGTCAGCGCGGTCTCGAACATATAGCCCGACAGCCGCGTGTCCTTGCCGATCACCACCCGGTGCGTGCCGCCCGCCTCGCGGCGGAAATAGCGCCCGGCGGCGGCGCCGATGGCCAGCGCCATTTCGGCGGTCATCGGGTGCATGTTGGCGGTGCCGCGCACCCCGTCGGTTCCGAACAGTTTGCGACTCATCTGGAGCCTCCTTCTTCGACAGCCTGCCAGAGCGTCAGCGCCTGACGGGTTTGCGGCACGTCGTGCACACGGATGATCTGGATCCCCTGTGCCGCCCCGGCAAGGGCGACAGCGATGGATCCGGGGAAACGTTGCGCGGCGTCACCCTCGCCTGAGAGCTTGCCGATGAAGCCCTTGCGCGAAACGCCCAGCAGGATGGCGCAGCCGAGCCCGTGAAAAATCGACAGCCCGTTCAGCAGCGCAAGGTTCTGCTCCAGCGTCTTGGCAAAGCCGATGCCGGGATCGACGACGATCTTCTCGCGCGGCAGCCCGGCATGTTCGAGCGCGTGGATCTGCGTCTCGAGGAAGTCATAGACGTCGAGCAGCACGTCCTCATAGTCGGTCTCGGCGGTCATCGTCTCGGGGGTGCCGCGCATATGCATGACGCAGACCGGCAGGCGCGCGGAGGCGCAGAACTCGGTCATCTCGGGATCGAAGACGAGGCCCGACACATCGTTGATCAGCGTCGCCCCGGCCTCGGCAGCGGCGCGGGCGACGGCGGCCTTGCGGGTGTCGACCGAGATCGGCACGCCCTTCAGCGCCTCGGTCACCGGCACGACGCGGGCGATCTCTTCAGCCACCGGCACCTCGGGCGCGCCGGGACGGGTGCTCTCGCCGCCGATGTCGAGGATCTCGGCGCCATCGTCCAGCATCTGCCGCGCACGGGCGATGGACTCGGCCACCGAGCCATCGGTGCCACCGTCCGAGAAACTGTCGGGCGTGACGTTGAGGATGCCCATGATCCGGCAGCCCTGCATCGACAGGCCCGCCACCGGCTCGCGCGGGGCGGTCAGCCGGGCCAGCACGTCCTGCGGCACTTCGGCGGCGGGGATCACCGTGACCGGCGCGCCGCGGGCATGGCGCGCGCAATGGGTGAACCAATGCGGGCCACCCGCCAGCGGCAGGGCATCCTCGGGGCGGGGCGTGGCGGTCTGGACGAGCGGTCGGTATCGGGCAGTCATTCTAGTGCTGTGCCCGATGCGCTGCGGCTTGGCAAGCCGGGGCTGCCGGGCTCAGAGGCTGGGGTTTCCAACTGTTACAGATCGCGCGGGCACGGTCACATCCGCGGGCGGCTCTTCGCCGATCATCACCAGTTCGCGCGCCTCCATCAGCCCGGCGAACCACGCGGCCAGCTCTGCCGGATCCTCGGGGTGGGCGTGATGCCCGGCGGGCGTGTCAAGCACGATCTTCGAGGGTGCCCAGATGCAGCTCTGGCCGTTCTTCATCGCCCAGTCGAGTTCGGTCCGGGTGGCCACCACCTTGGCGCGAGGGTCGCGCGCGGCAAGCGTCCATGCGTTCTGCTCGATGGCCAGAAGGTCGATCCGGCGCTGCGCCAGCGGATGCGCGGCGCTGGGGCGGGGGCCATCCGGCAGACCCACGCAGAGGATCACCGGCGCGCCCAAAGCCTCGGCCTGATCAAGCCAGCTGGACAGCGCGGCATCCGCGATGGCGGCGTTCGACAGGTAGATAACCCGCGGGTGCGGCCGCTCGCGCGCCGCATCCTGCGCCGAGCCCACCGGCTCGCCGTCGCGGGCGCGGACGATCTCGACCCCCAGCGCACCGGGACCGCGATCCAGCTTCTCGATCCGCACGAAGACCCGCAGCGCCTGCGGCTCCAGCAGGATGCGCTCGGCGATGCGCTCGGCCAGCGTCTCGAGCAGGTTGAGCCGTTCGGCCTCCAGCTCGGCGGCGATGGCCTCGGTCACCTTGTCGTAAGAGAGGATCAGATCGACGTCGTCTTCCAACGCGCCCTTACCGGGGGCCACTTCGACCACGACGTTGAAGCGCACGCGCTGGGGATGGCCGCGCTCGGCCTGAAAGGCGCCGATCTCGACCTCCACCACATGGTCACGCAGCGAGATGCGGTCGCGCGGCGTTTCGCCCGCGGTGGCAATGGCGCGTTCGTCGGGATGGGCGAAGGCGAGGCGGATTTCGTCGGCCATGGCAGCGGCTCCGAATGGAAAAGTGCCGCCTCTCTAGCAGGGGCTTTCCGCAAGGGCGACCCCGCGAACGTCGCCGCGGGGACGAAAAGCGGCCTCAGTTCGAGCTGACGCGATACCCGGCGCGATAAAAGTAATGCGCGCCGATGCTGGCGGTCTTGGTGAACTTGCGCGCCCAGCTGGGGCGCACGGCGCGGGTGTGATAGAAGGTGGCGCCCTTGGTCAGCACGCGCGGCGCGCCGGTCATCACCGCCTTGGCGACTTTCGCCACGCGGTCCCACGCGGCCTTTTCGCTCACATGCTCGGGGCGGCCATCGCAGGTGTAGGAGAACTGGCAGGCGTGCAGCCGCCCGGTGCCCTGATTCACCACGCCGCAGATTGAGCCGGGGAAGCGCGGGCTGTCGACCCGGTTCATGATCACCTCGGCCACCGCGAACTGACCCTGCAGGCTTTCGCCGCGGGCCTCGAAGTACAGCGCCTCGGCGAGGCACTGGAACTGCGCGCCGCCCGTGGCCTGGGGCTGGGTGGCAAGCCAGCTCTTGTCGTAGCTCGGCCCTTTCACCGCGCTGGCAGAGACCGGCGTGATCATGCTGCGCAGATGCGAAGAATTTGCGGAACGAAGTGCGCTCTGCTCGAGTTTAACGAGGTGACGGATACTATCATGCTGAATGTCAGCACGAGCGGGCAGGGCAGCCGAAAAGGCAGCGATGGCGATCGCGATGGCACGGAACATTCTGGGCTCTCACATCTCGGGGAGGCTAACGCAGGGTTGCCGAAATCTGGGGCGATTTACAAAAATGTCGCCTAATGGTCCAGCCTGATGGAGTCACACAAAAGTATCGGTGCCGTAACCTTTCGAGGGAAACGGCTCATTTAGGGCGAAAATCGGGCAAAACCTACCCGATCTTGTGTTTGATCGCGAGCTGTGCGGCAGCAAGTCGCGCCACCGGAACCCGGAACGGAGAGCAGCTCACATAGTCGATGCCCGCCTCTCGGCAGAATGCAATCGAATCAGGATCGCCGCCATGCTCGCCGCAAATCGACAGCATGATTCCCCCGTTACCGTGTCTTCCGCGCTCCACCCCGATGCGGATCAACTCGCCCACACCCTCGGGATCGAGCCGGTGGAACGGGTCCTCTGCAAAGACCCCCTGTTGCACGTAATGCGACATGAAGCGCCCCGCGTCGTCGCGCGAGAGGCCATAGGTCATCTGCGTGAGGTCGTTGGTGCCGAAAGACATGAAGTCGGCATGCTGGGCGATCTCGTCGGCGCGCAGGCAGGCGCGCGGCGTTTCGACCATCACGCCGAGCGAATAGTCGAAATCGCGCCCGCGCTCGTTGCGCACGGCGGCGGCCACCGCGTCGATGCGCGTCTTGACCAGTTCCACCTCTTTCATCGCCGAGACCAGCGGCAGCATGATCTCGGGCTCGACCGGGGCGCCGTCCTTCGAGGCGTCGATCGTGGCCTCAAAGATGGCGCGGGCCTGCATGTCGTAGATCTCGGGCACCGCGATGCCGAGACGAACGCCGCGCATGCCCAGCATCGGGTTGTATTCGCCCATGGATTCCACCCGCCGCGTCACATCGCTGACCGGCAGATCCAGCGCTTCGGCGAGATCGCGCAGCCCGGCGCGGTCGGTGGGAAGGAACTCGTGCAGGGGCGGATCGAACAGGCGGATGCAGACGGGCATGCCTTCCATGATCCGGAAAAGCTCTGTGAAATCCGCACGTTGCATCGGAAGCAGGCGCGCCAGCGCGGCCTTGCGGTCATCGGGGCTGTCGGCAAAGATCATCTCGCGCATCGGCGTGATGCGATCCGCCTCAAAGAACATATGCTCGGTCCGGCACAGGCCGATCCCCTGCGCCGCGAAGTTGCGCGCGGTGGCGGCATCGGCGGGCGTGTCGGCATTGGCACGGATGCCGATGTCGCGCGCCTCGTCTGCCCATGACATGAACGTATGGAAGGCGTCGTCCAGCGCCGCCTCGACCATCTGCGGAGCCCCTGCCAGCACCTGACCCGACGAGCCGTCGATGGTGATCACATCGCCCTCGCTGAAGCGGCGACCGTCCTGCGAAATCAGCACCTTGTCGTTCAGCCGGAAGCCCATGTTCGCGGCGCCCACCACCGAAGGCAGGCCAAGGCCGCGTCCAATCACCGCCGCATGGCTGGTCATGCCGCCACGCTCGGTCAGCACCGCGGCGGCCACATGCATGCCGCGCACGTCCTCGGGCGACGTCTCGCGGCGGACAAGGATGCAGGGCTCGCCGCGCGCGGCAGAGGCCTGCGCCTCGGCGGCGTTAAAGACGATCTTGCCGGTCGCCGCACCGGGCGAGGCGGCCACGCCGCGTCCGATTACGTCGCGCTCGGCCTCGGGCGAGACCTGCCGGTGCAGCAGTTCCGAAAGCCCGCGCGGCTCGACCCGCATCAGCGCCTCTTCGCGGCTGATGATGCCATCCTCGGCCAGCCGCACGGCGATGCGCAGCGCGGCGCGGGGCGAGCGTTTCACCCGCACCCCGTCAAGGATGTGCACGCGGCCATTCTCTAGCGTGAACTCGATCTGCATTTCGGCGCGCAGCCGCTGGCGCATCAGCCGAGCGTGGCTTTTGAGTTGCTCGAACGCCTCGGGCGCCATCTCTTCCAGCGACGGCCCGCGCCGGTCGCGCTCCAGAAACAGCGCCTCGCCTTCATTGTGCAGCGCCTCGCGGCCCTGACTCTGGTGCAGGTAGCGCCCGGTGATCTGCGGCAGCCCGGTGTCGGAATTGACCAGCTGCAGCACGCCCGAGCCGCATTCGCCCGCGCCCAGACCCAGCGCCATTTCCTGCACGATCAGGCCCAGCCCGGCATCCACCGGCGCGCCTTTGGCCTGCCGCAGCAGCCGCGCCGTGGTGCCTTCCCACGCCCGCGCCATGGTGCGCAGCACCGCTGCAAGCTGCACCGCCGCATCCTGCGGGAAGGGCTCTTCGGCCTCTTCCTCATAGGCGTGCAGCGCATCGGTCAGCCCCTGCTGGCCGGTGCTTTCGATCTCTTCAAAGACATCCGGGTCCAGCCGCGCCACATGGATCGCGTAGCTGACCACAAAGCGCATATAGAGCGCCGAGGCCGCCTCGGCGCCGAGGCTGTCGGAATATTCCACGTGCGTGGCGTCATTCATGCCGATGTTCAGCACCGAGCCGGGCCCGCCCCAATCGGGGTCCTCGGACGAGGGGCGCACGCACAGCAGCGTGCCCGGCGGGAACTGCGCAAGGATCAACTCCGGCGGCGGCATCTCGCCCTGGGCGATGCGATGCACCGTCTCAAAGCTCAGCGCCACGGTGCGCGGCACCGGCAGGTCAAGCCGAACCAGCCGCTGCAGGCATTTCGCCCGGCCGCCATGGGTCGGCGTCGCGATGGGCGCCGAGGGGGTGATCAGCGTGACATGCGGGTCATCGGCCTGCGTGTCGGGTCGGTATGTGTCGGGCATGACAGGCCCCTGTTACTCTGCGCTGCAGAATAGCCCGGAAAAGGGGCCGTGCCCTAACATCTTTTGTGGCACGGCCCCAATGACGGGACGTTACGGCACCGCGAGCGCCGCCTCTGGGGCAGGGGCGTCAGCCCTCGACCCGGCTCAGATCGGCCACTTGCAGACAGATCTGGCGAATGCGCGACAGCAGGTTCAGCCGGTTGCGGCGCACCACCTGATTGTCCGAGTTCACCTGAACCGCCTCGAAGAAGGCGTCGATCGGCGCGCGCAGGCCCGCCATCGCGCCCATGGCGGCGGCGAAATCTTCGGCCTCCATCGCGGGCTTGATCTCGGCCTCGGCCTTGTCGAGCGCGGCAAACAGCGCCTTTTCCTCGTCGCTTTCGGCGAATTTGGGATCGGCGCCAAAGCTGTATTCAACCCCGTCCTTCTCTTCGGCCTGCGTCAGGATGTTGTTGGCGCGCTTGAAGCCCTGCACGAGGTTCTCGCCATCGTCGGTGCCAAGGAAGGCGCCAAGCGCCTCGGCGCGTTTCACCACCAGCAGCAGATCGTCCGAGCCGGGCATCGCCAGCACGGCGTCGATCACATCGTGGCGGATGCCTTCGCCCTTGAGGTGCACCTTCAGGCGGTCGTGGAAGAAGGCCAGCAGATCATCCGACAGATCCGGCACCACCTTGCCGACTTTGCGCAGCACCGAGCCTTCCTCGGCGGGGGCCTTGTCCTCGAACTTGCTCAGAACCGCCTTGAACGCCGCGCCAAAGACGCCGTGATCGGCGATCTCGTCGATCAGCGTGTCGAGCGCTTCAAGCTCTGCCTCTTCGGCCTCGGCATGCAGATGCGCTTTCTGGCGCACGATCTGCGCGTCGATATAGCGATCCAGCGGCAGGCGCAGACCGTTGTTCAGCACCAGACGGATCACCCCAAGCGCGGCACGGCGCAACGCGAAGGGGTCCTTCGAGCCGGTGGGCTTCTCGTCGATCGCCCAGAAGCCGGTCAGCGTGTCGAGCTTGTCGGCCAGCGCCACCGAGACAGAGACCGGCGCGGTCGGCACGTCGTCCGACGGGCCAAGCGGCGAGTAATGCTCTTGGCAGGCGGCGGCGACTTCGGCGGGCAGCTGCGCGGCGGTGGCATAATAGCGGCCCATCAGGCCCTGAAGTTCGGGGAACTCATAGACCATTTCCGACGACAGATCGGCCTTGGCCACGGTGGCAGCCTGCTGCGACAGCGCAGCATCGGCGCCCACGGCAGGGGCCAGTTCCGCCGCCAGCGCGGCGATGCGCCCAATGCGGTCCTTCTGGCTGCCCAGCTTGTTGTGGAAGGTCACATTGCCCAGACGATCGGTCCATGCGGTGAGCCCTTCGGATTTGGCCACGCGCAGGTCGTTCTCCCAAAAGAACTTGGCGTCCGACAGGCGCGCCGACAGAACCTTCTGGTTGCCCGCAAGGATGGTCGCGCCATCGTCGGCGGTCTCGATGTTGGCGACGGTGACAAAGCGCTCGATCTGGCCCGACGCGGTGTTTTTCACCGAGAAAAACTTCTGGTGCTCTTTCATCGAGGTCTGCAGCACCTCGGGCGGCAGCTGCAGGAACTCTGCGCCGATCTCGCCCATCAGCACCACCGGCCATTCCACCAGCCCGGCCACTTCGGCGAGCAGGCCGCGGTCCTCGACCACCTCCAGCCCGGCGGCAAAGGCGCGGTTGGTGGCGTCATGCCAGATGGTGTCGGCGCGTTCGGCGGGGTTCAGCACCACCTTGGCGCGCTTGAGCTTGGCCTCATAGTCGTCGAACGAGCTGACCTCAAACGCATCCGGCCCCATGAAGCGGTGGCCGCGCGTGGTCTTGCCCGCGGTGATCCCGTCGATCTCCAGCGGCACCACTTCGGCGCCCTGCTCGTCGGTCAGCAGGCACAGGATCGAATGCAGCGGACGCACCCAGCGCAGCGAGCCCGCGCCCCAGCGCATGGACTTCGGCCACGGGAAATTGCGGACGGTCTTTTCCAGCACCTCGGCGACGATCTCGGCAGCCGGGCGACCGGGCTTTTCGATGATGGCGAAAAGCACCTTACCCTTCTTGTCCTCACGCTCTTCGCACTGCTCGCGGGTCACCCCGGCGCCGCGCAGAAAGCCCTCGATGGCTTTTTCGGGCGCGTCGACCTTGGGGCCGCGGCGTTCTTCGCGGGTGGCGGGCGAGGCGGCCAGCAGGCCCTGAACGGTCAGCGTCAGGCGGCGCGGGGTCGAGAAGGCGGCGGCACCGGCATAGGTCAGACCGGCCTCGACCAGACCGTCGGTGACGAGCTTCTTCAGGTCCTCGGCGGCACGCGATTGCATCCGGGCCGGGATTTCTTCGGAAAAGAGTTCGATCAGCAGGTCGGGCATGGTCTCACCAGGATAAATTTCGCCTGCGGGGATAGACCCCAATGGCGCTGGCGTCCAGCCGTTTGCGGGAAACTCCTGCGCGCTTTGGCACGCGCAGGCGCGCTGGCTCAGCTGCGGGGCATTTTCAGCACGACATTGCGCCCGGATTTGACGTAGCGAAGCTCGTCGTCATCAATCGCCGCGATGCGTCCGCCGTCGATCCGATCCCCCACCTGCACCTTCTGGTATTTGCCCGAGGGCAGGCGCACCAGCGCGCGGCGGTCCGAGTCCTTGCCGTAGATGCCGATCAGCGCCACGTCACGCAGGTCGATCTGATGGCGCTGCGTGGCATTGCCGGCCACGCCCGCACTTTGCGGCACGCTCGGCCCCGAGGGGATCTGCGCCGCCTGCTGGCGGGCGTCCTCGACGATCGTCTCCATGGTGCGCGGGCGCGGCAGCGGCGTCAGCGAGGCCCCGATGGCCTGTTCGGTGGTCGGCAGGTCCAGCGCCGCGGCCTCTTCTTGCGGGGTCAGAGGGCGCATCTGCGGGCGCATCTGCTCAAGCTCGGCCAGCGACACACCGCCCAGCACCGCGCGCTCGGTCTGTTCAATAAGATCGCGGGGGCGGCCCTGCGGGCGGAACTGCTGCAGAGCCGGATCCGCGTCGGTGGCCAGAGCGGCGGTGGTCAGAACCTCCTCTTGCGTCTCTGCCGTTTCCGTTTCCGGCGCGGCGGTCTCGTCTGCCTCGGCGGTCTCTGCGGCGTCGGGCGCGGTCTCGCTCTGCGGTGCGGCCTCGGGCGTGGCCTGCACCTCAGGCGCACTGGCCGGGTCGGGATCGCGCAGCGGCGGGGTCTGCGGCGGCAGGCCGGTAAAGATCCGCACCCCGTCGGGCGAGACGGTGCCCTCGGGCGTCGCCTTCACCAGCCCGCGGTCGTCGAGATCAAAGCGCACGCCCGGAGCGGGCGGCAGGCGCACCGGCTGCAGGCTAAGATCCTCGCGCGGGGTGCCATCGAGATCGGGAAGGGCCACGGCGTCGAACTGCTGCACCTCGGGGTCGATCGAGGCGACATAGACGTCCTCGGCATCGGTGAGCGGCGGGCGGTTCGGCGCGTTGGGCGCGCGCTGCCAGATGCCATCGACGGCATAGCGCGCGGCGGCGTCATCGGCGCTCATCCGGGTGCGCGGGGTCATCCCCGGCTCGAGCGGCGGCGAATCCTCCAGCCCCTCGCTGGCGGCGGGTGGCAGTTCCAGCGCGGCCAGCTCGGCATCGCCAGCCTCTTCTTCGGTTGCGAGCGCAGGCGCCACCTCGGCCACATCGGTCTCGGTGCTTGCAGGCGCGGTCAGCGGCGCAGCGGGGGGTTCGCCCGGCGCGAAGAACTGAGCGATTTCATCCTTCATGAAGACCGAGGCCCAAGCGGCGACACCCAGCAGGAAGAGCAGCAGCAGAAGCGTCAGCACAAGCCCGAGGAAGCGCGGCTTGCCGCCCACCTTCTGGCCGCTGCGGGCACCGAAGACGGTCATCCGGTCGCGCTCTTGCTCGGGGCTGAGCGAACTGGCGGCGCGGCGCGCGGTGGCACTCTGGTCCTGCGCACCCTGTCCCGACTCGCGCTGCAGCGCGGCCACGCGGGCGCGGCCCGACACGGGCGTCACGCCAGAGGGATCCACCGGCTCCGACACCGGCGGGCGCGGCGTGACCTGCTTGATGCCCTGCGTGGTTTCCGAGCCGGTCTGCGGCTCGGGCGGGGTCTTGATCGGGGCAAAACTCGGACGCGAGGCCGCCTGAGGGGCGCTGGCACCATTGGCGCCACTTGCCGCCTCGCGGCGTTTGCCAAAGCCAAAGCCGCGGCGTTTCGCACCCGCTTCCGGCGCATCGGGTTTCGCCTCCGGCTCGGGGGCAGGCGCGGCGGCGCGCAGATCTTTCCCTTTGGGCGCAGCGACATGGGTGCGGCCCATGGTCAGGCGCGGCGCGGCTTCGGGCGCCGGAGGCACGGCGTCGCGGCTTGCGCGCACGCTGCTGAAGCTCGGCGCGGCGGGCGGCGCCGTGGGCGCGCTCATCGCCGGGCGGGCCGGGTGCTGCGGTTCGGGTGCGGGTTCGGGGAACTCAGGCAGAGGCGGCGCGGGCGCCGGGTCGCTCTGGACGGCGGTCTGCTCTTCCGGCGCTTTGCTGGGCTCGGCGACGGGCTCGGGCTCTGCCGGAGCGGACGGCACTTCAGGGGTGTCGGTGGACTCTGCGCTTTCCGAAGCTGTTGCCGAAGCTGCGGGCGCTGCTGCCGCAACAGCGGCGGCGGATGTCTCCTCCGCCCGGTGTTCCGGCTGAGCTTCCGGCTCGGCTTCGGGCGCCAGCAAGATCACCTTGGCCGGACGCTCGGGCGCGGCCCCGGTCCATCCGCTCGCGGGGCCGAAATAGGCCGCGCCGCGGAAGGTGCCCGAGGGCGGGATCGCGGCGAACATCACCGGCTCGAACCCGCGCTCGCGCAGGAAAGCCTCGGCCTCGTTCATCGTCTCGCGCGCCACCGCGGCCCCGAGCAGCGTCGTGCCTGAGAGCGACCAGTCAAGCACCAGATCGGCCACCGGGTAGGGCGTCGCCCCATCGAGCGCCGCCTCAAGCGCCGCGCGCCGCACGGACTGGCTGTCGCCGGGATCGGGCAATTCGATGTAGCGCACCTGATCGTTGGGCAGGAAGATCGCCACCTCTGTCCCCGCAGGGTCAGCCTCGAGCGCGCGGTTGCGCAGCCCGTCAAATGCCCCGGCGGAAAACGGAGCCTCGGCCAAGGGCCGCCAGCCGCCCGCCTGTCGGCGCAGCAGGGTCAGGCCCTCGGAGGAAAGCGAAAGCGCGAAATCTGGTACCATGCGCGGGTCTCTAGCACTGCTCTTGGAGCTATGGGAGTCTCGGGGCTCCTTGCCCTCATCCTACAGCAGGTCTTCGCTCAGCGAAAGAACCGGGCGCTGCCGGGACTTGCCGCGAGGCCCCGCGATACCGACATTGTGAGGCGGACTTCAAGTGAAAGGATGTTTCCATGCGCAGAGTTTCGCGCCCCATGATGCGCCCAAAGACGCGCTCGGTGAAAAGCCATGTCGCGCTGATTGCCGCCAGCTGCCTTGCCCTTGCCGCCCCGGCGGTTGCCATGGCGCAGGAGGCGCAGGCGCCGCGGATCACCGTCACCGGTGAGGGTGAAGTGGCCGCCACGCCCGATATGGCGCGGGTCAGCCTTGGGATCACTGCGCAGAACGCCAAGGCGGATGCGGCGATGAACGAGGCCTCGCAGGTGGCCGAGACGCTGATCGCCCGGCTTGATGAATTGGGGATCGAGGCGCGCGACCGGCAAAGTTCGGACATCTCGCTGCGGCCGCTCTGGTCGGGTGGCAACGATGGCACAGAGCGGGTGATCAGCGGCTTTGAGGCGGGCAACCAGCTGAGCGTGCGGGTGCGCGATCTGGACCGGCTCGGCGAGGTGCTGGGCGCGGTGCTTGAAGACGGGGCGAACCAGCTGTCGGGGCTGAGCTTTGGCCTGCAGGATCCAAAGCCGGTGATGGAAGACGCGCGCCGCGCGGCGGTTGAGGACGCGATGCAGAAGGCCCGCGTTCTGGCCGAGGCGGCGGGGCTGAGCCTCGGGCCGGTGCTCTCGATCGCCGAGGCCAGTGGCGGCGGGCAGGCCCCCGCACCGATGATGGAGATGGCGCGCGCCTCCGCGGTGCCCGTGGCGGCGGGCGAAACGGTGCTGAGCACGCAGGTCACCATGGTCTTTGAACTGGGCGAGGCGGCGGAGTAAATCGCCGTCCCCGCGGGGACAGTGCCAAAGCGGCGGCCCTATTGATTGTCCCCGCGGATCCCTGTCCCCGCGGGGACACCCATCTCAGGAGGTGGGTTTGGGCGTGACCGTGCTCCCGGCGGTGCGCAGGTCCACGATCTTTTTGAAGAGGTCGAACCAGAACTGCGCGCCCAGCGTGACCCCGAAGGCGATGAGCACCCAGCCGATGACCTGCGGCACTGAGGGCGGCGACAGAGTTTCGCCCTCTTCACAGGCGAGCTCGGGCAGGTCTTGTAGCCAAGGGCCTCTGTTTTTGACTCTGCCTTCGCCTTTGTCGTTGCCTTCGACTTCAGCCAAGGCGACGCAGGTCCAGCCCAGCGGCACCTCAAGCTTGCCCAGCGAGGCAATGGCAGCGTCATAGGCTGTCTGATCCGGGTCGGTGCTTCCGGCAAGGCCCTTTTCTTCAAGATCTTCTATGAGGGCTTTCGCCACTTCGGTACGTGCAGGCAGCGACTCTTCCGCCATCAACTGTTCGGTATAGCCGAGGAGGTCGATGTTCGAGCCCGCCGCCAGCACAAGGCCGATCACAAAGAGCATCTTGCGTGTGCTGCGCAGATACCACCCCTGCGCGCGGGCGATGAGTTCGGCGTATTCCTCTTCGATCCGCGCCCGCTGCCGGTCAAGTGTGGTGCGGAACTCTTCCATCTCGCTGTCGATCAGCGCCGAGAGGTCTGCCACCTTGCGCAGCGCAATCTGCCGGTTCAACTCGCCAATCGGCAGCGCCGAGAGGCTCTGTTCGAGAAGCGCGCGATAGGCGTCGCGCTCCTGGTTGGCCCGGGCTTCGAGCTCGGCCATCTCGTCGGGGTCGAGTAGCACGGCAAGGACGGAAAGCGCGGCCTGCCGGGGCTCGATCGCCGAGGGACGCCGCCTGATCGATGTGATGGTTCCCGAAAGGCTGCGTGGACGCATTAAAGCCTCTATCTCCGGCCGATTGTAGAAGGCGTTCACTAGATCAGGCTCAGGAGAGACTTTCTGGCCGGTGCCCTTCGCCCTTTTCTTCTCGCGCTCCAATAGATTGTGGATCACCTGTGCCAGCGTTTTGCCACGCAGATTGCGCAGGTTGTCGGCGATGGCCTCATTGATGGCGGTGGCGAGAAGGGTGAAAACGACCATAATCGCAAGGACGCAGATCGCGGCGTCGAAGAGCGCAGGAAGCGACATTGCAGTCTCCATCGGTTTTTGTCGGCAAGTTTCTTGGCGAATTGGTCCCGATCACAGTGCGGACGGACTACTAAGGAGCTGTTAACCAAGATCGGGCAGCGCGCGGGGGCGGCATAGGGCAGCCCCCGGCTGGCTGTACGAGCGTGCAGATGTGGGCCTCAGGTGAAGAAGGGGGAGACCCCGCCGGAGGTGATGACCACAGGCTCTGCCGCTTCATCGAAGGGTTTCACCGTCATCTCAAAACGGTCCTTGGTGTAGCACAGCGCCTGTTCCTGCAGGATACCGAGGGCAACCTTCTCGCCCATGCGCAGGCTGTCGTAATAGTCGGTGAAATAGTGCACGCCCGCCATGTTGCGGCCGATCGAGATATTGGCGGCCAGCTTGTTCAACTCGCTCTCGAGTTTGAGGGGCTCGGGTGCGTTCTCGATGCTGAGATGGCCCGTGCCGTCCGCAGCGGCAACGAAGTGCACGTGGCGCAGAACATCGACGGCGGCAGGGCGCTGGAAGCCAATCTTCGGCGCGGCATCAGGCTTTTCGAGCGGGCGATATTCCACCAGTTCGGCATCAGTATCGAAGAAGGCCTTGAGGATGGTCACGCAGGCCCCTGCGACGGTGGCGTGACCGGCACCATAGGCCGGGTGCATGGGCGAGCCCTCTTTGAAGGCCATGGGCAGCAGCACCGTGTTCGCTTCCGCGACGCTCTGGTTGTGCGCGCGGATCTTGCTCAGCAGGCTGGGGGTGCCTGCCGTCGGGGTGTCGAGCTTTCCGCGCATGGTCTGGAATAGATCAATCCCGGTGGCGTCGTGGATATCGTCCGCCTTGTGGATGCGCCCGGCCAGCGCCTCGGGGCGCAGGCGGCGGTGGTTGTTGAACTTCTGGAAGCGCACGGCCTTGAGCGCGCGGGTCGCCACCTCGGTGACCAGCGTCAGCACATGCGGCCCACCCCAGAGCGCGAAGCCGCCGGTGCCGTGGTGCTTGTATTTGCCCATGCCGGAAAGATGGTCGAACCCCGTGTCAAAGGGCGCTTCCTGTCCCAGCAGGATCAGGCAGGCGTTGAGATAGGCCTGATAGAGCGCGTCGAAATGCACATAGGTCGCCATGTCGCGGGGCGTGGTGATGAAACGCGGGTCGCCCGCGGTGAAGGACTGTTTCTCATCGCCGGGCACATTGGCGCCGTTCTGAATTTCCAGAAAGCTGCCCTCGTCCATCATGTAGTCGTCGCATTCCTTCGCCTGAGGCACGCGCTGGTCGATGCGCTGGGCGCCGTAGGCGATCAAGCCCTTTTCGGGAGTGGACTTCTTTCCGACAGTCTCGGAACCCATCAGCAGGAATTGCGACAGATAGGGGCCGGTCTCGACGCCGCGGGTCGAGCCGCGAAAGATCGTGCTGCGGGTGACCGCGCCGGGCTGGCCGGGCTCGGGGAAGGGTTTGCGCGGGCGGGCGGGGATGTCGTCGGGACCGCCGTCGAGCTCGCCATCGGACAGGGCCGCCTGTCGCGCGGCTTTGTTAGGGGCGTCCGGCGCAAGCGGATAGCCCGCTTCGCTGGGATAGCCTTTGGTGGCGTATTCAAGCGCATTCAGCCGCGCCACCGCTGCGTCGATGAGGGCGCTTTTTTCCGGGTCCGCATCGGCAGGCGGAGTGTCAGTGAACAGCGCGAAGGGCACGTCGCGCAGCAGGGCAAGCTCGTAGACCTCTGCCATCTCGTAGGTGAGCTGCGCCGAGCCGAGACGGGGCGGCGGCGGCATCGTGACGGCCTGCGGGTCGGGGCCCTGAAGCTCGAAGACATGGCCCGCGGTGGGGGCCTCCCATTGTCGGTAGTCGCGGCCTTCGGCGGCGGCAATCGCACTGGCATCATTGAGGCCTAGGGTGAAGAAGTCGACCACGCCTCTGGCGATAAAATGCCGGAACCTGTCGAAATGATCCGGGTCCTGCACAAGAAACGTCGTGCAATTGTGTTTCAGCCCTTTGGTGAAGCTCATGGAGAAATGAAGCGGCTTGGTCGGGTCCTGCCGCCGCTCCAGTTCCTCGTCACCATTTTGGCGATGCTCTTCGGGGCCGCGGTCGGCGGCGATGCTTGTTGCATAGTTGCGGATCGCTTGGGAAAATGTCTTTCGGGCTTTGGGGTCGTCAATGAGCGTGCCGGGCATTTCGAAAACCTCTGAAATTGCTTTGGATGAATGAAATTGGCGCTCTGCGGAATAAATGAGTGCGCGGCTCTATTACTCGCGCAAACATATCACGGCACGCGCAGCCCCGAAGTCGGGGATTCATCCTGCTGAATGGAGGTTTTCCGGACTTCCGCTTTGAAGCATCGGCGCAGGAAACTGTATTTCGGTGCGAAATTGAGGCGCTGGGCGGTTTGGCCCTCAGGCGCGGGGCATCACCTCGACGCAGAGTACCGTGGGCAGGTGGCGCACCAGTTCGTCCCAGCTGTCGCCCTCGTCGGAGGAACCGAAGACCGAGCCCGAGTTGGTGCCGAAATAGACCCCGGCGGGGCTGGCGCTGTCCACCGCCATGGCCTGTCGCAGCACGGTGAAGAAACAGCCCTCTTGCGGCAGGCCTGCCAGCTTTCGCCACCATCGCGCGAGCGCCAGACGGCGGCGCTGGCCTCGGGCGGGAAACGTCCGGCCATGTCGCCGTTAAGGGGCAGCGTCCAGATCGTGTCGGGATCGCTTGGGTGCACGCCGATGGGAAAGCCGAAGGTCGAGGGCAGCCCGTCGGTGATCTCGTCCCAGCTGCGCCCGCCATCGCGCGATCGGTACACGCCATGGTGGTTCTGCTGGTAGAGCAGGTCGGCCTCGCCCGCCGCGCGGTCCATGTTGTGCACGCAATGCCCGGTCTCATGCCCGTCCCCGGCGGCGGGGTGGCTGCTGGGCTTGGCGGGGGCGTTGGAGCGGCGGTTGCGGCGCTCCCACGTGGTGCCGCCGTCCTCGGTGGCAAAGACCCCGGCGGCAGAGATCGCCAGCCACATGCGTTTCGGATCGGCGGGATCGGTGACGATCGTGTGCAGGGTCAGCCCTGCGGCGCCGGGGTTCCAGCTGTCGGCAGAGGGGTGGTTGCGCAGGCTCTCGATCTCGTCCCAGCTGTCGCCGCCATCGCTGCTGGCATAGAGCGCGGCGGGTTTGCCGCCCGCGTAGAGCTTGCCCGGCGTGGCTTTCAGCGACCAGAGCGCCTGCAACTGCCCGGTGAAGGGCGCCGGGCCGGAGGGCGCGACGCCAAGCTGCGCGGCAAGCTCGGGGTCGGCGGCCATCCATTCGTCCATCTGCCCGCCCGCAAGTTTCGACAGCTGCCAGCCGCTGGAGCCGTTGCGCCGCCAGACGCCCGCACCGAACCATTCGTTGCCGCCCGCCGCCCAGATGGTGCCGCTTTCCGCGTCGCCTGCCATATGGTTGATCGGCCAGCCCGCGCAGAAGGGGCCCTCGGCGGTCCAGCCGGTGTCGCCTTGGCTGACCACGAAAGCGCCTTTGGTGGTGCCGACGAGAAGCGTGGGTGCGGTGCTCATGGGGTCTCCTCCTGAGATGAGTTGATATCAACGTACCATGAGTCGCGGCGATCCCTGACGGGCATTTGCGGGGCGCGCGAAAAATCGCGGAAGCGGCGCATGGCCCCGGCGCACCAGCGGCTACCGCATCCACAGGCCCGCGCGTTTGAGCGGGTTGCGGATGCCCTGTTCGCGCCGGGGCAGGTCGTCCCGGTCGAACATGGCGCGCACCTTCGCGCCGCGCCCTTGGTAGATGTAGCGCAGGAACGGTTCATGCTCTTTCAGCAGCTTCTTCACCCGGTTGGGCGCGGCGATGGCCTCGAGAAACACCACCAACTCGTCGCTTTCGCGGGCATAGAGCAGGGGCATGGCGCGGTAATGGCAGCTGTGGCTGCCGTCGAGCAGACCCGTCGGCAGGGTGTCCCGCCCGCCGCCGAGCCCGTGGATGACCAAGGGCAGCGCCACCTGATCGAGCCATGGATCGAGGCTCTGGCATTGCAGGGCCTTGGGCGGGTCGTCGCGGATGGTCAGCGCGGTGTCGAGAAAGCGGCGGCCAAAGCGCTGCGGGCATTCGTAGAAGAAAAACCCGGCGTTGAAATAGAGGTAGTGCTGCCAGTAGCCCTCGGGCCAGTGGGGATCGAGCGAGCTGGCGAAATCGAGGCCGAAACGGTCGTAGAGCGATTTCCAGATCTGCGTGTAGCCGGGGCCGTAAAGTTCGATCTGCGGCCATGTCCCCTCGCGCTTCATCGAGGCGGTGGGGCGGGTGAAGTCGAAGGGCACTTCGGACAGATCGCCGGTGATCAGCGTGTCGGTGTCGAAGAAGACGAAGGGCTCGCCCGGCGGCAGCGCGAAGAGCGCCTCGATCTTGTTGCCATAGGGGTAGGCGTGGCCGAAGTGGCGGCTCTCGAAGGGGATGATCTCTGCGCCGAGGTCGCGCAGGATGTCGCAGGCCTCGGGCGACATGCGCGGATCGCCGGGCCAGAGCGGGCCGGGCTGCGGCTCGGCGACGAAGAGCTTTGCGCGGCCCTCGGGGGTGGCGGCGTCCAGCGACAGGGCAAAGAGCACGGCCTCATATTGCAGCCGCCCGGCGTGCCCGACGATGAGGATATTGAGCGGGGTGTCGCGCCCGGTGATTGGTCCGGTGGTGCCTGTCATTCTGCCCGGCCTTTTGCCCGTGTTTGCGGCACTATAGGCACGAAGCGCCGCGCCCGGAAGCGGGGGGTGGCGCAGACGTCTGTGGGCTGTGGCATTGCGGGCAGAGTGGCGCCCCGCCCGGCGGCTTCGCCTTGTTCCGGGCAGGGCGGCGCAGAAGCCTCAGAGGGTGATGGGCAGCATCACCTCGGGCTCGATCACCTGCACGCCGGGCAGACCTTCGGCCAGCTTGGCGGCGGATTGCTCGAGCGCCGGGAAGGTGCGGTAGTGGCCGGGGATGACCGTGTCGAAATCGAAATAGGTTTTCGACGCCCAGGCCGCCATCTCCATGTCCATCGTATAGTACCCCCCGGCGCTGAGGATGCCGATGTCGGGTTTGTAGTACTGACCGATCCACGCCATGTCGGCCATGATCGTGGTGTCGCCCGAGAAGTAGATGGTCTTGCCTTCGCCCTTGATGATGAAGCCGGTTTCCATGCCCGCGTATTTGGGGCCTTCGTCGGTGGGCAGCGACGAGCTGTGCGAGGCGGGCACCATGCCGACGCTGACATTGCCGAAGCTGATCGTGCCGCCCTTGTTGAAGGCGTGGCCCTCGACCGCGCCCTTGCCGTGCAGCTGGCCGGCCAGTTCCACCATGCCCGAGACCGGCGCCTTGGTGCGCTGGCTCACCTCGACGGCGTTGTCGGTGTGGTCGAAATGGCCGTGGGTGATGAGGATCTGCGTCACATCCTTCAGCGCGTCTTCGACGCGGTCTTCGGGGAAGACGGGGTTGCCGATGACCCAAGGGTCGATCAGCAGGACCTGATCCTCGATCTCGATGCGGAAGCTGCCGTGGCCAAGCCAGATGATGTTCATGGAATCTCTCCGTAACCTTGCGTCATGTCGGGTTGGCACGGAGGGTAGCACGGGGAAAATGACGGGCAAGCAAAGGGGTGGTGGTGCTCGCGCTGGCGCGAGCGTGGTGACAGTTGGTGCTAGAAAGAGAACTGCCGACCAGAGGGGAGGCCCTGGCCGGCAGACCCTGATCCGCTCCCATCACGGGGTGGGAGGCGCGGGGAGCGGATCATCCGATGCCGGGCTTCAGAAGAAGCCCAGCTTGTTGGGGTTGTAGCTGACCAGCATGTTCTTGGTCTGCTGATAGTGGTCGAGCATCATCTTGTGGTTCTCGCGTCCGACGCCCGATTGCTTGTAGCCGCCAAAGGCCGCGTGGGCGGGATAGGCGTGGTAGTTGTTCACCCAGACCCGGCCCGCCTCGATGGCGCGGCCAAAGCGGTAGGCGCGGGTGCCGTCGCGGGTCCAGACGCCAGCGCCGAGGCCGTACATCGTGTCATTGGCGATGGCGAGCGCCTCGGCCTCGTCCTTGAATGTGGTGACAGAGACCACCGGGCCAAAGATTTCCTCTTGGAAGACCCGCATCTTGTTGTGGCCCTTGAGGATCGTCGGCTCGATGTAAAAGCCGTTCTCCAGACCGTCGATCTGCGCCGCCTTGCCGCCCGTGAGCACCTCGGCCCCTTCCTCGACGCCGATAGTCAGATACGAGAGGATCTTGTCCTGCTGCTCTTGGCTGGCCTGCGCGCCGACCATCGTCGCCATCTCGCGCGGGTCGCCGCGCTGGATCGCCTCGACGCGGGCGATGGCGCGCTTGATGAACTCCTCGTAGATGTCCTCTTGGATGAGCGCGCGGCTCGGGCAGGTGCAGACCTCGCCCTGGTTGAAGGCAAAGAGCACGAAGCCCTCGACCGCCTTGTCGAGGAAGGCGTCATCCTCTGCCATTACGTCCGAGAAGAAGATGTTGGGGGATTTGCCGCCCAGTTCCAGCGTCACCGGGATCAGGTTCTCGGTCGCCGCCTGCATGATCTTGCGGCCGGTCTCGGTGGAGCCGGTGAAGGCGATCTTGGCGATGCGCGGGCTGCTGGCGAGCGGCGCGCCCACTTCGGCGCCCATGCCGTTGACCACATTGAGCACGCCGTCCGGCAGCAGATCGGCGATGCATTCGATCAGCACCATGATCGCGGCGGGGGTCTGCTCGGCGGGTTTGAGCACGATGCAATTGCCCGCGGCGAGCGCGGGGGCGAGCTTCCATGCGGCCATCAGCACCGAGAAGTTCCACGGGATGATCTGCCCGACCACGCCGAGCGGCTCGTGGAAGTGATAGGCCACGGTGTCGTGGTCGATCTCGGACATATTGCCTTCCTGCGCCCGCAGCACGCCCGCGAAATAGCGGAAGTGATCGACCGAGAGCGGGATATCGGCGGCGGTGGTTTCGCGGATCGGCTTGCCGTTGTCCCATGTTTCGGCGGTGGCGATGAACTCGAGGTTCTCTTCGATGCGGTCGGCGATCTTCAGCAGGATGTTGGAGCGTTCGGTGGCCGAGGTCTTGCCCCACGCCTCGCGCGCCGCATGGGCGGCGTCGAGCGCCAATTCCACGTCCTCGGCGGTGGAGCGGGCCACTTCGCAGACCTTCGCGCCGGTGATCGGGGTGATGTTGTCGAAATACTGGCCTTTCACCGGGGGGGTGAACTTGCCGCCGATGAAGTTGTCGTAACGGGTGCGGAAGGGCGACGTGTAGTCTGCCGCGACCTGAGTCATCTCGTTCATGGGGTATCCTCCTCAAAGCCCGGTCCTCCACCGGGGCATGAAAGGAGTGTGCGAGGGGAATGCGCGTTCGTCAGCCGGGGGCGGAGCGGTCGCGGGGGCAAGCTGTCTCGCTGGTGAGACAGGTTCGCGTGGGGAGATGAGGGGGCAGGGCGGGCGCTGCGCTTACGACAGGCCCAGCTTCTTCATACGGCGGTAGAAGGTGGCGCGGCCAACGCCGAGCATGCGCGCGGCCTCGGAGACATTGCCCTGCGTGCGGGCGAGGGCGCGAACCATGGCGGCGCGCTCGGCGCGCTCGAATCCCGAGGTTTCATCCTCGCGTCCGAAGAGATCGCTGGCCGGGCGCGCTGGCAGCGGGCCGGTGCTCGCCAGCCCGAAGGAGCGGCGCGCGGCGCGGGTGGCACCCTGCACCAGATCGTCGCGGTCCACCGCCAGCAGCACCGAAGCCTCGCTGTCCTCGGCATCTGCGACGATGATGCGCGCCTCGGGGAAGGCGGCGCGGAAGGTGTCGGCCTCGATCTGCCGGGCGGTCTGGGCGACCATGGCGGCGATCAGCCGGTTGAAGGCCTCGGTCTGATCAGCGCGGGCGGAAGAGACGTCGAGCGCGCCGATCAACTCGCCCTCGGGGCCGAAGATCGGCGCGTCCATGCAGCTCATCGCGGTGTTGCGGGCGTGGAAATGCTCGTCGCGGTGAATCACCACGCGGCGCGCCTCGGCGATACAGGTGCCGATGCCATTGGTGCCCTCGGAGGCCTCGGACCAGTCCGAGCCGGGGGTGAGCCCCCATGCGCGGAACACCCCCATGTCGCTGTCACCGGCGCGAAGATCGAGCACAACGCCCTCGGCATCGGTGAGCAGCACGCCGCAGCCGGAACTGCCGAGCATCTGATGCAGCGCGTCGAGCTTTGGCATGGCGACGCGCAACATCACCTCCGAGCGTTCGATCCGTTCGGCGAGCGCCTGCTGGGTGATCGTCTGCACGCCGTCCTTCTGCGCCGGATCGAGACCGTGATGCGACAGCGACCGGCGCCACGACGCGGCCAGCCGCGAGCGCGCGGCGGCGGCGGGGTCGGTGGCGGTTTCCACCACGCGGGCGGCGTGCCGGGATGCGGTCGTCATGATGCAGACGTCATGGGCATTGTCCTCCGAAGGGAGACGATACAGCATGATCGGCCTTCGCCAAGTCACATTTCCGGTCACGGGGTTGGGGCGCAATTTGTTAAGGCGCAATTTGGCGGTGCTGCGCGTTTGCCCCGCGGCGCGCGTCTGGCCGCGGGGGGATTTGCGTATTTTTAAAGAGAAGAAGGACCTTGGGATCGGGCCCCCGCGGTGGGAGGCTCAGGCGAGCGCGGCTTTGGCGGCGGCGATCTGCGCCTCCAGCCCGGCGGGGCCGGCGGGGATGATGCGCGGCGGGTTGAGCGCCTTGATGCCATAATAGCCCGCCTTGATGTGATCGAGGTCTACCGTCTCGGCGATACCGCCGGTGCTCAGCATGCGCAGCATATGGGCGTGCATGTGCGGGTGATCCTCGAGCCGCCGGATGTTGCACTTGAAAAGCCCGTGATAGGCCGCGTCGAAGCGGATCGAGGTGACGAAGATGCGGATGTCGGTCTCGGTCAGCCGGTCGCCGAAATAGAACGGACGGCCGTCCGAGAGGCGCGCTTCGATGCGGGCCATCTCGTCGAAAAGCTGGGTCACCGCCTCGTCATAGGCCTCTTGGCTGCTGGCAAAGCCCGCCTTGTAGACGCCGTTGTTGTAGAGCCGGTAGATTTGCGCGCTTTCACGGTCGATCTCTTCCACGAGGTCCTCGGGGGCGAGGCGGAGGCCGGAGGGCGCGATGTCCTCGAAGGCGGTGTCGAACATGCGCACGATGTCGGCGCTTTCATTGTTCACCATGACGCCCTGTTTCTCGTCCCAGAGCACCGGCACCGTGGCGCGGCCCGAGACATGCGGATCGGCGCGGGTGTAAAGCTCGTGCAGGTGGCTTGCGCCGTAGAGCGGGTCTGCATCCGCGCCGGGGAAACCGCCGAAGCTCCAGCCCTGATCGTCGAGCCGCGGGTTGACCACGGTGACCGGGATGATCTCTTCGAGACCCTTGAGCTTGCGGGCGATCAGCGTGCGCGAGGCCCAGGGGCAGATCAGCGCCACATAGAGCCGGTAGCGTCCGGCTTCGGCGGTGAAGCCACCGGTGCCGGTGGGGCCGGCGCTGCCATCGGGGGTGATCCAGTTGCGAAAGCTCGATTCCTGCCGCACGAAGCGGCCTTTCTCGTCGGCTTTTTGCACCGGCTGCCAGTTGGCGGTCCATTTTCCGTCGATCAGCATGGTCTCAGTCCTTCTGGCTCAGGGTGAAGGTGGTGCCCCACGGATCGGTGAGCGGGGTCTCGGCGCGGGAGCGGCTGCGGATCGCGGCGATCTCGTCCCTTGTGCCGCGCAGTTCGATCTCGGTCAGCCCGGTGGCGGGTCCATTGCGCGGCCCGGCGCCGCGACTGTTCCAGATGTTCGAGGCGAGATGGTGGTGATAGCCGCCCGAGCCATAGAAGGTCGCGCCCGGATAGTGGTTGGTCACCGCCATGCCGAGGGTTTCGGCGTAGAAGGCCTCTGCCGGATCGAGGCGGCCCACCTGCAGGTGGACGTGGCCGATGACGGTATCTTCGGGCGCGCCCTGCCACGTCGCGGTGGCGCTGTTCGCCACGTCCTGAAGGTCCAGATGGTTGGTCGCCATTTCGATCTCGCCGCCGCGGTGCGTCCACTGATCGCGCGGGCGGTCGATGTAGATCTCGATGCCGTTGCCCTCGGGGTCGGCCAGATAGAGCGCCTCGCTGACGAGGTGGTCCGACGCGCCCTGCAGCGGGATGCGGGTCTCGGCGGCATGGTGCAGCCAAGCGCCGAGATCGGCGCGCGACGGCAGCAGGAAGGCCACGTGGAAAAGCCCGGCCTCGCGCGGCGAATGGCGCGGCGCGGATTTGTCCTGACGCAGCGCGATGAGGCTGCGGCCATGGGCGCCGAAGCGGGCCTCGGTGCCGTCCTCCGACAGTTTCTCGAGGCCGAGGGCGGATTGGTAGAAGTCGCCGACCTTTGCCAAGTCGTTCACGGTCAGGCTCACCTGTCCGATGTCGAGGGGGGCGTCGCTGGTTGCCATGATGTCTCTCCGTCTGCGGTCCCCGCGGGGCGGGGAAAAGGGTGGGCAGCGCTGGCTGCCGTTGAGAGCAATATGCGGGCTGGCCTTTGTGAAAGAAATGGCGAGTATGTGGTAATACTATCCACATATCGTTCGGAATGAGCCATGGACATCGTCGACCAGATTCGTGCCTTTGTCGCCACCGCGCAGACCGGCTCCTTCACCGCCGCCGCCGAGCGCATGGGGGTGTCGAACCGGCTGACCTCGAAATATGTCGCCGAGCTTGAGGCGCGGCTGGGCACGCGGCTTTTGCAGCGCACCACGCGGCGGGTGGGGCTGACCCCGGCGGGCGAGAAGCTGTTGGTGCGCGCGCCGGCGTGGCTCGAGGAACTCGAAGAGCTGCTCGGTTCGGTGGAGCATGAGGCGCGGGGATTCTCCGGGGTGCTGCGGGTGGCGGCGCCGCTGACCTTCGGAGAGATTTACGCCGCCGATCTGCTGAGCCGCTTCGCTGCGCCGCATCCCGAACTGTCGGTGGAGTTGCGGCTGTCGGATGCCTACACCGACCTTGCCATGGAGGGGATCGATCTGGCCTTTCGCATCGGGCGGCTGACCGACAATACCCTCAAGGCGCGGCGGCTGTGCCGCTTTGGCATGAAGGTGGTGGCCTCTCCTGCCTATGTGGCCGCGCATGGCGCGCCCGAGAGCGCCGAGGCGCTGGCCGGGCACGCCTGCATTCACGACAGCAACCAGCGCAGCCCGCGCTGGCGGTTCGGGGCGGACGGGGCGCTGCGTGAGGTGCAGATCGCCAGCCGCTTTGCCGTGAATAGCGCCCGCGTGGCGCGCGATATGGCGCTGGCAGGGCAGGGGATCGCCTATTGCCCCGAGTTCGTGGTGACCGGCGATCTCGAAGCGGGGCGGCTGGTGGAGCTGCTGGCGCAGGAAGAGAAGCCGCAGCACGATCTGAGCGCGGTTTACCTCGAAGGCGCGATGCTGCCGCGCAAGGTACGCGCGCTGGTGGAGTTTGCCGCCGAGGACGTGAAGACCCACCTGCTGGCGGGCTAGCGCTGGTCTGGCAGGGTCAGGTCTCGCTGGGCCCGATCTCGCGGGGCCCAATCTCGCACGGCGTGGCGCCGAAGGTCTCGTCGAAGCTGCGGCGCAGGGCAACATCGAGATCGTCCATGGTCACCGGCAGGCCGAGGTCGACCAGCGAGGTCACGCCGTAATTGGTGATGCCGCAGGGCACGATGCCACTGAAATGCGACAGATCCGGTTCGACGTTGACCGAGATGCCGTGGAAGCTGACCCATTTGCGCAGGCGGATGCCGATGGCTGCGATCTTGTCCTCGGTCACGCTGCCATCCGCCAGACGCGGCTTGTCGGGCCGCTCGACCCAGACGCCGACACGGCCGTCGCGGATATGGCCGGTGACGTTAAACTCCGCCAGCGCTGCGATCACCCATGCCTCGAGCTGGCGCACGAAGCAGCGCACGTCGCGCCCGCGCTTGGCGACATCGAGCATGACATAGACCACGCGCTGCCCGGGGCCGTGATAGGTGTATTGTCCGCCGCGCTTGGTGTCGAAGACCGGGAAGCGGTCGGGCTCGCGCAGGTCTTCGGGCTTGGCGGAGGTGCCGGCGGTGTAGAGCGGCGGGTGCTCGACCAGCCAGATGAGTTCCTCGGCCTCGCCCGCGGCAATCGCGGCAGCGCGGGCTTCCATGAAGGCGACGGCTTCGTCATAGCCGGTCAGCCCGTCTGTCGTGATCCACTCAACCATGGCAGAGCGATTATGGCGGATCACCGGGCGGGTCAATATGGCGGGCAGCGGCGCTGGCTCTGGCGGCGGCGCTGGGGCGGCGCAGCAGGCCATATGTCCTGCGCAGGATTTGAGGTTTTGGGTGACGTTGGGGGAGGCTCTGCGCTGGATTTCCCTTCTTTGCCGGGGGTTTGGGCTCTGTGGCGAAAACTTTTCAAAGAATATGCGATTTTCCTCTTCACATCCCCCGCGGGCTTCGTTAGAGACCGCCTCACCAAGTCAAGACAGTGCGGTCGTGGCGGAATTGGTAGACGCGCAGCGTTGAGGTCGCTGTGGGGTAACTCCCGTGGAAGTTCGAGTCTTCTCGACCGCACCAACAACTTGCTCACTGCAAGTTCCTGATCTACAAGAAAACCCGAAGAAGTATGGTTTGCCGCAGCATTGCGGACCAAGTGTTTTTGCGCAGACTTTTAGCAGACTTTGCACAAAACGGGGTTTGAGAAGTGGGGAAGGGCGTAGACGGCGCAAGGCTGATCAACGCGACTTGATATTGCTGGAAGCGGACGCCCGAACGACTTGTGAAGGCTTTCGGACTCCCCGAATTTCGGCGCGAGTCCATGAGAAACAAGGGTTCAGATCAAGCTGCACGTCTGCCGCGGGCGTATTGGATCGAGCTGGGCGAACTGACCCGGAAGCTCGACTTCGTGCCTGTGCGTATTCCGGCATAAGGCCACCTAACTACCGTGAACGGAAACGGACCGACGCTGAAGTCGCAGGTAAGTTAGCAGCACTCCCGGCGGATCGAGGCCGACTTACTAGGAAAGCCGGTGACATTCGGGAAGCCGGGGCGGCCATGCGTGAGCAAGAAATCCGCGCGGCGTTTCTCAAGGCTGGGTTTGAGGCCGACTATGCACTCAAGGATGGCATCGGCAAATAATACGACGCAGATGAACGCGAGCTTGAGGAGGCGCAAGGCGCCGCCCCTATTGGTCTGCATGAGAAGAAAGACATGGCCCTGCGGGACGCCCTTACCACTGCCAAAGTGATCGAGCCAACGGCTAACGCCGTCACGGGGCTCTGAGCCGCGCCGGGTCTGACGGAGGCTCCAACTCTTGAGCAGGATGGAGCATCATGAGCAAGACCACGAACAAGTTTTCCCCCGAAGTGCGTGCGCGCGGTGCGGATGGTTCTCGACAACGAGGGCCAGCACGGAACTCGCTGGCACGCGATAACTTCGATCGCAGCGAAGATCGGCTGCTCGGCGAACACGCTGAACGACTGGGTCAAGAAGGCTGAGATCGACAGCGGCAAGCGTTCAGGCGTTCCCAGCGAGATGGCCGAGAGAATGAAGGCGCTGGAGCGGGAGAGCCGCGAACTGCGTCAGGCCAACGAGATACTTCGGAAGGCGTCGGCGTATTTTGCGATGGCGGAGCTCGACCGCCGGTCGAAGTGATCGTGAATTTCATTGAGGCGCATCGTGATGCGCATGGGGTCGAGCCGATCTGCACGGTGCTGCCGATCGCCCCCTCCACCTACTATGATCATCTTGCGAAGCGGGCCAATCCGGCCCGGTTGTCGGACCGTGCCCGTCGTGATGCTGCCCTGCGGCCCGAGATCGAACGCGTCTGGGAGGAGAACTACAAGGTCTACGGCGTCCGCAAGGTCTGGCGGCAGCTTTACCGGGAAGGCTTCGTTGTCGCACGTTGCACGGTGGCACGGCTCATGCGGGACATGGACATCCAGGGCCTTCGCCATTGGGCTCGAACCAATGGCGCCTCAATGGCTCAGTCCGCGGCAAACCGCATCGGACAACGATCCCCGACAAGAAGGCCCCGTGTCCTCTGGACAAGGTGAACCGCGAGTTCCGCGTCCCGGCGCCCAACATGCTCTGGGGTTGTCCATGCAGGCGCCATTGGTCCGAGCCCAATGGACGACGACTTCACCTATGTCGCCACCTGGAAGGGGTTTGTATATGTCGCTTTCGTCATCGACGCCTATGCGCGCAAGATCGTCGGCTGGCGCGCCAGCACCTTGGCGCAGACTGGTTTTGTCCTGGATGCACTGGAGCAGGCAGTCCATGACCGAAGGCCGACAAAGGCCATGGGGCTGGTCCATCATAGCGATCGCGGCTCGCAATATCTGTCCATTCGCTACACCGAAAAGCTGAGCGAGCACTCGCCATTGTCACTCGGACCAATGGCGTGACATGGCTCGTTCCAAGAAGCGTGGATCGGGGGCGTCTCGACCCGGCGCGTCGACGATCTGGTGCAGGCAATGGGGCTCAGCGGCATCTCCAAGAGCACGGTGTCCAAGCTCTGCGAGGAGTGAGCAATGTGGCCGCCATGGTTCGAGACCCATGGCGAACGACGAGCGCGTCGGCGGGTTCCTGAACCGCCCGCTCACCGGAGAATGGCCCTATGACTGGCTCGAAGCCACCTACTTGAAGGTCCGTCAGGGCGGGCGCGTCGCCATCGTTGCTCGAACCGATGGCGCAATCGTTGGCGACTGCCCGTCGCGGCCATAATCGCCGTCGCCGCGAACACGGAGGGGCGGCGCGAGATCATCAGCCTCGGCATCGGCCCCTCGGAAGCCGAGACCTTCTGGACTGAGTTTCTGCGCTCCCTGAAGGCCCGGGGCCTCGGAGGCGTCCGGCTGGTGATCAGCGACGCGCATACCGGCCTCCGGGCCGCCATCTCTCGGGTGTTCGAAGGTGAGGCCCAAAGCCGATCCGGGGGATCGGCGACGGCTGAACGGGCAGCGCTGTCGTGTTCACTGGAAGCGCAATGCCCTGGCACATGTCTCGCGCGGTCAGCGCACCGTCGTCGCCGCACTCGCCTTGCCCTCGGACCAATGGCGGATCAATGGCTCGTTTCGGCAGGCCTTCGATCAGCCCGATCGCTCTCATGCCGGCGAGACCTGGGGCAAGGTGGCAGAACAACTCCGCCCGCGGTGGCTCAAGCTGGCCGATCTCATGGGCGCCAGCGAGCATGATGTCCTGGCCTACATGTCGTTTCCTCGTCAGCACCGCACGAGGCTGCACTCGACCAACCCAATAGAAAGGCTGAACAAAGAGGCGAAGCGCCGCGCCGATGTCGTGGCCGTTCGAGCATTCCCTCGGACGGGTGGCAGGCATGTCCTCACTCCCCAACGAGCCCTCAATCATGCGCCTGATTGGCGCGGTTCTCGTCGAACAGAATGACGAGTGGCAAGCGGCGAGTCGCTACATGATGCCCGAGGCATTCGCCCAGATCGACAAGGAGGATCTCGAGCCCATTCTCAGCATCACAACGAAAGTTGCCTGATCATGCCCTCAGGCCATCCAGGAAATGACACCAGCTTGACGGACGTGACCAGTCTCTGTGCGTCCGCCCTGATAAAGGCCTTCTGCGAAAGGATCGAATGTCATTTGTAATCTCCTTGAATTGGCCGTTCTTCGTGATGACGGAGCAGAAAATGACAACCGCCCATGCAGCATAGCAAATCCAATATTGGTGGGTGGTTGTCATGTTTTCCGTTCTTCGTCGGGGTTGTCATCTATCCGTTTGCGCTGGCCGCAGACCGGACTTCTTGTCAGGGGTCGTAGGCATCGCTGACCTCTCTCCGCGCCACATTGAGGGGTTCGGGGTCCCTGCTGGCGCCTCTCAGGGACGTCTTGCGGTAGGAGGGGACGGACAAGCCGGCCTGCCAGGCGTTCAGCTGGGCCGTCCGCCACAGCAGCGGTTTCTTCCGGAGCGGCACGGGGTCTGGGAAGCTCGCGTCGGGCTTCGCAAGCGCCCGCCGCCGCGCCGAGCGTTCAGACTCGCCAAGGAGGGCAGCCACATCACAGGCCGTGCTGTGCGGAAGCTTGAGCTCCTCCCAGCGATACTGCGGCGGCGGCGCGAGTCCTTCGGCCGCCCAGATCCCATGCCAAGGAAAGCGACCGCGTACCTTACGGACGCCGACAGCGCGGGCGAGCTCGCGCGCGGCGAGGGCAGCCGCCAGTAGTGAGCAAGTTCTTCGAGTTTTGGCGCCCCTGGGCTTTCCTGGCTCGCGCTCATGACCGTGTCTCCTTCCAGAAAGGAGGTCGGATCGATTGCGCCACTCCGGAAACTTTTCCTGAGAGCTCCTCGCAGCATTCTGCTGGCCTTGAGACTCCTTCGGCGTCTGCCGCCCGAACGCGCTTTCTCAGTAGGGGAAATTGACCAGATCTTGCCCAAGCTCGGTGCCTTTCAGTGCCGTTTGAGCCGGTTTTTGGGGTTTTGGTTTTTTTTCGAGAAGAGGCCAGTTTCGCCTTGTGGTCCCTATGTTTGCTTGGCTATACGCGTCAGCGGAGACGTGGCCGAGTGGTCGAAGGCGCTCCCCTGCTAAGGGAGTAGGCGGGAAACCGTCTCGAGGGTTCGAATCCCTTCGTCTCCGCCATCACATCTTGCGAGGCCTTATTTTCAAGGAATCAAGGATGTAGTAGACCTCACGACACTAGAATGGACATTATTTCGGACATTATTGTCGTGTCGAACTACCCCGCAGCAAAACTCGTTCAGGTTAAGGGCAAGTGGTACACTCAAGTTACCATCCCCTCCGACCTCCGCCCCGCGTTTAACGGACGCAAGCAAGAGCGTCGCGGCACCGGCGACCGGGGCGAAGCCGAACGCCGCATGCATGACAAGGCTGCTGAAATCTATGCCGCCTTCGACAAAGCACAGAAAAGCTTTGACCCCGTCGCTCACGCAGCTGGAGAGCTTCTTAAAGAACTTCCCGGCAGGCCGAAGTGGCCGGACACGGCGTGGCAAGATGACGAGGCTGATCAATCCGCCAACGAGCTTCGCGGCCTCGCTGGCAGCGTTCTTCACATGGCAACCGATCCTCGCTTCGTTGACGCCGAAGAAGGACATGCCATCGCTGCTTCGCAGGACCGTGTCGAGGCACTGCTGTGGGCGTTTGAGCAGGAGCTTGCGAAACGGAGGGAAAGCAAAAGCGCTTGTGGCAAGCGGTTCTCGGAAGTGGCGAACCAGTGCCTCAATGCTATCGAGTACAACAGGAAGAAAACTGAGGGTTCATACCGCAAGGCCGCGCAGAAGTTCACCGACTTCGCCAACGACCCCGACATCGCTCAAGTTACCGGACAGACAGCCTTAGAGTTCGTGGAGCATTTGGCATCGAAGCACGCCTACAACACCCTGCAGCGAGACATTGGGACCGTACGGCGTGTTTTCGTATTTGCCCAAGATCAAGCGTGGATTGACGCGAATCCGTTCGCAGACATCTCGCTCAAAGGGAAGGGCAGCAAGGCGATCAAGAGGCAGCCGCTGCGTCGCTCTCAGCTTGAGGCTCTCTTCACTCTTGAAATGTCTGGCGAAGATCGACTTGCCTTGAGCATCCTCGCCGCGACCGGAATGCGCCTCGACGAGGTCGCTCTTCTGGAATGGCAGGACATCAAGAATGAGGGCGGCATCGAATACTTTGACCTCCAGCGCATCGGGAAGATCATCAAGAACAGCAGCTCCGCACGACTGGTCCCTGTTCCTAGCTGTATCGAGTTGCCGCCTCGGGCAAATGGACGCCTCTTCACGTACGCCCTTGGTCTCGACGGTAAAGCGTGTGCAGCGACACCGCTGGTGAAACAGCGCGACATTGCAGGTGGTGATTTTGG